>JABCYV010000265.1 GCA_013290025.1 Acidobacteriota bacterium
AGTTTACCAGTGCGGTAATGGCAAAAGGACTTGAGGACACCTGCTTTTACCGCTACCACCGGCTGGTCTCACTCAACGAAGTCGGGGGAGACCCGCAGAAGTTCGGGGTGGCTCTGGAGGTTTTCCATGGCAAGATTCAAGAGCGGGCAAAGGCTTGGCCTCACAGCATGCTGGCTACGTCGACTCACGATACTAAGCGTTCTGAGGACGTTCGCGCACGCATCAATGTGCTCTCGGAGATTCCAGCCCTCTGGCGCAAGAAAGTGCGTAATTGGAGGGTGTTGAACCAGGACAAGAAGAGTGTGGTCGCTGGCGCCGAGGCGCCATCGCGAAACGACGAATATCTGCTCTACCAGACTCTTATCGGGTCCTGGCCGCTTGAGGAAGCCTCTGCAACGGCGCCGTCCTTTTGCGAGCGAATCAAGCAGTACATGCTGAAAGCAGTGAGGGAAGCGAAGGAGAAAACCAGTTGGGCAAATCCCAATACCGCTTACGAAGAGGCAGTCAACGCGTTCGTTGAGGCCATCCTTGCGCCCGGCATTTCCAATCAATTTCTCGAGGATTTCCTGCCACTTCAGCAGTATGTCGCAAAAATGGGGATGTTCAACAGCCTGGCGCAAACCCTCATCAAGCTTACTGTGCCAGGGGTAGCCGACATCTATCAGGGAAACGAGCTCTGGGACCTCAGCCTGGTCGATCCTGATAATAGGCGGCCTGTCGACTACGCGCTCCGCCAGCATGTTCTTGAGGAGATGCAGCTGTTTGGCCTTCAGACCTGCGGCTGTCTGAAGTCCCGCGTTCGACAACTGACCGAAAATTGGAACGACGGGCGAGTCAAGGCGTACTTGACTTGGAAGACCCTGACCCTACGAAAACGCCACCCATCCTTGTTCCAGGATGGGGAGTACCTGCCTTTGGCCGTCCATGGCGCGAACGTCCGGCACCTCGTCGCCTTTGCTCGGCGCCATGGAGAAACTTCGGCCATCGTGGCAGTGCCACGCTTGTGTGCTCAATTACTCAAGGACACCACAGCATCTCCGCTTGATCCGGCGGTTTGGAAAGATACTCAGGTGGAACTATGCTTTAGCAGCGACATACGAACCTACCGCAACGCGCTCAGTCTGGAAACCATTGTGCCTGACAGATCCGAGGGAAGCACATTTGTCCCGGCCTCCACATTGTTTGAGGACTTTCCCGTAGCTCTCCTAATCGAGGAAAACAGTCGCGCCCGCAATCAATAGCCCGAATTCGCGCTCGATCTGATTCCTCGCAGTTGACATGCTGTTTACCGCGAAGTAAATGCAGCATTTACCTGATTGTGCCATTCGCTTTGGTGATCTGGAATCGTTCTCATAAGCGCCCGATTCGAGAGCTGAGTGCGGAGGACGAACTATGCGCCATAGTTCTTTATCCGAACGAAACCAGAACTGGAAAGAGCTGTACATAGCTGTCTTGTTTGAGAGCGACAAGACGAGGATTTCAGAGAAAATTTCCGAAGCACAACGTGCGATTAGACTGCGTAGACGCCAACTGCTCGAAGAACCTGGGTGCGACGCTCAAGAACGGCAAGCGCTGGACAATGCTCTTTTCTCGCTCCAGGCCTTGAGGGCTTGCCTCGCGATACCTACGAATGCCGCCGCGTAATTGTCCGGTGTAGCTGAAGCCAGCGGTTTTCGTTGCACGACCATCTTTAACTTGTGGCGTGCGGTGCTAGGCCGCCTTCCGCGTGGTATGGCTGCCTCCGCCTTTCTTGGTGCGGACTGCCTTCATCGCGGCAAGGTGGCGGGCGGCAGCGCCTCTTTTACGGGCGGCGCTTCGCGCCTGCCTGGAGAGAGATTGGCTTGAGGCGGCGCTGTGCCCTTTTTTCTTGAGCGCGGTGCGGGTCGCGCGAGAACGCGTGCTGGAGGTCTTGCGAGCCGATTTATTCTGCCCTTTGCGATAGTCACGGCTGGCCTGCTGCCTGGTTTTTGCGGAAGCCTTGTCTCTGCGAGGCGCAGCCAATTTGACGCCCGAGCGGCGCGCTTTTGAAAGTCCAATCGCGATGGCTTGCTTGGTTGAGGCGGCGCCGTGCTTACCCTCTCGCACGTGATGCATCTCTTCTCGCACGAATTCTCCCGCCTGCGTGCTGGGTGACTTACCTTCCCGGGCATCTTCCTGAGCGCGCTCGATAGTTTCCTTTTCCGGCATACGAACCTCCTTGCGAAGTAACGTAGATCGCGTCGCAATCATGACGGAATCGAATAGGTTCTGTAGTCTTGCCAACTGTTTACTGTAGTCTGAACCGGGCTCGACGCTCTCCCCCAGCGATTGTGTGTCCAGCGTCTATGCGGCTTGTTTTTTTGTTGCCAATCGGGCAACTTGCTTAAGGTCGTTTACGAAAGCGCGCATCTGCTGGCGACGAGACTCAGTGTCGCCTGCGCGCAAAATCGAGGAAGAATGGACAGTTGCCATCGCATATGGAGCATTTCGGCTGACTGTGAGGAAGGAATGCATCGCCGTTGGCGAGAATGCATCTCAAGCCGCAAAAAGGATGGTCATGACAAGTCAACGCGTGCCAGACAAGAAAAAGCGATGGGTAGCAAGTGTGAAGACCGACTCCACTCACCCTCCTGCGGGATTATTTACCAAGAGTGCTACCACCATCTCCAGGTTTCTGGCTTCGAAGAAAGTGTCGCCCAAAGGCCCAGGGTCCGGCATGCGAATGCTCACTTACTTCATAAACCGGGCGGGTCGAGGGCTGACGGCCGAGCGGCGGGCAGAACTGAAAAGAGCCAAGGTCCTCCTTTCAAAACGGATCACGCACCGAGGGAAAGCGCAAAAGGGAACAAGTGCGGCTTCCTAACCCCCCCGCGGAGTCGTTCCCGGTCCCGCTCAGCCCACAGAGACATCACTACTCTGATGAGCGTTCTTCCGTACAACATTGTGACGGGCTGAGTAGGAGACAGGGCTCGAAGGTAGAGAGTAACTCAAGCCACGCAGCCGAAAGCCCGAGAACGCTTCCCATTAGGCTCGACTGACTCCCAAATCGCTTGGTGCCCTAGGCTGCTGAGTGTCGAAGCTCGCTGCCCTTCTGTAGCCAGTGCATTTGAGGGTCAGCTTGCGTGAGCAGCGCCATCGCCTCTTGTAGCGAGGCGAATTCAAATTGCAAGGTTTCCCCCGCGCATTTCAGTTGATGCCGCACGAAAGCGGAGGGGTTAAAGAGTTTCAGCTGGATTTCATTTTCACGAGCCCATCTCTGGAGGAATGCCAGCACCGCCAGTCCGGTGTTTTCGGTGTAGTTGACTTCCGAGAGGTCGATGATGATGACGTGGGCATGAGTATACGAAGTGACGGTTTCCCGTAGCCTGGTGGCCTCATCGCTTCGAGCAATACTGCCTTCGCATTCGACGACCGCCATGTCACCGATCGTGTCCGTGTACATATTTAGCATAAATCCTCCCGGACTCTCAGCCGGTTGGTTGAGCAAATGAGATGCCATGCTCATCCTCTTGTGTTTGCCGTCCGGGATGTCGGAACTAATTTGAAAAGTAGGAAGATTTTGGGGAAAAATCGAGAAATTCTGCGCTACGGGTAACACTGTAGCCGCTCTGCACACGGGGCTATTGTTGCCCGTCAAAAAGTGCAAAATTCGACATGACCGGTCGAACAAACTGCGGATGTCCAAAAAAGTTCAACGCCATGCCCAATCGGCCGAGCCAGGTCGCCTACAGTGCGTAATCAGGCTTTCTACAGCGATTACTGTATTCCGTGCCGCCCTACGTCATCCCTATTATCGAACCATCCGAACATGTTACCCATTCGCCCCGGTATCCTCTCCCCAGGATGCGCGGGGCTTCTTAATTTTGCGCGTGATCTCGCGTGCGATGAGGTTGTAGTGCCCCGCAAGAGCGAAAACGATCCCCCGATAGTCACCCCTCGACATTACGGACGTAATAGGAAGTGTCGTTTGCGACACATACCCGGCCACAGAAACGATCTAACATTTAAGTTGGCTCTCCCAGAACTCGAAACTAGAAACCGAAACGATGACTACGCGGGTAGGCACACGCCTGGGCCGATATGAGATCGACGCCGAAATTGGGCGCGGCGCCATGGGCATTGTGTGCCGCGCCCGCGACCCTAAGATCGATCGAATAGTCGCCATCAAGACAATCTCGTTAGCCGGACTGGATCCTGAAGAAGAAGCCGAGTATCGGGAGCGGTTTTTTACAGAAGCTCAGGCGGCGGGGCGGTTGTCGCACCCCGGCATTGTCACCGTGTTCGATGTAGGCGAGGAGACGGAAACTCGCTCCCCTTACATCGTTATGGAATACGTAACCGGGCAGTCGCTGCACACCTTGCTCTCCGGGGAAAACAAAAAGCTGCCCCTCAAACCGGCGCTCGAACTCGCACAAGAGCTAGCTGAGGCTCTCGATTACGCTCACTCTCAAGGCGTCGTGCATCGCGACATCAAGCCTGCGAACATACTTCTGACGGCTAGCGGCAAGGCTAAAATCGCCGATTTTGGGATTGCGAAATTGAATCAGGCGCACATGACTCTTCCGGGTCAGGTCCTGGGCAGCCCGGCCTTCATGGCTCCGGAACAGTTGCGCGGAGAAGGCGTAGATGCTCGTTCCGACTTGTTTTCCCTGGGCGTGATTCTATACACCATGCTCACCGGCCACAGGCCCTTTCAGGGCAACAGCGCGACGACGGTCTGCTTCAAAGTAGTCCACCACGAGCCGGTTTCAGTGACGGCGTTCGATTCGGACTTTCCGCCGGAACTTGCGCAGATGGTCGCGTGCGCCATGGCAAAGAATCCTGCCGAGCGTTACCAGACCGGCCTCGAAATGGCTCTTGCCATCGAGAAATTGCGACAAAACACAGCTTTGTACGGCACTCAGAAAAACTTGCAAGGCGCCGTTCCTGGCCGCGGGATTCTCCGTCCTCGGAAGCGGTTCCGACTCTCCCCGGCAGAGGTGACGCGATGGTTGCGGGCGCCATGGAGCGTTTTTGCGCCGGTTTTTGTACTGATTGCGGGGATCGTATTTTTCTTTGCGTCACGTACGATTGTTACGGTACCGCGCCCGGTCACCACAACGCTCACTCCATCGGTCACCACAACGCTCACTCCACCGGTGACCACGAACGCTCTGGCTGCACTTGGCGTGTCCCCACGGCCTCGACATCAGCTAGCCAAGAGCCCAGACACTACAAAGCTGCGGATAGAGGTTGTCCACGATTTCGCCAAGGCCGAGATTTCAATTTGGTCCGACAGCCGATTGGTTTACAGCCAAACCTTGCAAGGCGAAAAGAAGAGTCATGGGCTTGTTTTTCGAAGAGTTCAAGGCAATGAATCCGACTCGGTGTGGATTCCCGCGGGTAAGCACGAGGTAAGAGTACGTGTCCAATCCACCTCCGACTCGTACGACCACTCCAAGACCGTCGCGGGAACCTTTGCCGCGAATAGCGAGAACACCCTTCAGATAACGAGCGACAAGAAGCACAACTTGTTGCAAGTTGCGCTGCGATGATTGTGTATCCCGATACGCACGAGAGGTAGCGGCTTTGCCCCGCAGGGATCTGTTTTCGTGTGGCGCGCTCCCAGTGCAAGCCGCCGGCGTTCGAACATCAGCATGTTTTCAACTCTAACCAGGCTCATTGATTTGACGATTTGCAGGCTTCATGGACCTCTTTGCTTTCTAAATGAGGGAGCAAGGGAACAACTCTTCAACCGCCTGTTTCATCTGAGAGATTTCGTGTTGGCAGTCCGAACAGCGTAGACTGTGTCGTCGGTTTTTGATTCACGATGAGCGCCGCTCAATCCAACGCTGCTCACAGCCGCAAGCCAACCCCGAGTAAGAGTAATCTTTGGATGAGCCGGACAGGAGAAAGCCCAATGCGCATGATTCCCAAAGTTCGTTCGCTATGGTTCGTGCTCGTGATACTGGCCGTGTCGGGCGGATCGTTCGCCCAGATCGGCGTCTCCGTAACGTTTGGTCCGCCTGCCCTGCCGGTCTACGAGCAGCCGCTTTGCCCGGGCGAGGGTTACATCTGGACGCCTGGCTACTGGGCCTACGACTACGATATCGGCGATTATTACTGGGTGCCTGGTACGTGGGTGTTGGCACCGGAGGTCGGTTTCCTTTGGACCCCGGGAT
>JABCYV010000266.1 GCA_013290025.1 Acidobacteriota bacterium
ACACTCGGGGCCCCAGGCGATCCGTACTTTGCGATCAATAAAAAAGACTTCGGTCCGCGCGTCGGTATCGCCTGGTCTCCGAAGCCGCGATTCGTGATCCGCAGCGGTTACGGAATTTACTTCCAGGATTATCCGGTGGGCTTGGGCCTGTTTGTTCCTGGAAACACCGTGCCGGGCAACGTCACGCTTTTGCAGCAGCAGATTCCGAACCTGTCCTATCCCTATGATCCGTTCCTCTCGCAGGCAGCCGCACCGCCTCCGCCAAACGTCACGGGATTTTCGTGGCACAAGCCGGACACCTACGCGAATCAGTGGAACCTGAGTATCGCAGATCAGTTATCGCAGAACATGTCCTTCCAGGTCGCCTACGTCGGCAACCATGGCGTGAATCTGTTGCGCGAAGCGGGCATCAACTACTTCGATCCCGAACTCGGAGCTCGTCCGAACCCGAATTTCGGCAACATCACGCTCCAGACCAACTCGGGCTTCAGCTCTTACAACGCTCTGCAGCTCTCCTTTATTCGCCGCGCGGGCAAGGCCGGTTTGAGCTTCCAGGCAAACTACAGCTTAGGCCACGCGTTTGACGACGTCGAGGACCCGAGTGTCGCTGCTTCCGATCCCCAGAACCTCAACAATACAAAAGCCGAGCGAGGCAACGGTTCTGGCGATGTGCGGCAGAACTTTGCATTCAACCTGCTCTATGACGTGCCGCTCGGTAAAGGACATCGCTTCCTCGGCTTGGGCCTCGGCAGCAAACTGGCGTCGGGCTGGCGCGTCTCCGCGCTGGGAATTTTGCGCACAGGCGTCGCCGATACCGTCTACATCGGGACGAACACCTTCGGGAACGGAGATTTCATCAACCAGCGGCCGGACTGTGTCGCTGGCATTGATCCTTATGCGCATCCACAGACCATTAGCGACTGGCTCAACCCGGCGGCGTTCTCCATGCCGGCCGCCGGGACATTTGGCAATTGCGGCCGCAATACCATCTACGGGCCTAATTTCCGCAACGTGGACGTCTCCGTGCTAAAGGAAACAAAACTCGGCGAATCGCGTAACCTCGAGTTCCGCGCCGAATTCTTCAATATCTTTAACCATCCGGCGTTCGCTCAGCCGGACACCACGTTCGGCACCCCGGGCTTCGGAGAAATCTTCAATACTCTCGGAAGCACTTTGGGTGCCGGCACTTCACGCCAGATTCAGTTTGCGCTGAAGTTCAGCTTCTGATTCGGAATTAGAGAACGACAAGAACCTCACAGAGGCGCAGTTTTGGGTCTGCGGTCCTGACCAGTGCGTTTTCAAACCGTGAAGACCTAACATATATGGCGGGACGGTATAGGCAGTTATATATTCTCTGGGAGTAGTACACACTTGTATCTGAAAGCGTAATCGGGCTGGAATGTGTTGCCACTGATGCCAGCGTACGAGAAAGCACGGGTTAAAATCGCGGCGGCTTTCGTCGTCGGCGGTTTAGGCCTGCCACTCTTGTGTCCTTCCGCACTTGCCTTAGACCCTTCACTCGACGTGAGTCAATACGCGCACACGGCGTGGCAGGTTCGCGAGGGTTTCACGCAAGGCTACATCAGGTCAATTGCGCAGACGCCAGACGGCTACATATGGCTTGGCACTGGCTTCGGGTTGTTTCGGTTCGACGGCGTCCGCGTCGACCATTGGCAACCTCCGTTGACTGGCGAACAACTTCCCAGCAACTTTATCGTGTGCCTCCATGTCGCCCGCGACCGCACTCTCTGGATCGGCACAATGGAAGGCTTGGCGAGCTGGAGAGATGGCAAACTCACTCGGTACCCGGACCTTGCTGGCTTGGTCATTTCTTCGATTCTTGAGGATCGCAACGCAACGGTTTGGGTCGGCAGCTACTCGTTGGCGCCGCCTGGAAAGCTCTGCGCGATTGATGGAACAAATGTTCACTGCTATGGATCGGACGGCGCTCTCGGTAACGGAGCAAATGGCCTGTATGAAGATAGTCACGACGTGCTCTGGGTGGTGGGGCGTGACGGAGTTTGGCGATGGAGGCCCGGCCCTCCCACGTTCTATCACATGCCATTTGGAACGTCCTCAGTACAGAACCTGGGTGAGGCCGGCGATGGAACTCTTTTGATTCCTTTGCCGGGAAGGCTCGCTCGATTCGGGGGCGGGAAACTGGAAACGCAGCATCCGTACCCCGCTCCTGCCCGCAACTTCGATGGCGTAGTGCTTCTCCGGGACCGCGATGGCGGCGTCTGGGTTGGAACCTCGGGAGCCGGAGTTGTGCATCTCCATCAGGGACGCGCCGACGTATTTTCGCAGGCTGATGGACTCTCCGGCGATCTCGTTACCTCGCTCTTCGAAGATCGCGAAGGTGATGTTTGGGTCGCTACCTTGGGCGGACTCGATCGTTTTCGCAACTACGCGGTCGCGACGTACGCCCAACACGAAGGCCTGGGAACTACCCCCGGGTGGGGCTCGGTGGTGGCGGGCAGAGATGGGAGCATATGGATGGGCACCAAAGATGGTTTGAGGATGTGGAATCACGGAGAAGTGACGATCTACGGTAGAGCCGACGATCACAAATCACAATCAACGACTGTATGGGTTGGCGTGCGCTACGTGGCCAATCGTGGGTTGCCAGATCATATACCCGTGCATGTGTTTGCGGACGATGCTGGCCGAACTTTAGTATCGACGCCATACGCGTTCGGCTACATGGAGAATGGCCAGTTTGTGTCGATAAGAGGCGTTCCGGGGGGCGTTGTATCTTCCGTTGCCCAGGACAGACAAGGCGATCTCTGGATCGCGAACGAAGATCAAGGTCTGCTGCGGTTATCAAAGGACGGAACTCTTCAGAAAATCTCTTGGGCCGGCATCGGGCACAGGGACGGTGCGCAGTCTTTAGCGGTTGATCGCTCGACTGGCGGGCTGTGGCTTGGATTTAATGGAGGGGGAGTAGCGTATTTCAGCGACGGTCGGATCAAAAAGACCTACGGACGCGCGGAAGGGCTCGGCAATGGCAGGGTCAGCGCGCTGCACATCGAGACCGATGATACCGTTTGGGCGGCAACGGAAGGTGGCTTAAGCCGAATCAAGAATGGCCGGGTTCTAACACTGACAAGCAAGAATGGCCTGCCCTGCGACGCGATTCATTGGATCACGCAAGACGTGAACCGCTCGTTCTGGCTCAACATGACATGCGGTCTGGTTCGCATAGTGCGCAGCGAATTGGAAGCGTGGGCCACCGACTCTCGACGAAAGATCCGGCCGACAGTTTTCGACAGCTCCGACGGAGTGCCGAATGCGCCCATAGCATTTCTTGCAGGCTCCCAAGTGATCTGGTCCTCAGACGGGAAAATCTGGTTCCAAGGACTCTCGGGGGGCGCGAGCGTAATTGATCCGCAGCATCTTCCGAGTAACAAGATTCCGCCACCAGTGCACATCGAGCGAATCACCGCGAATGGCAAGACCTACGACGCGTCGAACGGAATACGCCTCCCACCCCAAATCCGCGATTTTAAGATTGATTACACTGCCCTCAGTTTTGTCGCACCGGAAAAAGTTCAATTCCGTTACCAACTCGAAGGGCAGGATCGCAACTGGCGGGAGGTCGCCAACGACCGCGAGGCGCAATACTCAAACCTGCCGCCGGGAGATTATGTTTTTCGCGTGACCGCAGCCAACAACAGCGGCGTGTGGAATGAGGAAGGCGCATTCCTAGATTTTTCTATTTCCCCGGCGTATTACCAAACGAACTGGTTCCGTGCGCTTTGTGTGGCCGTTTTCCTCGGAGTGCTTTGGGCAGCCTATCGCCTCCGCGTTCGGCAACTCCGGCGTCAAGAAAAGAAGCTTCGCGATGTGATTGAAACAATGCCGACATTTGCCTGGACCGCTCTGGCCGACGGATACGTGGATTTTGTCAACCGCCACTGGGAGGAATACACGGGGTTGTCCACCGAGAAGACGATCGGCTCAGGCTGGGAAGCCGCGGTTCATCCGGAAGACTTTGAGCGACATTCAGATGGCTGGCGCGCCTCTCTGGCAAGCGGTCAACCCTTCGAGAGCGAGGTGCGCTATCGGCGGGCGGTGGATGGGCAATATCGTTGGTTTGTGACTCGCGCCGTGCCGCTGCGGGATGGGAGAGGCAAGGTCATCAAGTGGTACGGTATCTCGACCGACATCGAGGATCGCAAACGCGCCGAACAGCTTCAAGCAGACCTTGCTCACGTAAATCGCGTGAACACACTGGGCGAATTGACCACCTCGCTTGCACACGACATCAAGCAGCCAATTGGCGCGGCGGTGACAAACGCTGAAGCCTGCGCGCGATTTCTTGATCGCGATCAGCCTGATGTATCGGAAGCACGAGAAGCTGCATTGGAAATGGCCAGGGACGCTAAGCATGCAGCCCAAATCATCGACCGTGTCCGTTCACTGTACCGAAAGGATTCCTCACACTTGGACATAGTCGACGTAAACGAAATCATCAGAGAGATGGTCCTACTGCTGCGAGGCGAGTCCCACCGGTATGCAGTTTCGCTGCGCACGGATCTAGCAGAGGAACTACCGAAAACCACAGCCGATCGTGTGCAACTGCAGCAGGCATTCATGAACCTCATGCTCAATGGTATCGAGGCGATGAGGGAGAACGGCGGGGAACTGATCATCAAGTCGCAGTTGGGAAAAGATGGTCAATTGCTGATTTCGGTCACAGATAGCGGGGTGGGCTTACCACCTGAAAAAGCAGACCAGATCTTTAGTGCATTCTTTACGACCAAACCTCAAGGTACAGGTTTGGGACTGGCAATCACTCGCTCCATCGTGGAATCGCATGGTGGGCGCGTGTGGGCCGTCGCAAACCCTGAACAAGGCACAACCTTTCACTTCACACTACCCATCAGAACGGCTGTTTCCGCATGACTTTCTCCGATCAACCTACCGTGCTCATAATCGACGATGATTCCCGCATGCGAGCGGCCATGCAGCGACTATTGAAGACGGTTGGTTTGCATTCCGAGTCATTCGCCACGCCCAAAGATTTCCTGCACCACAAGCTTCCAGATGGTCCCAGTTGCCTCGTGCTTGATGTGCGACTCCCTGGAATGAGTGGACTAGACCTCCAAAGCAAATTAAATGAGGCGGGGATCGAGATCCCCATCATTTTCATCACCGGCCATGGAGACATTCCCATGACTGTCAAAGCAATGAAGTCTGGAGCGGTGGAATTTCTGACAAAGCCATTCCGCGATCAGGATCTGATCGATGCGATTCAGCAAGCTCTGAAAAAGAGTGTCGAGACGAGACAAGAGCAGAACGAGATTGCGCAGTTGAAGGAGCGTTACGCAAAGTTGACTGCGCGTGAGCGCGAGGTCATGCGTCTCCTCGTTTCCGGTATGCTCACGAAACAGATCGCCGCGACACTGGGTACCAGCGAAATTACCGCGACAGTGCACCGCGGCCAGGTGATGCACAAGATGCAGGCTAATTCCCCCGCTGAATTGGGAAGAATGGCGGAAAAGCTTAAGCTTTCGACGATGACGAGCGCACATCCCTGAAGACCTCTCCCGACCCGTCCGCCAGGATTACAAACTCCCTTATACATACACATAGGTGTCCCTATCGCAAACAATAATTGTTTTTTGCGGACAACGCATCAATCCTGTACACGTATGGCTAGGGAGAGGAAGAAAAGAATGGTTGCTGTTATTGAAGACGACGAATCGTATCGAGTCGCCGTGCGACGTTTGCTGAAATCGGAAGGTTTTACGGTGCAATCCTTTGCCTCCGCCGAAGAGTTCTTGAACTCTGGCCAGCAACAGGAAACCGGCTGCCTAATCTCCGATATCCGTATGCCAGGGATGTCTGGGCTGGACCTGCAGGCTAAGTTGAATGCTGATCGCTGCCCCATACCGACGATTTTTATTACTGCACACGGGGACGAAAACATGCGGTTGCAAGCAATGCGAGGCGGTGCAGTGAAGTTCATGGTCAAGCCTTTTGATTGCACGATCCTTGTGGAAAGCGTTCGAGCGGCCTTGGAAGAATAAGGCTGATCCAAGTCGAATGTAAGCGTTTTTGGTAGGAGGTAG
>JABCYV010000267.1 GCA_013290025.1 Acidobacteriota bacterium
CAGCGAAGTCGAGCAGGGCGACCTGCCGATTCGCGGCGTTGCATGGTCCGGAGCGGCACCTATCACCCGGGTTGAAGTCAGAATTGGCGGTGGTCCCTGGCAAGACGCCCGCTTAGTTGGCGAACGGAGGCGGCACAGCTGGCAGGGGTGGGAGCTTATCGCCCGCCTTGAGCGGCCTGGTTCCATATTGATTTCCGCCCGGGCGACGGATATGGCAAGCCGAACACAGCCCGATTCGCCAGAGTGGAATCGGCTCGGCTATGGGAACAATGCCATTCAGAAGGTTCGCGTAGATGTTCGGTAGATCTTGCGGCAATCGTCTATCGAAAAAGTGCCATGCGAGAAGGTTGTCGAACGGATCGACCAGAATCGAAAATCCCCGCATTGTCTCTCCAAAAACGGGAGAGACAAAGGCAGGGCATCCTCGTGAGTAAGATCAGAAAAGAAAAACTGGGCCAGTCCTCCCTGAGGAAACCCTCAGGTTGCACATCACCATCTCAAAACCTGGCCTTCCGGTACACTTAAGGCGTCCAGCGCTTCCGACAGAATGACAAATACAACACAAACCGTCGCCGCCAGTTCACGTTCAAGCGTTAGCTTGCTGACCGATCAGGATATCTACCTCTTCAACGAAGGCAGCCATTATCGGATTTACGACAAGCTAGGGGCGCACATCACAACCGCCGGGGGACAGCCGGGTACAAGCTTCAGTGTGTGGGCGCCGAACGCACGTGAAGTGTCAGTCATGGGAAGTTTCAATGAATGGAACCCCCACTCGCACCAGCTGAATGCTCGCGGTAATTCGGGTATCTGGGAAGCATTTGTGCCCGGATCTGGCAAAGGCGGGCTCTATAAGTTTCATATCGTTTCGCGGCAACATGGATACATCGGCGACAAGGCTGATCCTTTCGGGTTTTTTCATGAGAAACCGCCGCGCACTGCATCTGTCATTTGGGACTTGCAATATGATTGGGCCGATCGGAACTGGATGGAAGAGAGGGCCAAGAAAAACTCCCTGCAGTCGCCAATCTCCATTTATGAAGTTCACCTCGGCTCATGGATGCGCGTTCCGGAAGAACACAACCGTCCGCTTACCTATCGCGAAACTGCGCCACGCCTGGCGGACTATGTGCAGCGCATGCACTTCACCCATGTCGAGCTCCTGCCGATAATGGAGCATCCGTTCTACGGCTCCTGGGGATACCAAACCACAGGCTACTTTGCCCCCACCGCGCGTTATGGTACTCCGCAAGATTTCATGTATCTGGTGGACTACCTGCACCAGCACGGCATCGGCGTGATCCTCGACTGGGTGCCATCGCACTTCCCTTCTGACGCGCACGGGCTGGCGTATTTCGACGGTACGCATCTCTACGAGCACGCCGATTCGCGCAAGGGTTTTCATCCCGACTGGAAGACTCATATCTTCAACTACGGCCGCAACGAAGTCCGCAGTTTTCTGTACTCGAGTGGTTTGTTCTGGCTGGACAAATATCACGCTGACGGATTGCGCGTGGACGCGGTGGCGTCCATGCTCTACCTCGACTACTCCCGCAAGCACGGTGAGTGGTTGCCCAACCAGTTCGGGGGGCGCGAAAATCTAGAAGCTATCGATTTCCTGCGGCGCTTCAACGCGGAAGTCTACAAGGAATATCCGGGCGTCCAGACCATTGCGGAAGAATCCACTGCCTGGCCTATGGTG
This sequence comes from Acidobacteriota bacterium, assembly GCA_013290025.1. GTDB lineage: Bacteria > Acidobacteriota > Terriglobia > Terriglobales > Acidobacteriaceae > JABCYV01. Next base: position 1,703 of record JABCYV010000267.1, read on the forward strand.
TCCCGGCCAACCTACCTGGGCGGACTGGGCTTTGGCATGAAGTGGGATATGGGCTGGATGCACGACACGCTGAGCTACTTCTCGCACGATCCCATCCATCGCCGCTACCACCACAACCAGCTCACTTTCCGCATGCTTTATGGCTTCACGGAAAACTTCGTGCTTCCGCTCTCCCATGACGAAGTGGTCCACGGCAAAGGTTCGCTCATCGGCAAGATGCCGGGCGACGAGTGGCAGAAGTTTGCCAATCTGCGTTTGCTCTTTGGCTACATGTACGCTCAGTCAGGAAAAAAGCTTCTCTTTATGGGGGACGAGTTTGGACAGGTCCGCGAGTGGGCCCATGACACCAGCCTGGAGTGGCACGTGCTGCAGTATCCGGTGCACCGCGGAGTCCAGACCTGGTTGGCGGAGTTGAACCGGATCTACGCAGAGCAAACTGCCTTACATGAACTCGATACTGATCCCGCCGGATTCGAGTGGGTGGACTGCAACGATACGGCGGCCAGCGTCATTTCCCTGCTGCGGAGATCAAAGTCCGCGAAAGACACGATATTGGTAGTCTGCAACTTCACTCCCTTGCCGCGCGAAAACTACCGGGTGGGAGTTCCGTCGGGCGGTTTCTGGCGGGAGCTTCTCAATAGCGATGCACGGGAATACGGTGGCAGTGGATGGGGGAATTTAGGCGGCGTCATGGCTCAGGCAAAACCTACCCATGGACGTCCTTACTCCGTCAGTTTGACTCTGCCACCGTTGGCCGCGCTTTTTCTGAAGGCCGACTAATCGGCGTCAGTGCCGATATGTCGGCAGTTCTAACTAAAGTCTCATTAGAAAGAACCCAGCGGTTGCGAGCCCGATCAGCGTAGATCCCAAAGACGCGTAGTTGGCTGAGGGAATCGCAATCGGTTCGCCCGCCCGTATACCCAGCAAGGCTTCGATACAGCCGAGGATCTTTTCCAGGGACGCACCTTTGGCTACTGCCGCATCCACAAAGGGCGTCATCTCGCCAAAAGGCAGATCGTAGCCTGAGATCATGATCACAGGAATCGTTGGATTACAAAGCTTTAACTTAGCCGCCAGTTCGACGCCGTTCATCCCGGGCATTTCATAATCCGAGATAACGGCGTCGATATCCTGGTTGGAATGAAACAGCTTGAGCGCCTGACATCCGCTGCTGGCGACGAGCACCTCATATCCGTGACTACCGAGCAGCGCCTCGTAGAGGTCACAGATGCGAGGGTCGTCGTCCACGCATAAAAGCGTCAGATGTTTCATTTGGGGGAGGGCCTGCCTTTCAACTGACTCGCCTGCAAGATCCAGACGAGCAGAGTTGAATCTTACTGTTGCACGTGAGGCACCAAACGAAGCGTCGCGGAAGGTCATTTCTTAGTCAGCCGAGCCTGAGACTCTTACACGCTCCTCGATAGACATCCGCGATCCGTTGGCTGCCGCTCTAGGGGTTGGTCGGCGCTGGAAACAACCGTCTAGCATGCGCGGACTCCGCAGCAAGCTGAGGTTCAGAGATTTCGGGCGACGAAAGACCTGCTAGTGCAGATTGCCTTGGTCACGGCTGCACCGTTAGAATCACACCACTCGGAGAGAAGCCAATGCCTCGCACGCTTGCGAACGGCAAGATCTGCTACATCGAGATGCCCGCCACCGACATTGCGCGCTCTTCCGACTTCTACAAGCAGGTCTTTGGTTGGAACATTCGGAAACGCGGTGAACGCGGTGATGGCAGCGTTGCATTCGACGATCCGACCGGAGAGGTAAGCGGCACCTGGGTTATTGGCTGTCCACGCGCAGCAACAGTGTCGCGGCCACTCTTGACGTGGTCGTTGCCAACAAGGGCCAGATGCTGCAGCCCATCGGCGCTGACGCGCCCGAGATCACTGCGAGGTTTCGCGACCCGGCGGGAAATGTGATCGGGCTCTATCAGCAGCCAGCCTAACACACCAGTAAATATGCACCGCCGTTAACCTGGGCGAGTGCATTTTCACCACCCTTTAATGTCCATTGTTCCGCTTGACACTGTCAGTCCCAAGTGACAGACTTGCGCGCCTATCCTGCCAAAGCAGCCTGCCAGCCACAGCAGGAAACGCACCACACGACCCCTCCCAAGGAGAACCTATGTCGATTCAAACTGCTCCCATGAAGATGAGCTCAATAGTGCCCACTCTGTTGGCTGTTTTGCTGCTAATCGGATCTGGTTTTTCTCAATCGAGCGCCAGCAGACACGCGATCGCCAACAACACGCCCCGGTTTGGCGCGGACGCACAAGACCTCGGGCCTGAAGAGTCAGCCAGGCCGATCAGCGTGACAGTCTGGTTAAACCAGCGCAACAAGGCTGACCTGGATAGCCTGGTTCAGCAGCTGTATCAGAAGGATTCGCCCAACTATCATCACTGGCTCACCCACGACGAGTACACAGCGAAATTCGCCCCGACAGCGGAAGATGCGATGACCGTGCATAATTTTCTTGAAGCGCACAACCTGAAAGTTTCCGCGATCGACCGCGACAACCACTTCCTCACGGCGCGAGGCAAGATTGCCGATGTCCAGAAGGCGTTTCAGGTACAGATCAACCGCTACAGCGTTCGGGGAGAACTGCATCGTGGGAACATCGCCGATCCGACGATTGAGGGACCAGCGGGTGCTTTGGTATCGGCGGTGCAGGGTTTGACCGATCTAACCTACAAATCGCATGCCAGGCGGCTGATCGATCCGGAGACTGGCGCGCCCTTTCCGTTCGTTCCTCTGACTGGGGCCGGTCCCAACGGTTCCTTCTTTAGCCGGAACTGTTTCCGCAGCCCGGAAACTGAAACATTCGTTACGCCCGGCGGTGGGCCAACCGGTACCTACACTGGAAACCGCTACGGTTCTGACATCACGAGCAAGGTTCCAAATCTTCCACCTTGCGGTTATAGCCCTTCCGAAGTCCAGACCGCCTATGGGCTGCCCGCAATCTATAAAAAGTGGCGCGGCAAGGGCCAAACCATCGTCATCGCAGATGCATACGGCTCGCCGACCATAGGCAAAGACGCCAACACGTTCTCCCAGCTTTATCACCTGCCCGCGCTCACCAGCTCGAATTTCAAAATCGTCAAGATCGGCGGGCCGACCGGCTGTACTCCGGCCGAGGGTTGCAGTCCCGCCGGCTGGGACGTTGAAACCACGCTCGATGTGGAATGGGCTCATGCGATTGCTCCTGATGCCAACATTTTGCTCCTTCAAGCCTTCGACAATACTAGTTCGAATCTCAATCAGGCTGTCCTCTATGCCGCTGAAGGAGGGGGACCAAATGGAGGCGTGCCATTTGGCAACGTGATTTCCAACAGCTACGGAGGGTTCGAAGACCAAACCCCTGCTGCTGAACTCGGCGTGGAGAACAGCATAAACGAACTGGCGGCCGCCTTTGGTGTTTCCGCGAACTTCAGCACCGGAGACAGCGGCGATTTCTCGACAGTGCTACCCGCCGCCACCGTATCCAACCCGGCGGATTCCCCGTTCGCCACTGCGGTCGGCGGTACCAGCTTGTTTATCAACAAAGATAAGACCATGAAGTTCCAGACCGGTTGGGGCAACAACCTTACACGCATTGCCGATGTCACACCCAACCCGCCGGTTGTTCCTCCCCTGCTTTTGGGCTTCGATTTCGGTTCGGGCGGAGGAACCAGTGCTTTCTTTAGCAAACCATCATTCCAAAGGAGCTTGAGCGGAGGTAAGCGCAAGCTTCCGGACATTGCCTACATCGCGGACCCATTCACCGGGGTTGAAATCATCATCACCCAAGGTGGACAACAGTTCGTGACCGTGATCGGCGGTACCAGTCTGGCCTGCCCCACGTTTTCTGCTTTGTGGGCGCTGGCAAACCAAGCCGCCGGTGGGCCGCTGGGACAGGCCGCACCGCTGCTCTATCAACTGCCCGCAGACGCGATCACCGATATCCAACAAATCGGCTCGGCTGACAACGTAACCGGGGTGATTTCCTTTCCACCATTTAAACCGGTCTTTGAGAGCGCGAAGGCGCTGGCGCAGCCCTTGTATAAAACCAAGAACTTCGTCAGCGCAATTTACAACAGCCCGTTCAGCACTCGCTGGTTCGTACTGACCTTCGGAACCGACACGTCATTGACCACCGGCGTTGGCTGGGACAATATGACGGGGTTAGGCACTCCGAACGGTTTGGCGTTTATTCAAGGAGTGGTTGGATTAGCGGCACCAGCTGCTGCTGCCTCTTCTCATTAAGAACAGACAAATCAGGCGAGAGGGCCATCCAAGGGGTGGCCCTTTTTCATGATTGACCCTGATCACTCAATCCAGCTGCCCGACGTGGCCGATCACGCCTGGCTTAATC
>JABCYV010000268.1 GCA_013290025.1 Acidobacteriota bacterium
AGCTGTGTTTATATCCACTCGTTATTTAAGGATCGTTCGGGATCGCTTTGGGTGGGCTGCGATCAGTTTCTGGACAGGTTTGACAGTCTTCACGAAACTTTCACTCACTATCGTATCGACGCCGGCGAAGTTGCCAACACTGTCAGCCAAATCAGTCAGGATCAGACCGGGATGCTTTGGTTGGCAACGGGAAGTGGCTTGTTTCGGTTGAACCCGGATACGGGTCAGATGGTCCATTATGTTCACGATCCCTCAAAGTCATCCAGCCTCGGCAGCAATCAGGTCAGATATACATTGGAAGACAGGACGGGCCGATTCTGGGTAGCCGACGGTCAGAATCTAGAGGAGTTTGATCGCGAGCGTGGAAGAGTTCTCTCGCGGGTCCGCCTGAGTGAGGGTATAAGGTTAATTTCGTTCTATGAAGATCACCTTGGCGTCTTTTGGATTACGTACGTCACGAATAGCAGTGGAAGCGGACTAACTGTTCTGGACCGATCCACAAATAGCCTAATTCCTTATTCAATCTATGACAGGAAGTCTGGCGAGGAATTACCCGCTGGATTCACAGCAGCAATTGAAGATAACAATAAAACTCTCTGGCTAGCAAGTCTTGGGGGAGGGTTGTTGAAATTCGACAGGGAGCATGGCGTTTTCATTCGGTATCGGAACTATCCAGAGAATCCTGAGAGCATTACAGAAGACCGTGTGATGTATCTGTGCGGGGACCGAGAAGGAAATGTTTGGGTGGGCTTGTACGCAAGCGAGCCCAACTTTTTCCGTTCTGAAAGGCCACCGTTCGTGCCTCTACGAGTTACTCGAAGCAGTCCCCGCAGTCACGGCGAAAAAATCGTAGGTGCTGTCTACGAAGACCACGATCACGTTTTGTGGATGGCGACAATAGGAGCGTTAAATCGCATCAATCGAAGGTCTGGAGAATCTACTTCGTACCAACCTCCCGGACAAGGACTGTCGAGCGATGTAATCGCGATCACTGAAGATCGCGTGGGCGGTCTGTGGGTCGGAACATACGGCGCCGGACTGAGCCGTTTCGATCGGAGGACAGGTCGTTTCAAGACCTATCTGCACGAGCCAGACAATCCGTCCAGTTTAAGCAGCAACATCGTGAGCCGGATGATGATCGATCATGCGGGCACGATGTGGATCGCCACCTACAACGGTGTTGATCGATTTGACCCTCGGAATGAGAGCTTCGTTGCCTACAAGCAGGACGCCAAGAATGACGCCGAAGGGTATTTCAATCTCTCAGAAGATAAGAGCGGGTTCTTGTGGATGGGCAGTTGGGGAGGGTTGAACCGTTTTGATCCGAACACTGGTCAATTCACCGTCTATGCACACAAAGTAGGTGATCCCACTTCTTTGAGTGATAATGCGGTTACCTCGACCTATGTTGATCATTCCGGAACCGTTTGGGTCAGCACGGAAAATGGTTTGAATAGGCTGAACCGTGAAAGCGGGACATTCACCCACTACTACGTGAAAGACGGTTTGCCCACCAACGCTGTGAGCTGCATTCTCGAGGACCAGTTCGGCATGCTCTGGATGAGCACGAACCGCGGCCTATCCAGATTTGATCCTGTTGGGAAAAACTTTACGAACTATTCCACAGTTGATGGCCTCCCCGGCAATGACTTTACGGGTTGGGATGCTTGCTTTAAGAGTCCGAGCGGAGAGATGTTTTTCGGTGGGTTTAGCGGCGGCGTCGCTTTCTTTCCCGATAAAGTGATCAATACATCGTACCCGCTGCCCCTCGTTCTGACCGATTTCCAACTGGCCGGGCGTTCGGTAGAGGTTGGAGCCAAATCCCCACTCGGGAAGTCCATCAGCTACACGAAAGATGTCACACTGACTCACGACCAAAACATCTTTTCACTGAGTTTTGCTGCGCTCACGTATTTCAATCCAGATGCCAACCGCTATCGCTACAAGCTTGAGAGGTTGGATCGCGACTGGATTGAAGTTGGCAGTGACCGAAGGGTCGCGAGCTACACGACTTTGCCAGCCGGTAAATACACATTTCACGTGCAGAGCGCAACCAGGCAAGGAGTTTGGAACGAGCCTGGCCTGGCCTTGGGGATCACGATCCTACCACCCTGGTGGGGCACATTTTGGTTCAGGTTATTGTGCATCGTAGCGACCGTCAGCATCCTCTGGACACTCTATCTTCTTCGGCTCAGGCAAATGGAGGCAGAGATTCGAGCGAGGATAGAAGAGCGACTCGGTGAACGAGAGCGGATTGCGCGGGAGTTGCACGACACTCTATTGCAGGGCATACAAGGCCTAATTTTACGTTTCCAAGCCGTGGCCGAACGAATACCTGCCTCAGAACCTGCCCGGCAGATGATCGACAAAGCCCTCGACCGAGCCGACGAAGTACTAGTGCAAGGACGAGATCGCGTTAAGAACCTCCGTCTCACCGCACAAAGGAAGAACTTACGAGAGGCCCTTACTGACGTCATCAAGGACCTTGCTGTCAGTAAGGGTGTTGAATTCAGCGTCGTCGTAGAGGGAGACCTGCGCAAACTTAACCCGCTGGTCCGAGACGAAGCATATTGGATTGGCCACGAGGCGCTAGTAAACGCCCTCCACCATGCAGGTGCGAAACGCATTGAAGTCGAGATCGCCTATGACTCCGCGCACTTGCGTTTGCGGTTTCGTGACGACGGTTCTGGTATCGATCCTAAGATTATCGAAGCCGGTGGCAAACCTGGCCACTGGGGGATGCGAGGAATGCGAGAGCGCGCCGCGAAGATCGGTGCGCACTTGGAAACGTGGAGCCGGCCGGGAGCTGGGACCGAGTTGGAATTGAGGATTCCCGGATCTGTTGCCTACAGCGCTCAGGGAAACGGTTCGCCTTGGCGAAGGTTTCGCCAACTGTGGCACGAGGAGAAACGCCATGATTCCGATCAAGGTTCTAACGGTTGACGATCATCCTATTCTCAGAGAGGGGATAGCGGCAATCATCGAGAATCACGCAGACATCCTCTTAGTCGGGGAAGCTGGTAATGGTCGTGAAGCGATCGAATGCTTCCGCAAGTTGCATCCCGACGTAACTCTCATGGATTTAGTGATGCCGGAGATGAATGGCATCGACGCGACTATCGCTATTCGAAAGGAATTTCCGACTGCTCGCATCGTCGTGCTAACGACGTATAAAGGTGATGTCCAAGCCGCTCAGGCTCTCGATGCCGGAGCCTGCGGATACCTGCTCAAGAGCACTCTGAGGAAGGATCTCTTGGACACGATTCGCAGCGTGCATGCTGGCCTGCGGCGAATTCCACCTGAGATTGCCATTGCCATGGCAGAACATCATTCGTCTGACACTCTTAGCGAACGCGAACTACAAGTGCTGCAACAAGTCGCGGCCGGGAATGCAAATAAAATTGTCGCAGCGCACCTTTCTATCTCGGAAGACACCGTGAAAGGCCATGTGAAGGCGATACTGGCTAAACTCGGAGCGAACGACCGCACTCATGCGGTAACCATCGCACTCAAGCGAGGAATCATTTCGTTGGAGGAATGAATTGATTTGCTCGTCCAGATAGATTCATCCCGCAGAAATCATCGAAACTGGTTCAGCCCCCGCAAAGAAGAATCAACCACTGTGTCACGACCTCGCACCCTACCTCGTCAAAGGCATTTCGAGCCTTTCCTCTAGATCAAAAGAACAGTAACTAGTTTTGATCCACCGGTGGTGATGGTGCACGCTCACCCGAAAGAGGTGCACCGTTTCGACTCGATTTGGTCTTACGCAGGTTGAAAGTCGCCTTTACAGTGAGCCGTGAAATCAGGCTATGGATGCAGTATCGCCTCAGCAGATCAGGCAATTCCGAAACGGACCATCCGTCGGCCGAACAGAAAATTGGGATACCTGAGAAGAAGGAAGGAGAACAAATGAAACCTAACTCTAGAAACGCCGTGACGAAGCTTTATGCGGTTGCTGTGATTGCGTCTACGCTGATGGGTGGGACGCTGAACACTGCCGCGGCGGGTCCTGTGCCGGCTGGCATCAAGAACGTGGTTCTGGTGCACGGCGCGTTCGCCGATGGCTCCGGCTGGGAAGCCGTCGCCAAGATTCTTGAGAAGGATGGCTACACGGTGTCGGTGGCGCAGCCCCCCGAGACCTCGTACGCCGACGACGTAAAGTACACGAAGGCTGCAATCGACGCTATGGGCGGGCCGGTCGTCCTGGTCGGCCATAGCTACGGCGGGTCCATCATCACCGAGGCCGGCAATGATCCAAACGTTGCGGCACTTGTCTACATCGCCGCATTTGCACTCGATGAAGGTGACAGCTGTGCGTCGATCGAGCAAGCCCTGCCGCAAGCGTCCAAGGCGTTCAAGCCGGACGGCAACGGGAACTGGTGGATAGAACAGGAGCATTTCGCGGCCGACTTCGCAGCGGATATTCCTCCAGCCGAGTCCCACTACATGGCTATATCGCAGGTGCCGATCTCCACCGACTCGTTCACCCACAAGGTCACGAATCCCGCCTGGAAGAACAAGCCGACTTTTTACATGGTGGCCAGCGCAGACCGATCGATCAATCCCCAGCAGGAGCGGATGATGGCGAAACGCGCCAAGGCCAAGACGGTCGAAGTGAATGCCAGCCATGTGGCCTACATGTCTCACCCGAAGGAAACGGCCAAGCTCATCGAAGAGGCTGCTACCTCCGCGTCAGCCAATCAGTAATTCTCAACCAGAGGAGAACAAAATCAAAAGGAGACCAAATGAAACCTACGCAGACCAAACCTAGCATCGTGTTCTGTCGGCATCTGGGCAGACGGCTCGTGCTTCAACAAAGTGATCCCTACGCTTCAGGCCGAAGGCTACGAGGTGATCGCCGCCCAATTATGCCTCGACTCGCAGGTAGCTGACGTCGCCGCAGCCAAGCGCACGCTAGGGCGGGTGAGCAGCCCGGCCATCCTCTCGGCCACTCTTATGGCGGTGCCGTCATCACCGCTGCTGGAACCGATGATCGCGTTGTCGGGCTGGTTTACATCGCCGCGGTCGCTCCCGATGCTCATGAAACCGTGCAGAGCCAGCTCGACAAGTACCCCACACCAATCTTCGGCCACATCGAAGTTGCCGACGGACGGGTCTGGATGCTCCCGGAAGGCGCTAAGGATTTCGCCGGTGACCTTCCGGAGCAGGAGCAGAAGGTCGTCTGGGCCACCCACTTCGCCCCCGATGCGGACCTGTTCAACCAGAAGGTTGACGGTACCGCATGGAAGTCGAAGCCGAGCTGGTCTATCGTTGCCACCGAGGATCGCACCGTCCATCCCGACCTGGAACGCTTCCTCGCCAAGCGCATGGGCGCCACGACCGTCGAGGTGAAGAGCAGCCACGTGGCCATGCTGTCGCAGCCACAACTCGTGATCGATGTGATCCGAAAAGCGGCAAAAGCCGCTCAGGGCACGGCAGCAGCGTAAAGTGCCCCTTTGTTAGCCCCGCGTGTGCCCGCCCGGCTGGACCTGGCTCGGAGTGGGCCTCCGCCGATCCTGACGACATCGGCGGAGGCCCGGATGAAAGTGGTCGTCTCTGGAGTACACAATGAAAGATCACATCACCATAGAAGGACATGACGGCGCGTTTGCCGCTTATATCGCGCGGCCGAAGACAGTACCGGCTCCGGCCGTTATCGTTCTGCAGGAGCTGTTCGGAGTCGACGCCGACATTCGCAAGACCTGCGACGAATTGGCGGAACAAGGCTTCGTTGCGGTCGCGCCAGACCTGTTCTGGCGGCAGGAGCCAGGCGTCGACCTTAATGTTACCTCCGAGGCTGACTGGCAACACGGCCTTCGTCTATATGGGGCTTATGACCGAGACGCGGGCGCAAAGGACGTCAAGGACACCGTCAACGCGGTACGAAACCTCCAGGAGTGCAACGGCAAGGTCGCCGTCCTCGGCTATTGCCTCGGTGCGCTGATGGTCTTCCTGACGGCCGTGCGTTGCCAAGGCGTCGACGCCGCGGTCGCTTATCACGGTGGCGAC
>JABCYV010000269.1 GCA_013290025.1 Acidobacteriota bacterium
CATCGCAAGATTGCCTTCATCCGTGGCCCTAAGACCTTGGCCGACAGCGCACAACGCTGGCGCGGCATTCGTAGTTTCGCAAAGGAAAGCGGATTGGAATTAGATTCGCGGTTGATTGTGGACCTCCCGGAATCAAGAGATCCAATTTCAAGTTTTGAAGCCGGTTACAAATTAACCGAGCACTTGGTAAAACAGAAACGGCCGTTCACAGCACTGATCGCATTCGACGATCAGACGGCATTTGGCGCGATACGTGCGTTGACGAAGTCTGGTCTGCGTGTCCCAGAACACTGTTCAGTCGTCGGCTTCGACGATGTCGCAGCATCCGCTTTGTATACGCCGTCGCTGACGACTGTGCGTCAGCCAATGGAAGCCATGGGTACCACGGCGGTCAGCATTGTGGTGGAAGGAATTAATGCGCTGCTCGAGAAGCGAGAATTCTCCGCCGTCCACCGCAAGATGGCGCCGGAGTTGGCGGTGCGAGAGTCGACACGGAGCTTGTTGTAGCCGAGCCCGCCGGGAAAGGCCGACCGGGCAATTTTCTGCTTGACACTTCCGATGCGGCTACCGCAGTATTTACTGCTATTGATACGTTTTAATGGCGGAATTAACCGCGAATCACAGGACACCGTCAGGGTGGAAGCAGGAACAAAATAATTGGGCATGGCAAACTCTCGAACGTATTCCGGGAGCGAAAGTTTACCGGTTGGGTGCCTGTATTCAATGCACGCTTGCGCGGCAGTTCACCCGCGCTAACATGCAGGGGAGACTGATCCAGCCATCTTTCTGAATTTCGTGACAGAACCACAGGAGTCCACTATGAAATCCCGCCTGGTATGGATATTGGTTCTTCTGTTGATGATCTGCGTTTCGGCCGACGTGCTGGCCCAGGTCACGGCTTCGATCACCGGCACGGTAACGGATCCCAGTGGCGCCGCTGTGACGAATGCGCAGGTGTCGGTCACCGATCCGGAGAAGGGCGTTACCCGCGCCGCCACTACGAACGATAGCGGCGATTACCTATTCGCGGCATTGCCCATTGGTTCCTACAACCTGATCGTCGCTGCTCAGGGGTTCAAGCGATATGAGGCGAAGGGTGTCGTCCTCCGGGTTGGCCAGAAGGCCCGCGCCGACATCAGTTTGCAGGTAGGCGCGACCAAAGAGACGGTTGAGGTCCAAGGTGAAAATGTGGCCACAGTAGAGACTCAGTCGTCTGAGCTTACTGGGGTAGTAACTGGCAAAGAAATCAACCAGCTCGAATTGAATGGCCGCAACTTTGCCCAGTTAGTCACGCTGGTACCCGGAGTCAGCAATCAGTCAGGGCAGGACGAAGGACTGGTCGGCGTCCAAGGCAATGTCGCCTTCAGCGTTAACGGCGGCAGGACCGAATACAACAACTGGGAACTGGACGGCGGCGACAATCTGGATAATGGCAGCAATACCAGCATGAACGTGTATCCGAGCCTGGATGCGATCGCTGAATTCAAAGTTCTTACTTCCAATTACGGAGCCCAGTACGGCCGCAACGGATCGGGCACAGTGGAAGTCGAGACTAAATCAGGCACAAATCAGTTTCACGGGGACGCTTACGAATTCTTGCGCAACGATTTCTTTAATGCCAGAAACTACTTCAACAGCGGACCCGTCCCCGAATACAAGAAGCACGATTACGGCTACACAATTGGCGGTCCGGTATATATTCCGGGGGTTTACAACAAGAACAGAGACAAGACGTTTTTCTTCTGGTCACAGGAGTGGCGCAAGGAACGAGTGCCCGCGGCCTCAAATGTCACCCAAGTTCCGACGACGGCCGAACGGATGGGGAACTTTAACGATGTGTGCCCAGGTCCCAATTGCCCCTTGGAACCTTCGCTCCTCGATAATGGAGCCCCTAACCCGCTGGCAGGTCAACCGTTTCCCGGCAACATAGTACCAATCGATACCGCTCATGGCGCCGACGCCCTCGAGGCGCTGATTCCACCTCCCACTTCGGAAAGCGGCGGAACGGCGACGTGGCAGGCTTTTCCAATCCTGCCTACGACCTGGCGTGAAGAACTGATTCGCGTGGATCACAACTTCGACTCCAAGTGGCGAGGCATGTTCCGTTATATCCATGATTCGTGGGCCACGGTCTACCCGAATCCGTTGTGGACGAACCAGGCTAGTTTTCCGACCATACAGACGAATTTCAATGGTCCGTCGGTCGGTATGGTCGCGCGGTTGACAGCAACTCTCTCGCCTACCCTCCTAAACGAGTTCGTGGCCAGCTACACCACCGATCACATAACTCTCGGGTTGGTGGGTCCTTGGCAGCGTCCCGCGAGCATGTCGTGGGGTCTATTCCCGAACGGTGGAGGCGGCAAGGTCGCGGGGATTGGCCTGAACGGCGGCCCCTTCAACGGCATTGGTGAAGACCCGGGATACATCCCGAACGGTCCCTTAAATTCCAATCCTACTTATAGCTACCGTGACAACGTGACCAAGATTGTGGGCAAGCACAACTTGCAGTTCGGGGCCTACTTCACTGCTGCGCAAAAGAACGAAATCCCGCAGCCGAGCGTTTCCACCAACGGGCTGCTGACGTTTGATGCTTCTAACACTGCCGTCACTACCGGAAACCCGTTCGCCGACCTGCTGATCGGAAGCATCTCCCAGTTCCAGCAACAGAAGGCGGTAATCAAGACCTACAATCGTTACAAGATCTTCGAGCCATACTTCCAGGACGATTGGCATGCAACCAGGCGCTTGACTCTCAATCTGGGTTTGCGCGTCAGCTTTTTTGGTGAGCAACATGAGCGCCACCACAATGCTTGGAATTGGGATCCTACGCGGTACGTTCCGGGTGCAAGCAATCTTAACCCTGATGGCACTCTGGCAGCGGGGGCGAACCAGCTCAACGGATGGGTGCAATGCGGTGTCGGAGGGATACCTGACGGCTGCTCAAAGAATCATCTAGTTAATCCTGCTCCGCGCATTGGCTTCGCCTTTGATCCCAAAGGTGACGGAAAATGGGCGGTCCGCGGAGGGTACGGTGTTTTCTTCGAGCACATGAACTCCACCGAAGCTGGAACCGGAGCGCTGGAGCCGCAAAACCCGCTTACCCTGACGACGTCGGTCACCAACATACGGGGGTACGGGAACCTCGTCCCGCAAACAGGTGGTACCCAGACCCCGTTGAGCGTGCTGTCCATCGCCAACAAACTCCAGTGGCCCTACGTGCAGCAATGGCACTTCGACGTACAGCATGAAATCGTCAAGAACACCGTGGCCACGCTAGCCTACGTGGGCAGCAAGGGCACTCATCTTAGCCGCGAGTTCGATCTTAACCAGGTCCATTCCACACCTTTGAGCCAGAACCCCTACCAACTTCACGAACCGATGGGAGTGACGACCGTCGTAGCCACTGGCCTTCCTACGGAGTGCGGCACCACCACCGATCAATTCGGTGTTCCTATCGATGGCACAACTCCTCTCTCCAACACTCCTATTCCTTATGGTGGACCCGGTGTCCTTAGTCCAGCCGTCAACGCCGGGATCGCGGTCTGCGGTGTGAAGGCAGACCTGTTCCGCCCGTACCAGGGTGTTGGCGGAATCACGCGTAAGGACCAAACCGCGTCCTCCAATTACAACGGGCTGCAACTCGCAGTACGCCATACCATTGGAGGGCTGGCGCTCAATCTGGCTTATACGTATAGCCACTCGATTGACGATGCCTCCTCCGGACTCGACCAGTACCTTCCCGACACCTACAACCTGAACGCGTCTCGCGCCAGCTCTAATTTCGACCAGCGGCACCTGTTCAGTCTGAGCTATGTCTATGACCTCCCCTTGTTCAAGGGTAAGGGGCTGAGGGACAAAGTGCTCGGCGGCTGGCAGTGGTCTGGAATTACGATTGTTCAGACCGGCTCGCCCTTTAGCGTGATCAACGGAGGCAGCGGTGGCATTCCTGGCGACAACTCAGGAGTCTCCAATACCCTCACGTTGAGCGCCTCGTACCCCGATTTGGCCGGCAATCCGAAGTCCGGCATCACACAAGTCCCTGGGACGGGTTTTGGCCCCGCGTTGTACAACCCTGGTGCTTTTGTTGCACCTCGGGGACTCACGTTTGGCGATACGCCCAGAAACTTCCTCAACAATCCACGGCGGACGAATTTCGACATGGCGCTGTTCAAACACTTCGCGATCACAGAAAGGTTTCGCCTCGAATTCCGCGCCGAGGCCTTCAACATCTTCAACCACACCGAGTTCTCCTGGTTGGGCGGCGGCCAGGGTTCCGCAGCGTCAAATAGTGCAGCCTCTAACAACACGAATTCCACAGGTTGCTATGGCGGGGTGAACTTTTCATCGGGCGACGCTTCGTGCGTCCTGCCATCGCCGAACGCCGCAAGCGGTTTCTTGCGCGCCGCTTCCGCCCACAATCCGCGCATTCTGCAGCTAGGTGCTAAGTTTATCTTCTAGCTGACGGCATGAAGCGCGATGTGAATCCTGGTCTCCTGGAGGCCAGGATTTTTGCTGGAAGGCAAGTGCTTGGCACTGACCATTGGTCTCTTCCCGCAACCCAGCGGCGTTCGTGGGCGCTGACACAAAGTCCTTCGACTCCGTGTGCTGTTTCGCAAGCAACCAGCACCCTCCGCTCAGGATGACAGCGTTACGTTTTTCTTTGCTCATCACACCTGGGCAGTTTGCGCGGTCGGACTTACGACCGTAAGTGCCTGTTCGAGATCAGCGATGAGATCATCGGCGCTTTCGATTCCGACTGAAAGCCGGATCATTTGATCGGTCACGCCCATGGTTTTGCGGTGTTCTGCCGAGACCATGGCGTGTGAGGTGAGGACAGGGACGCAGACTAGGGAATCAACTCCACCCAGGCTTGGCGCCAGGGTAAAAAGGTGCAGCGCTTCGGTTAGACGGCGAGCGTCTTCGGCGGACCCATCGACCTCGAAGCTCAGCACGCCGCCACCGCCGCGCATCTGTTCCATGGCGAGAGCGCGCTGGGGATGTCCCTCTAAAAAAGGATAGTGCACGCGCTGCACTTTGGGGTGGTGGGCTAGGAATTGGGCAACACGCAGCGCGTTCTCATTGTGCCGCTGCACTCGCACCGCCAGTGTCTTCATGCCCCGGATCAGCAGCCAGGCAGCATGGGGATCGATTACGCCACCCATCGTAGTACGGGTGTCGTGGATTTTCTGGATAAGGTCGCGGCGGCCGGCAACGATGCCGCAGATCAGATCAGCGTGTCCGCTGAAATACTTGGTGCCAGAGTGCATAACGAGATCAATCCCGAAGTCCGCGGGGCGCTGATTGATGGGCGTGGCGAACGTGCTGTCAATAAAAGTAATCAGATTGTGTTGCTTGGCGAGGGCGGTCACCTGGCGCAAGTCGACCACCCGAAGCGTCGGATTGGTTGGCGACTCCAGATAGAGCAGCCTGGTATTGGGACGAATAGCGCGAGCGTGCTGGTCGTACTCCGTGGTATCAACAAAGGTAGTTTCGATGCCGAATTTCGGCAGCCAGTGACTGAAGAATTTGATGCTGCCGCCGTAGATGTCTCGCTGGGCCACGATGTGGTCCCCGCCCTTCAAGAGAGCGAGGACGGAGGTCGTGATGGCATTCATCCCGGAGGCAAACAAGCGTGCAGCATCTGTCCCTTCCAGTTCCACGATGACCGCTTCGGCCACGGTTTGGGTAGGGTTTCCATAGCGGGTGTAAAACATGTCAGTGCTGGTGGCACGAAGTTGCTGGTCGTTGTCGGTCACTTCGAAGGTGGCAGTCTGGTAGATCGGAGTAGAGAGCGGGCCATTTTTCTTGCTCAGATCGGCGCCTCCGCGGACGGCTTCGGTCTCCTGCCGGTGCTGATGCGGTCTCATGGGTACTCCTTATGCTTTTTCAAGAGTAACGTTACAGCCGCAAACGGAGCAAGAGTTTGCGCCCATGGTCGCACGTCTTGGTGCGCCGCCTTTATAATCCGAACTTTATGGACACAGGACTGAAGAATCGGGTCGCCAT
>JABCYV010000270.1 GCA_013290025.1 Acidobacteriota bacterium
ACCTTTACGGAATTCTTACCGAGCGAGAATCCCATCCCAAAAAATACGGCACAGAGAGCCACCAGTCCGAAAAAGAAGGCCAGCATCTTCCCCGTACCTAGCGTGATTTCCGTGTCTTGAGAAGCAGCCATCGCTTATTTCGACCTCGTTTCGATTCCGATTGGTGGAGAGATGTCAACTCTTGGGGCCGTCTCCATCAGACTTACTCATCAACTTCTGAAGGCCAGAGAAGAAATCAACCGGAACGGGGAAGATCACGGTGGTGTTCTTCTCCACGCCGATTTCGGTCAAAGTTTGCAAATAACGCAACTGCACGCTGACTGGTTCGGTGGCCAAGAGCTTGGCCGCGTCGACCAGACGCTGCGCCGCCGAAAACTCACCTTCCGCATGAATGATCTTGGACCGCTTTTCGCGCTCGGCCTCTGCTTGTTTCGCCATAGCGCGCAGCATGGATTCGGGCATGTCCACTTGCTTGACCTCAACGTTGGCCACTTTCACGCCCCAAGGCGCGGTGTGGGTGTCCAGAATGCTCTGCAGACGCAAATTGATCTTGTCACGGTGAGCGAGCAATTCATCAAGCTCTTGTTCGCCGAGAACGGACCGCAACGTAGTCTGCGCGAATTGTGAAGTCTGGTAAACGTAGTTGGAAACCTCAACCACAGCCTTGCGAGGCTCAATCACGCGCAGGAAAATGACGGCATTAACTTTGAGAGTGACATTGTCGCGAGTGATGATGTCCTGCGGGGGGACTTCCAGTGCTTCCTGACGGAGCGAGACGCGAACCATGCGATCGATGGGGGCGAAGACAAAGATGAGGCCAGGTCCCTTGGCTTCCGGTAGCAAACGCCCGAGACGAAATATCACACCGCGTTCGTACTCCGCCAGGATCTTAATTGAACTCAGGAGATACAGAACTGCGATGATGATGGCGACGGTAGTAAATCCGAATCCAAGCTCCATCTGGGCCTCCGCGCCCGGTCGTCAGGAACGCTGCTGCGGATTCTATCGCAATTCCCTGTGCTGGGGGGCCATTTCACGGTTGCTTGGGGTTGTCTCGTCAGATGCGGCATGTGTCAGCCATGTAGGATCAGACGAGGGTCGCTGCGGGAGTACGTTGCATGGACGGAACCGGATCAACCTGTAATTGCAGTCCGTCCACTCTCCGAACCACGATCGCTTGCCCGGCCGCCAGATTGGAGGAGGCGATCGCGTCCCAAAGCTCACCATGGACAAACACTTTTCCCTGAGGCGAAAGCGCCGTCCGCGCCGTTCCGATTTCCCCGACCAATCCTTGCACGCCGGTAACCACCTTATTGGCCCGCGCCTTCAGCGCTATGCTCATCAGAAAAACAGTGACCAGCCCCAGCGGAATGCTGACTGCGAGCGCCGTGAGCAGGTGGACCCGCATCTCGGGAATCGGCGCGTCCACCAGAAGCAGCGCGCCGAGAACCATGGTGACAATTCCGCCGATGGCCAACACGCCGTGGGCCGCGAACTTCGCTTCCAGGGCAAACAGAGCGAATGAAGAAAATATAAGAACTACGGCCGCGAAGCGGACGGGAAGCAGATTGAGCGCGAAAATCGCCAGCAGGATGAAAACAACTCCTACGGTTCCCGGTACGACGGCGCCCGGATGATTGAACTCGGCATAGAGCGCCAGCGCGCCGATGGCCAGCAGTATGAATGCGATGTTCGGATCCATGATGAAGCCGAGAATTTTTTCTTTGAGAGTCAGGTTATAGTCCAGAACGGGCTGCCCAACGAGATTGAGGGTTGCCGTCTGACCATTGAAGCGCTTCAGCGTTTTGCCCTGCATTTGTTGGAACAGGTCTTGCTCGCTGGAGGCGACATAGTCAATGAGGTGCTGGGAGAGTGCCTCCTGGTCAGTGAAAGACTTAGACTGCCGCACCGCGCTCTCGGCCACCTCAATGTTGCGGCCGCGTTTGGAGACCACAGAGCGCAACAGGGCCGCGGTGTCGTTCTCCAACTTTTCCTTCATTACGTCGTCCATCTTGCCGCCACCCAGAGTGACCGGGTGGGCCGCACCGGCATTTGTGCCCGGCGTCATCGCCGCCACATCGGCGCTTTCGAGGATGAAAAATCCCGCAGACGCGGCACGGCTGCCGCTCGGCGTGACGAAGATGATCACTGGAACCGGTGACGCCAGAATTTTCTCGATGATATCGCGAGTAGCATCAAGCAGGCCGCCCGGCGTGCTTAGTTCGATCAGCACTGCCTGGTCTTTATTGCGGGCCGCTTCATCGAGGGCGCGACCGATGTATTCATCGGTGATGGGATGGATGGTGTCTTTCACCACGATCTTCAACACTTCACCGGAAGAGGGAGCAGAGAAGACGCACAGCACCAGTCCAGCCAAGAGGCCGTAAAGCATGCGGAAAATAATGTTCTGTCTCATGGGTTGGGCGCTAGGAGCGCTTTCGGCGCCCGCTTAGACTCTATTGTCTCTCAAATCGGGCGGAACCAGCATGAAAAGCGCCTCCGCTTATGCGGCTGGGGAACATTCTAGAAATCTCTTCACTGGCTTTCAAAACTATATCCGATGCCGGCGCCGGACTCTTAATGACGCAAGTACCATGGAATATTGATCACGGTAATTCGCTCATTGCCGCGGACCAACAACAGCGCCTTCAACGCAGAGGAACGATTGTTGTGGAGCAAAATATAGTACCAGCGCTTTTCCACTAATTCGGGCACAAGCACAGCTACATGCCGTCCGGGGTTCTCTCTCTCTAAGCGCAAAGCATAATCGACAATAGGCCTCACCACAAACCGGTAGGGTGACTTGAGCAGCACCAGTTCAGGCACGGGAAGGCCCGCATTTTTAGCTGGCGTTTCCACTAGTTGCGCCCACTGTTGGCATAGGCTCTCGGTTTCTTCTCCGCACTCGACGTGCAAGATCTGGATTTCATCGGACATGTTCCAGGCGAATCGGAGCGCCTTCTCCGACACAACGCTCCAATGCTCAATCGGAAGCAACACAATAGGCGAAGACAGATCGTGAGTACTGACGCCGGTATCCTTGCGTGTCTGACGCTCTACTTTCTTGTAATGCCGCTTTACGCTTCGCATCAGCACAATCAGGCCGGGGATCAGGACTAGAGTGATCCAGGCGCCTTGGGTGAACTTGGCCACCAGCACTACCGCGACGGTGATCGCTGTAGCGATCGCGCCCAGGCCATTCAGGAACATGCTCTTTGCCGCGCCTGCTCCACCTGTTCTTCTCCAATGGACCACCATGCCTGCTTGAGACAACGTGAAGGCCAGGAATGCGCCAACGGCATACAGCGGGATGAGCCGGTCGGTGACTCCACCGAAAATCGTCAGCAAAATCGCGGTGAGGATGGCGAGAGCATAGACCCCCTCAGCAAAGACCAGGCGCCGTCCTCGCAAAGTGAGAGGGTGAGGCAGAAAGCCATTAAGAGCAATGGCCCGGGAAAGGCGTGGGAAGTCGGCAAACGCGGTGTTAGCCGAGAGTGACAGAACGACCAGAATCGATCCGATGCCAACCCAATAAAATGCGCCCTTGCCGGTGATTGCAGCCAACAATTGTGAAAGCACACTCTGGTAACCCTGCTCGCCGGGAGTCGTGGCCCCAACTCCATAAACCGGCGCGAGGTAAGCGATACCCGCCAGCATGACCATGAGGATGCCGATGATGATGGTGAGAGTTAATCGAGCATATTTATCGGTCGGCTCTTTAAAGGCCATTACCCCGTTGCTGACCGCCTCGACGCCTGTCATAGCGGTACAACCACTCGCGAATGCTCGGAGCAGAAGCCACGCACCTAACCCGGCAGACGCAGACATTAATTTCGGCGGCGCTACAACTGGGACTGGATGGCCGCTCGCGGCAATTGTCTTGACCAGTCCGATGGCAATCATCCCCAGAAGACAAGCGATGAAAAGATAGGTAGGAACCAGAAAGAGGGCCCCAGTCTCGCGGATTCCTCGCAGATTGACCAGTGTCAGGGTTGCCAGGATCCCCAGACAGATGACCAGCGTATGGGACTGCAGTGAAGGCACAGCCGAGACCAGCGCTCCGACTCCAGCCGAGATTCCGACCGCGGCTGTGAGTATGTAATCGACCATGAGCGCAGCCGCAGCAAGCAGTCCTGTCCACTCGCCGAGGTTCTCACTCGCAACCGTGTATGAGCCGCCGCCCTGCGGATAGGCGACGATAGTTTGGCGGTAGGAGAAATACACGATCGCCAGCAGCGCCACGATGCTGAGACTGATCGGCCAGATATAAGCGATTCCGGCCATTCCCAGAGGAATTAACAATGTTAGCGCGGCCTCTGGGCCGTAAGCCGCCGAACTTAAAGCATCAAGGCCGAAGATCGGAATGCCCTGGCCAGGACCAATCCGCTCGGCTTTCTCCTCCTCAGTGGCTAGAGGGCGTCCCAGGAGCAGGTCAGCAAGGCTCATCGCATGATTCTACTTGAGGCACATAGCTGACTTTGGAGACGACCGGGAATGCAATCGGGCCAGGCAATGACGGCCCACTATGCGCTTTTCCGCCCAACCGTCTGGTTATGCTCTTCCGACTGCAGCTGATTCCAACTCGGCAGTTGAGTACTGCCGGTGATCAGACGGGCGCCGCGTTCGTAGGTGAAATATGCCCATGCCCATTGGATCAGAACAATGATCCGGTTCCGGAAACCGATCAGGAACAAGATGTGGACGAACAGCCAGGAAAGCCACGCCAGGAATCCGGAAATATGAACTTTGCCGAACTGCGCCACTGCTGCGGCTCGTCCAATCGTGGCCAGACTACCCTTGTCCAGGTAGTGAAAATTCTGTCGCGGATTTCCCCGCAATTCGCGTTCGATGTTCTTTGCGGTTGCCTTACCTTGCTGCATGGCGACTGGCGCCAAACCGGGTAACGGATTGCCATTTTTGTCCTTCAAGCTCGCGAGGTCACCGATGACGAAGACTTCGGGATGCCCCGGCAGACTCAAGTCAGGATTGACCAAGACACGTCCCGCGCGATCGACGGGAGCTCCCAGTTTCTTCCCGAGAGGTGAAGCGGCCACGCCCGCGGCCCACAGAATAACCGCTGCGGGCAGGCGGGTTTGGCTGGTAATCACCGCTGCGGGCTCAATTCCGGTGACCATTGCGGAGGTGTGTACTTCTACTCCTAGATGACGAAGCTGCTCTCCAGCGCTCCGCGAAAGGTCCTCGGGATAGGCAGGCAGAACCCGTGGACCGCCCTCGAGCAACAAGATTCGCGTGCGCTCCGGATCGATGGAATGGAATTCGTTTACCAGCGCACGACGCGCTATTTCCGCTAATGTTCCTGCCAGCTCCACTCCGGTGGGCCCACCTCCGACTACCACGAAATTTAGCTGCACTTGCTCCCCGCTCTCAGCAGCCTGGCGCTCGGCCAGTTCAAAGGCCAGCAACACTCGCCGCCGGATTTCCAGCGCGTCCTCGATCGTTTTCAAGCCCGGGGCGAACGGCTCCCACTCATCGTGCCCAAAGTAGGCATGACTCGCGCCCGCCGCCACGATTAAGTAGTCGTAGGGAATGTCTGCGTCGACCAGTCTTACCACTCGCCGCGACACGTCGACGTCCTCCACTTCACCCATCAGGATTCGAACGTTGCTCCTCCCGCGGAGAATCCAGCGAATGGGGGCAGCGATTTCTCCGGGAGACAGTCCGGCGGTCGCGACTTGATAGAGCAGAGGCTGAAAGGTGTGATAATTCCGTCGGTCGATGAGTGTGACTTGCACCGCGCTTGTTGCCAGCTTCCGCGCCGCAATCAATCCGCCGAAGCCGGCGCCGATGATGACCACCCGAGGTACAGTCTTCCTGTCCATAAGCTCCTACTCTATAAGATTCGGCTGCGTGCCCCACGGCCTCGGAAAGTTTTGACGAAGGCGCGAGATCGGTCGGCTGCTTTTCTGGTGAAATCGAGTACCATGGCAGCGGATCAGGAATCTCCCATTTGGAAACTAATCCATCGAAAGTCGCGGCGCCTC
>JABCYV010000271.1 GCA_013290025.1 Acidobacteriota bacterium
ACATTAAGTCGAAGCTGTTGTTGCCGCGTGATCCCGATGCGCCCGCTGACACCGAGGATGATCCGCGCTCGGAACTGGTAAATCGTTTGCTGGAGCATGAGAAGTTCAAGTCCGCGGCCCAGATGCTGATGCAGAAACAGCAAATTGAAGATGCGGTCTGGTCGAATCCGGCGATCAAAGACTTCATGGACGCCGAGGGTACCGATCCGGAGATGGCTGCGGACGCGATTGATCTGGTGAGAACCTTTCAGCAAATCATCGAACGAGCGCGCTCCCGACCGATGATCCAGGTGGACGAGGAGACGGTCACGGTTGGGCAGATGATCGACTACTTGCGGCGGCGGCTGGCGTTCGAAGAGCGAGCTATCAGCCTGAAGCAGTTGTTGCGCAACGTCAATTCACGACCGGCGCTCGTGTGCATGTTTTTGGCGCTGCTCGAATTGGTCCGCTTGCAAGCAATTCAATTGCGTCAGGATCGTCTGTTCGGCGATATCCTGCTGCGCCGGCACACTGAGTTCGAAAGCATCATGAGCGAAGAAGCCACGGTGCGGGACGATTGGGGCTAAAGAGCGACCGGTGGCCGTTGGCCGTTGTTATTATTCAAAAGGCAGTTACCCATGAGTCTTAAAGCTAAACTTGAAGCCATTATCTACGCCGCGGAAACGCCAATTACCCTGGACCACATTGTGCAATTGGTGAAGGAGTCGGTGATAGCCGAAGGTGCAGTCGATGATGCCGAGGTCAGATCCCGAGTCCGCGCGACGCTGGAAGAATTAGTAGCCGACTACACCGCCTCCGGCCACGGAGTAGAGGTCCGCCAGGTTGCTGGCGGATACCGGATATCCACCAAACCTGAGCATCACGATCAGGTGCGCGCATTCGCCAAGAGCCTGAAACCGCCAATTCGATTGTCTCTGCCCGCGTTGGAAACACTTGCGGTAATCGCCTACAAGCAGCCCGTAACCGTGCCTGAGATCAGTGAGATTCGCGGCGTGGATTCGAGCGGAGTGATTGGCACGCTGCTTGATCGTAAGCTGATCACGACCAGTGGTCGCAAGGCGGTCATCGGTCGCCCCATTCTCTATAAAACCACCAAGGAGTTCCTGCTGCGCTTTGGGCTGAAGGACGTAGGCGAACTGCCCAGCATGCAAGAGTTCGAAAAGCTGGTGGCGGAGTCGTTTCAGGGCGATCTGTTGCCGGTCGGGGAATCCGCTGATGGCGAGGCGCGGCAGGAAAATCCGCGTCCCGCCTCGCATGAAGTTTCGTCTGAACAGGTTCGGGAGCTGGCACCCAGCGGCGAAAGCGACCCGGCCGCCTGAGCCGGCACACAGATTCCGTTCTTATCAATTCAATCATGCCCGCCGAACGACTTCAAAAAATCATCGCCGCCGCTGGGATTGCGTCACGCCGCAAGGCTGAGCAATTGATCACTGGCGGGCTGGTTTCAGTCAACGGACACGCTGTCACCGAATTGGGTAGCAAGGCTGATCCCGAACGCGATCACATTCGCGTGAATGGAAAACTGCTGCATGGGCCTGAGCGACATGTTTATCTGCTGATGAACAAGCCGAAGGGATACGTGACCACGCTGCGCGATCCTGAGGGCCGTCCGACGGTGATGGACTTGCTTCGTGGCGTGGGAGCCCGCGTTTATCCGGTTGGACGTCTGGATTATGCCAGCGAGGGTCTGTTGTTGCTCACTAACGATGGAGAGTTTGCCAATTTCCTGATGAAGGCCGCCTCCCATGTTGCCAAGACTTATATGGTGAAGGTTGCGGGGACACCTGATACGAAGGCGTTGGCTAGGCTGCGCGAGGGCCTTTTTATCGCTACGGACCGCGGCCGGCGAGTGAAAACCGCTCCCGCAAAGATTAAGCCCATCCGCGAATCAGACAATCCCTGGTACGAGGTTACGTTGTTCGAAGGACGAAATCGTCAGATTCGGCGCATGTTCGAAGAGATTGGGCACCACGTGGAGAAGATCAAGCGAGTGCGCTACGGCCCGCTGGAACTGGATGTGCACCCAGGAAAATTCCGGCGACTTACTCCCCACGAAGTTGCCCGGCTGAAATTGGCAGCCAAGTAGCGTCAAGTTGCAGCCCCAGACAACAGGAGAGCCGCGTGAACCTGATCAAAATGGCCTCCAACGAAAATCCTTACGGCCCATCGCCCCGCGCCGTGGCCGCGATGCGCGCCGTGCTCGCCGAGTGCAATTTCTATCCCGATAATGATGCTACCGAATTGCAGGCCAGGCTGGCGAAGTTATACCAAGTGCAACCCGAGCAGGTCGTGGTGGCCGCCGGGTTAACCGCGTTGCTGGAAACCATTGCCCGCACCCTTTTATTGCCAGGGTTGAATGCGATCACCAGCGAGCGTTCGTTTATCGTCTATCCCATTGCCACGAGAGCGGCAGGAGGGCAGTTGATCGAGGTCCCGATGCATGACAACGGCTTCGATCTCGATGCCATTGCGGCCGCGATAGACCGCTATACCCGGATTGTTTTTTTGGCGAATCCCAACAATCCCACAGGCAGTATGGTGCCAGCGCATGAGGTAGATCGCTTCCTGCAGAAAATACCTGCACATGTCATGGTAGTGCTGGATGAAGCTTATTACGATTTCGCCCAACACTTCGCCGGCTTGCGGGGCGTCGACTACTCCCACTCGCTTGATTATGTGCGCCATAACCACAACGTCGTGGTGCTGCGAACCTTCTCCAAAACCCATGGACTGGCGGGGGTAAGAGTGGGGTATGGCGTGGGCCCGGCCGAATTCATATCTTCTCTGGCACACATGCGCACGATATTTTCCGTTTCCGTATTAGCGCAGGCTGCCGCCATGGCGGCGATTGAAGATGAGGCTCATATTCGCCAGACGATCGAAAATAATGCGGCGCAAGCGGAAGTTCTCGTTCGGGCAATGTCCGACTTGGGCTATCACGTGGCCCCAACTTGGGCCAACTTTCTCTATTGCGAACTAAGGGGAGACGCTCCCAGCGTGGCAAGACGTATGCAGGCTGCGGGCGTAGCTATTCTGCCATTGGGAGCATACGGTGCGCCCACGGCAATCCGCGTAACGATTGGCACGCCGGAGCAGAACGAGATTTTTGTGAATGCGTTTAGGAAGGTAATGGCCCACGCGACCGTCAGGTAAGGGCTGGCTTTCGAGTTCGCTCAGGTTCCGCTCATCATCGGCAATCGGGCTGCGCCATAGAGACCAGCGTCACTGCCCAGAAGAGCCAGCGTGACAATCGTTGTGGTTGGACCGCCGGGTTCAACTTGCGCTGATGCACCTTGTCCATCGGCTGTGCCTGAGGGAGGAGCCGTTGCCGCATAAACCATCGAGCGTCGTCGCAGTTCCTCAAAGACGACCGGAGCGAACGCCTCCCAGGCGCTGGAGACGCCTCCGCCCACAACATACATTGGAAGATTGAGCGCGTTCACCAGGTCTGCGAGAGCCATACCGAGAGCGTGCCCGACCCGGCGGAAGATTTTCTTGGCCTCCTCGTCTCCCTGAATGGCCAGGTTGTAGACCGCCTTAGCACTGAATTCGGGGTCGGAACTTGCGGCTCGCGACAACCCGGGCGCGGCCCCGCTTGCAATGGATTCCCGTGCCATCCTTACAATAGCGGTGGCGGAAGCGTATCGCTCCAGGCAGCCCCGATTGCCGCAAGGACATGGCACTCCTTCCGGATCGACGGTAATGTGGCCGAACTCGCCGGCCATGCCTGTCATGCCGTGCCAGATGCGTCTGCCCAACACCAGGCCACCGCCCACGCCGGTGCCAAGCGTCAGCATGGCCATGTCATCCGCATCGCGGGCGGCGCCAAGCCAGCTCTCGCCCAAGGCGGCGGCGTTGGCATCGTTCTCAAGAATTACTCGCGTACCCAAGCGATGCTCGATCTCCGCCCGCACTGGCACCCCGGCCCAACCCGGCAGATTCGGCGACTCGCGCAGCATGCCGGTCTTCATATCGATGATTCCAGGCACCCCGATCCCGATCCCGTGTAACGACCCGGCACTCTCGTGCTTGCCGCTCAAGCCGCGGACGGCCTCACACATTCTGTCGATGACGTGATCCTTGCCCAGGGCTACTCTGGTGCCGAGAGTAATCTTTTCGAGCAGATGTCCGTGTTCATCCACCGCTGCAATGCGCAGGTTGGTTCCGCCAAGATCGACGCCAATAGAGAAATTCGGCATAAGCAGATTTCTCAGACTAATATCACGAATTTTCGATTGCCAATCGACAATTCTTCAGAGTCGCGGCGGACGCAGTCGCAATCTGCGATGGGATTCAGAAATAATCGGAGCTTTACTTCTGGCACTTCGGACAATAGTGGCTGCTACGTCCCGCGATGACCACGCGCTTGATGGGAGTCTTGCACACCAGGCAGGGCTCGCCTTCCCGGCCGTAAACCCGGTGTTGCAATTGAAAGGAGCCCTCGTCCCCGTCGGCGTCCACGTAGTCTGAAACGGAGGAACCGCCAAGCGCGATGGCCTCTTTCAACACCTCCTGGACCGCCAGGTAGAGCCGCCGCAGTTCCTCGCGGGTAAGCGAGGCAGCACGGCGCCGCGGCCGGACGCCTGCCCGGAAAAGCGATTCGTCGGCGTAGATGTTGCCCACACCACGCAGCAATTTCTGGTTCAGTAAGGCGCTCTTGATCGGGGTTTTGCGGGCCCGGAACAGGCTTACGAACCGCTCCAGTTCCACCTCGAGTGGCTCGGAGCCCTCGGCTTCAAAACCATGCGCGACGCTGAGCCGTCCGAAACGACGGGGATCGACAAAGCGCAATTCCCGACCGGAAGCGAGTCGAACAATGGCATGAGTGTGCTTCGCCACCTCGGCCTGCGGTTCCGAGATCACGATGCGCCCGGTCATGCCCAAATGAACGATCCACTGGGCCTGATTCAATTTAGGTGCGGGCGCGAGCGTCCCCGCTCGTGCTGGTAGGGATTTCCGCCGCATCTTGCCTTTCGCGACCAGAGGCGGCCGCGCTACACCGTTTTGCTCCAAATCAAAAACGATGTGTTTTCCTACCCGCCGTACTCCGGCAATGCGCCGGAACTCCAGCGTAGCCGCAATTTCTGCCGCCGGGGACTTCAGGGGCTCGGGCTTTGATCCCAGCCAGACCGATTCAATCACGTCGCCGGTTACGCGCTGGGTTAGTCCGCGGGCAATAGTCTCGACCTCAGGCAGCTCAGGCATGGCGAAAACAGTCTACAGCCCCAGGCCGTCGGTCGTCAGTCGGCCCGGAGGGGAGGCGTTCTGCTCTCTCGGCAACCAGTTGGCTAGTCGTGCGACTCGATTAAACCGGCAGTCCTCTTTGCAACACTTAGTGCGACCTTGGCGTTCTTTGCGGTTAATCATATTTAACCGCAATGTTCGCAAAGAAGAGCCGCCAAGAACGCAAAGCAAAGCCCAGAGCTGGGACCTTGAAACTGCAGGGTTGACGACTGTACCTCATTGCCCAGCCTCACCCCGTCAAGGTATCATTATCGGTACACATCTGCTCCGCTCTTATCCCTGTAATTTTGCAACTGCGTGGTTTCTCGCGGGCAACGAGTGTGTGCGACCGCGCCATTGCATCCGGCCTAGCTCGAGTGGAGTCGAAGCAACGGGGGCGCGATCCTGCTTCACGGAGAGGACTTGTGAGGAAAGGTAAGACGGCGGTCATCGTCGGCGCGCAATGGGGCGACGAGGGAAAGGGGAAGATTGTCGACGTTCTCTCGGAGAACTTCTCCATCGTGGCTCGCTATGCGGGTGGGCACAATGCGGGCCATACCGTTATCATCAACGGCACGAAATTCGTTCTGCAGTTGGTGCCGTGCGGCGTGCTGCGCCCGCAGTGCCGAAGCGTAATCGGCAATGGCGTGGTGCTCGATCCGATGGCCTTCCTCAAAGAAGTTGGCGCGCTGCGGCAGGCCGGGGTAAAAGTGGACGGCAGCCTGTTCGTCAGTAACCGCGCCCACGTGATCCTGCCTTACCACCGCATGA
>JABCYV010000272.1 GCA_013290025.1 Acidobacteriota bacterium
TGCGGTTGCTTGCGCGCACCCGTGCGCGATAAACGAATCATTAACACAGAACGTAAGTTCCTTTCCTAGTTGCTTCTGGAGGGATAACGCAAACCATTATTTTCACAGAATTGAGCGCGATTAGCAATAGGCGCTGCTCGCCGTGATGGACGTCATCCCGAAACCCGGTGCACTTCAGCCGGGTGAGAGCCTGTCCTGAGCGGAGTCGAAGGGGATCTTGCGTGGAGCTTCTGAGCCATCCCAGCCCCCGCCAGATCCCCTGGCAAACCTCGGGATGACTCCGGTGCCCGATGAAGTCATTGGGAGCGAGCCAGCCACCACCGTCGTACTGCCACCATCGACCACACGGCCTCCACCAGTCCAAACGGCCAGGCCCCCTGGAGAAATCCGTACGCTGAGCCCAGCACACAAGCTGCGGCGAAGCCCAGAATAAACCACGTACTGCGCTTCTCCAACGCGTAGCAAACCAGCATCAGCGTCACGGCAAACAATCCGAACAGCGTCAGTGGCCTCACGCCGCCACTCTAGCATTTTGCTTGAGGTCTATCATCGGCCGGGTGAAAACCGGTAACCACAGCCCTAACTTGCAACTCCCGCCAGGTTTGCATAGGTTAGTCGAATTAAACGACACCGTCTGAGCCTGCAAGTCGGAGTATGAAAGGGAGGAATCCATGAAGAAGAAAATGATGAGCACCTTTACAGTAATGGGTCTGATGCTAATGCTGTCCATGCCTTCACCAGCATTCGAACCGCATCCGGAAATTCACGAGGCCTTGGAAGCCCTGCACAAGGCCAAAGCTCACCTGGAACGTGCGAGCCACGACTTCCATGGCCATCGCGTCGATGCGATCCGTGCCATCGATGAGACTACTCGCCAGCTGGAAATTTGACTGCAATATTGACAAAAAGTGCCGCTTGGTGCTTCGCTTGCGCAGCGTTCCTTTCGATGTTCAGCGGGACGCTGCTCTAACTCCGCCCTTTAGATCCGGGGCTCGAGTCAGCGCGGAAGAGGTCTGCAGGATATCCATCGGCTCGGGACGGTTTCTGTAGTCCTCGTCCACGGCGGCGTAGACGACCGTGCGGTCGCATTCGAGGATGTAGGTCGCCGCAATGGGAAGCTCCCAACTGTCGTCTCCATTCACAAATGGCAGATTGATAAACGCGCGCCGAAACACAGCTTGCTGATACTCAGGCACACGGTAGACGAGTCCAAACTGGCGGGCGACTTGATTGCCGGCATCGCTCAATAGCGGGAAGCCTAGTTTGTGTTGGTCGGCCATGAAGAATGACTGCTGCACAGTCTGCGGAGAAATCGCCACCAGCGAGGCTCTAGCTTCCTGAATTTGCGGCAGGATGAGGTTCATGGCTTCCAGTTGCGCAACGCAGAAGGGACACCAGCGTCCACGAAAAAAGCAGATGACGAGCCGGCCCGTGGCCAGCAGATCGCACGAAGAAATCAACTTGCCGTTGTGATCTTTGAGTTCAAACGCAGGCGCCTTTGCACCCGTCGGGAGGGCGCCCCCGGCAATCGCTTTTTGCTTGAGCTCGGTGATCACTCGGGCGTGAATAGCTTGCGTTTCCGCAGGAACGTATTTGGCAATAAGTTCCTGGCGCTCGGCAAAGATCTCGCGCAACGGCCGTGCATCCGTGTTCGGACGCGATTCTTCGAGGGAGCGCCATTTCATAGAGTGGATGGTGGCTAGTGACCAGAGATCCAACCCGGGCTGGCCACTGACCACTAATCACTGACGACTGTTCCTACATTCCCGGCATTTTCATGCCCGCGAGCTTGCGGGCAAAGCTCGGTTTCCCGATCTGCTTGAACATCTTTCGCATCTGGGCATATTGCCGCAGCAGGTTGTTGACTTCCTGCACGCTGGTTCCTGACCCACGGGCGATACGCTTGCGCCGGCTGCCGTTGATTACTTCATGATGCAGACGCTCGTGGCTGGTCATCGAGTTAATGATTGCCTCCACCCGGCCAAGTTGCTTTTCGTCGACCTTGTCCGCGTGCTTCTGCATTCCGGCGAACGGGCCAATGCTGGGGAGCATTCCCATCAGGCTCTGGATTGACCCCATTTTTTTGACTTGCCGGAGTTGATCGCGGAAATCTTCCAGCGAAAACCCATCGCCGGCGAGAGCGCGACTCGCCATCTCCTGAGCTTTTTTCTTGTCTACGTTCTGCTCGGCCTTTTCAATCAACGAAAGGATGTCACCCATGCCCAGAATTCGAGAGACAATACGGTCGGGATGGAAGGGTTCAAGCGCGTCATATTTCTCGCCGACACCAATGAACTTGATGGGCTGACCCGTGACCTGGCGGATAGAAAGCGCGGCTCCGCCTCGTGCGTCGCCATCCATTTTGGTGAGAATCACGCCAGTGAGCGCGAGCTTTTTGTGGAATTCGTCGGCAGATTTGACCGCGTCCTGGCCGGTCATGGCGTCGGCGATGAACAGGATTTCCTGCGGATTAAGCAGTCGCTTGAGCGACTGCATCTCCTCCATCAGTTGGTCATCGATGTGGAGGCGGCCGGCAGTGTCGACGATCAGCACATCCGAGCCGGTGTTGATGGCTTCTCGGCGTGCTTCTTTGGCCAGGCCTTCGACGGTTGCCGTGTTGGCTTCTCCAACTTCTCCTTCATAAATGTTGGCTTTGATTGCCTGCGCGACAACTTTGAGCTGCTCTCGGGCCGCGGGACGGTAAACGTCCACCGAAACCAGCAGTGGACGATGTCCGCCATTTTTCAGCCAGTTGGCCAGCTTGCCTGAGGTCGTAGTTTTGCCGGATCCCTGCAATCCCGCCATCAGGACCACAGTCGGCGGTTGAGAAGCGAATTTGAGCCGGGCCGTGTCGCCGCCCAGGGTCTCGATCAGTTCGTCGCGAAGAATCTTGATGACCTGCTCGCCGGGTGAGAGCGCCGTCGCCACCTGTTGGCCGACGGCCTTTTCCTGAATGTGATCGATGAGCTGTTTTACCACTTTGAAGTTGACGTCGGCTTCGAGCAGCGCCAGCCGAATCTCGCGCAGAGCCTCCTGAATATTTTCTTCGTTGAGGACGGCCTCGCCGCGAAGGGTCTTGAAGGCGCGCTGCA
This sequence comes from Acidobacteriota bacterium, assembly GCA_013290025.1. Classification (GTDB taxonomy): domain Bacteria; phylum Acidobacteriota; class Terriglobia; order Terriglobales; family Acidobacteriaceae; genus JABCYV01. Next base: position 3,093 of record JABCYV010000272.1, read on the forward strand.
GCTTTTCCTGAAGATTCTCAAACATGGTTAATGGGTTATTTTAACAGCCAGGTCGTCCACCGTATTATTCACGATCTACTGCTTCGTTTTCGTCGAAATGGTTTACTCTGGCTAGCCCCGTTCCACGGCTTTTGGCGCGCTCAGAGGCCAGGCGTAGGAGCGGTCCTAAAGGAGAAAGCTATGGTTCGCACGATTCTGTTTGCCATTCTGCTCTGGGTGGCAACGACTGGTCTTGCCGCCGCCGAAGTTGCTGACTCCTCCGCCGGCGGATTTACTGTGAAGATCACTCTCAGTATTCAAGCCGCTCCCGACGAGGTCTATCGCCGGCTGATTCACGTTGGCGATTGGTGGAATTCTGAACATACTTTCTCCGGCGATGCGCACAATCTGAGCATTGAAGAAAAGGCGGGTGGTTGTTTCTGCGAAAAACTGCCCAACGGAGGTGGCGTGCGGCACCTGCAGGTGCTCTTTGTGGCGCCGGGAAAGACGCTGCGGATGGGCGGGGGCCTGGGGCCTCTGCAGGGCATCGCGGCCAATGGCAGCATGACCATCCAACTATCTCCCGCCGGCGCCGGCACCAAACTCGATGTGACCTACGCTGTTGCCGGCTATCTTCCATCTGGCATGAATACTCTCGCGGCTCCCGTCGATTCAGTGTTAACCGGCCAGTTCGTGCGCCTCAAGAACTCGGTGGAACTTGGCGATCCAGTTCGGAACGAAGCGGAGAAACAGAAGTGAGAGTACAGGTGCCCCCGACGGCCGGATCAGGAAGCTTTCGGCGGACCGAAAACCTCCTTCGCCGCCACTACCGTATTGCAGTGAATCCTTACCCGTTGTGTCCGGGGTCTACGGTTAAAGACCGCCAGAGATCAGAGCCGATCTTCCAATATCCCGGTCGTCGATGCCCGTGCGCGTCGGCCAGCACTTGGATCACAGCTGGTTTCTCCCGATAGACTACGGCAAACGGGAAACGGCGCAGAACGAATTTCCGGGTGCCGTACTCGCCAACGGGCCAACGTTCAGGAAACTCGATCACTAAGTCCATCGCCCGATCCAACTCACTGGCAAACCTCAAAGCTGCAGGTGGTTCCGCTCCAGGTACCAATCGAGCGCGGATTTCAACTCTGTGAGCGCGGACGGGTGAATTTCCAGTGGCTTAACGGCCATTGAGGATAGCCGAGATTTGCCGCCGCGCCTCCGCCCAGGGAATGGGTTTCACGTTGCCGGAATCTAGCTCCGCAATGCGACGCGCAATTTCCTGGTTCCACTCCTCCTCGGCTGACGGGTCCAAGGTATCCTCGAGGCTCTCGAGAAGCGAGCCTGCCAAGGCAGCACGTGCCTCAGCCGGAAGTGCTAGCGCCTTCTTTAGAAGTTCAGAAACCTCTTGCGTCATGAGGGTATTTTACCTCCTCCAGCGACGCGAGGGCTTGTCGTTGTACCTCACGCGCTAAAGCGCCGACTCACTGTACTCCTCACGGTACGGCTCAAAACGCACGCGTCCCGATTCCTGGCGCAACCCAAGAATTTCAGCGCGAGCCGCGGTTTTGAAATCACCCGAAGACCTCTTTCCCCGCCACCACCGTATTGCAATGAATTGACACCGTGTCCTCCAGCCGCCGAGCGTATCCGCCCGCATAGGACACCATCACCGGAATGTTACGGGTGCGGGCCACCCGGAAGACGAGTTCATCGCGTTTCTTCAATCCGTCAATCGTCAGCGCCAGCCCGCCGAGTTGGTCCTCTCTATAGGGGTCGGCGCCGGCGATGTAGCAGATTAAATCCGGCTCGAACTGGCGCAGGCCGGAACTTAGGGCATTGTCCAGCCAGGCAAGGTAATCGTCATCCCCGATGCCGTCGGGTAGGTCCACGTCGATGGAAGAAGGCGGTTTCCACGCCGGGTAGTTATTTTCCTGATGGAGGGAGATGGTGAAGACGTTGCCCGCTTGACCATTCCGCAGTTTCGTCGGGGCGGGCGGATTCGGGGCCGAAGAAGCTTTCGAAGGCAGCGGATCGCTGGGAACACGCGTGCCGGCAAAAATGGCCGCTGTCCCGTTGCCTTGATGAACATCGCAATCGACGGTCATGGCGGTGCGAATCTTGTTGTCGCGCTGCATGCGACGGATGGCGACAGCCACGTCGTGGACCATGCAGAAGCCCTCGCCATGGTCGGGGAAGGCGTGGTGAAATCCGCCGCCGATGTTGAAACCGATGCGATCTTTGAGGGCACAGTCGGCCGCCAGAATCGATCCCCCCGCCGCCAGCCAGAAAGCTCGTACCAGTTCGGGCGAATAGGGAATTTCCATCTGCATTTCTTCGAGGGGAGACAGCGTGCCAGTCTTCAGCTTGTGAACGTACGCCGGCGTGTGCACGAGCAAGACATCCTGATCGGCTGCAGCCTGCGGGGTAAGGAAATCTGATGGCTCGGCCACACCGGTCTCAAGCAGGCGGTCATGAATGAGGCGGAACTTTTCGGCAGGGAAGACATGCTCGCCAATCGGGAGGTAATAATCGTCGCTGTAGACCAGCTTGAAGAGAAGCATGGCGATTGCGCCGAAACACTCCATGATACTCGCCGGTAAAATGACTGTATCTCCAAGTAAGCTCATCGCATCTAAACGTTGACAGTGATCCACTCAAGTCTTATCATAGTACCGCTTTCAATAGTGAAGACATTGATTGTAAAGCACTTATAAGCAAAACGGAGGATCCAAATTTATGGCCAAGATTATCGGTATCGACCTGGGAACCACCAACTCTTGCGTTGCAGTGATGGAAGGTGGCGAGCCTAAGGTGATCCCCAACGAAGAAGGAGGGCGCACCACACCCTCAGTCGTCGGCTTCACCAAGACTGGCGAGCGGTTGGTGGGGCAGGTGGCGAAGCGCCAAGCCA
>JABCYV010000273.1 GCA_013290025.1 Acidobacteriota bacterium
AGGAATCGCACGGGCATAAGTTTGTCCTTCATGCCAGCGCGCAGGACTTCGGTGGTCTGGCTGAGGACGCGGGGAATCTGGTGAAGTCTGGCGATGTAGTCCTCGTAGTGCTTGACAGAGTCGAAGGGGACAGAAAGGGGCAAGTCCGCAAGGCTGGTATGAATGCCGTTTTGTTGGTTGATCGGCATCTCGTACTCTTTGAGGTCGAAGTCGGCGATGCGCTGCTGGAGGACGCGAACGAGCAGGTCGTGGGAGAGCTGGTCCTGGTCGGAGAATCCAATGCTCGGGATGGCCTCAAGCTGGGTGAGGAAGGCTTCGTCGGTTTTGTGGCGCTGGGCGATGGCGTCGAGTGAGTACTCGGCGAGCTTGTCGTTGTAGCGGTAGTCGCCATAAGCAGTGGCGCGCTCGGGGAAGTTGCGGAGGTCAGATTCGTATTGCTCCTCGAAAAGAGCGTTCTGCGCGGCAAGGCGGCCGGCAAGTGGCTTGAGGTTTTGGGCGAAGGCGGAGCCGACTAGGGCAGCTAGGAAAAACAGGCTCGGGCGAAGACGCATAGTGTATGCAGAGTATCAAACGGAAAATGGTTATGCGAAGAAATAGGCGCCTCAGACGCTAAGTACAGTCCGGCCTACTGCCGCATGATAGAAGTGGCGGATCGGCCCTACCCTTCAGCTTTTTGCAAAGGTGGGATTCCAGCGAATCGCGTCTCCGTTTCCCTATGGTTTACAATTGACGCGATTCAGCACTCCTGGAGGAATCCCATGAAGCTCACCCCTGGAAAGCTCGCTGGACTTAGAAGAGTCTCCAACGAACGCGGCGTGATCGCCGCCGCGGCCATGGACCAGCGTGGCTCGCTGCAAAAATCCCTGGCCAAAGAAAAAGGCTCGGAAGTCGGCGACGCCATGATGGAAGAGTTCAAGATACTGGTCACGGAAGTGCTCACCCCGCATGCCAGCGCGATCCTGCTCGATCCGGAGTGGGGTCTGCCGGCGTCCAAGCGTCGCGCCAAGAATGCTGGCCTGTTGCTTGCCTATGAGAAGACCGGATACGACAAGACCGGGCCGGGCCGCCTGCCCGATCTGCTTGACCATTGGTCGGCGCACCGGCTTAAGGAGGCGGGAGCGGACTGCGTCAAGATTTTGCTTTACTACTCACCGCTCGATCCTAAAGGGATCAATGACCGCAAGCATGCGTGGGTGGAGCGTCTGGGCGATGAGTGCCGCGCCAATGACATTCCTTTCTTCCTGGAGTTTGTCGGCTACGAAGAGGGTGTGGACGAGAAAGCTTTGGCCTATGCCAAGAAGAAGCCGCAGATCGTGATCGACAGTATGAAGGAATTCAGCAAAGAACGCTACGGCGTGGACGTTCTGAAGGTTGAAGTTCCGGTGAATATGAAGTACGTGGAAGGCGCTAAAGCCTACGGCGGGGAAAAAGCCTACAGCAAGCAGGAGGCCATGGAGCTGTTTCGCAAAGCCGCGGGTATCGCTAGTAAGCCGTTCATTTATTTGTCGGCAGGCGTGAGCAACTCCGAGTTCACGGAGTCGCTTGAGCTGGCTGCGGAAGCGGGAGTGAAGTTCAACGGCGTGCTTTGCGGCCGGGCTACCTGGAAGGACGGCGTCCCTGTGTATGCCAAGCAAGGGCCGGAGGCTTTTCGCAAATGGCTGCAGGACCAAGGTGTGAAGAACATTAATAATGTGAACGAGCGTCTGAAGGCGGCGACGTCCTGGCACTCGATCTATGAGGTCGAGCCGGCCTTGGTGGGCGCGTAGGTTTCGCGTTTTCCTCTGACGGCGTGCCAGCAGAATGGCGCGCCGTTTTCCTTTGTCCCGGCGGATAGACGTGGGCACGGACTCCGAGGAATTCTCCTGCCCGCTTCCCTTCTTGCTCTATACACATAATTATGGGATATCTACACACCAAGATGAGCCAACATGCGGACCAATATTGACATCGACGATCGCTTGATGCGCCAAGCGATGCGCAACAGCGGGTTGCCAACGAAAGGGGCGACGGTGGAAGCTGGTCTGCGCTTGCTGGTCGAGACCCATGCCCAGCGCGCCATTCGGCGGCTTCGCGGCAAAGTGCAATGGCAAGGAGACCTGAACCCAGCCGCGTTTGGGTCGCGTTCGAGACACAGGTGATATGATAATGGTCACACGGGTGACCACATGAAAATCAGCACGGTGCGTGAATTTCGTGACAAGGCTACTGGTCTCCTACGCTCGAAGGACCCGATTCTCATCACTCGCCGGGGTAAGCTCGCCGGCGTGTTTTTTCCCTTGCAGAAAAGTTTCCTGCCAGTGGAACTGAAGGACGCGCTTTTCGCCATGCTTACGAGCGAAATCGGCCGCCAAGTCAAACGCCGCGGGGGCTCGGAAGACGAAATTCTGGCCGATTTCGACCGCTGGCGGAAGGGCCATGGTGCGGCTCGCGGCCGACGCTAACGTCCTGCTGGCTGCCGTTCTTGGTGGCCGCGCCCGTCTGGTTCTACAGCATCCCAAGATTCGGGAAGTGCTCTCTGCAGAAGCAACTTTAGCTGAAGTCCAGGAATATGCCTTAATCCTAGCCCGGAAGAAACGCCTGTCCATCGACCTCGTCCTACTCGCGGTGGCCAGCTTCCCAGTCACAATCGTCCGCCGTGAAACTTACGCCAACAGCATCTCTGAGGCAAAACGCCGGATCGGACGCCGCGATCCCGACGATGTAGAAATCCTGGCTCTCGCCCTTCATTTTCAAATTCCATTGTGGTCGAATGACAAGGACTTTGAAGACGCAACAGCTGAGTGGTATACGACCGAGGATTTGCTGAGGAAGCTCGGGATGCTGGGGAAGAGGTAGGCACATCGCTGCCGAGCTTCGCTCGGCCGGCCGAACAGACGTAGCGCAAGGTCCCTCGACTCCAAAGACCGTTCGTTTCACGAAGGATCTGTTCCGCTCGGGATGACAATGCGACAGCAAGGCGGATGAGAACGGAGTCAGCCAGCAACTAACATCCGGCCCTACTCCCACTCAATGGTGCCGGGCGGCTTCGAAGTTACGTCGTAGACCACGCGGTTGACGCCTTTCACTTCATTCACGATCCGGCTGGAAATCGTTTTCAGCACCTCATGTGGTAGCGGCACCCAGTCGGCGGTCATGCCATCTTCGGAATACACGGCGCGAATCGCGCAGGTGTAGGCGTAAGTGCGCTGGTCGCCCATCACGCCCACCGACATTACCGGCAACAGAACGGCGAACGACTGCCAGATTTTGGTGTAAAGACCGGCGCGCTTGATCTCGGTCACCACGATGTCGTCGCATTCGCGGAGAATGGCCAGCCGTTCTGGCGTGACTTCGCCCACGATGCGCACGGCCAAACCCGGTCCGGGAAAGGGCTGGCGTTGCAGGATTTCTTCCGGCATGCCCAGATCGCGGCCAATTTTACGGACTTCGTCTTTGAAGAGCTCTTTCAGCGGCTCGATTAACTTGAGCTTCATTTTTTCGGGAAGCCCGCCGACATTGTGGTGTGATTTGATGACCTGCGAAGGCCCGCGCACGGAACGAGACTCGATGACGTCGGGATAGAGCGTGCCCTGGACCAGCCAGTCGACACTTCCCTGCTCTTTCTCGACGCGATGCGCTTCTTGATCGAACACAGCGATGAACTCGTTGCCGATGATTTTGCGTTTGGTCTCGGGATCGGTCACGCCCTTTAGCTTGTCGAGAAATCGATCTCTAGCGTCTACTGCGATCACGCGCAGGCCCAGCTTGTCACGAAGGTTCTGCTGCACTTTTTCGAACTCATTCTTGCGAAGCACTCCGTTATTCACGAACACGGAGGTCAGCCGGGAGTTGCCTTTTTCGTCGCGCAGAGCGCGGTCTACCAGCGTGGCTGCAACGGCCGAGTCGACGCCTCCGGAGAGGGCGCAGAGGGCGCGACCATTGCCGACGGTCTGGCGTACGCTCGTGATGGTAGCGTCGATGAAGTGCCGAGGAGTCCACGTAGGTTTCGCGCCGCAGATGACCAGGGCAAAGTTGCGCAGAATCGCCGTGCCGGATTGAGTGTGATGCACCTCGGGGTGGAACTGCACAGCCCACATCTTTTGTTCCGGAGCCTCAATGGCGGCCACTGCATTCGGCGAACTAGCCACCAGGTGGAACCCGGGTGGAAGCTCGACGGCTTCGTCGCCGTGGGACATCCAAACTGAAAGCTTCTGCGGCAAGCCGCTAAATAAACACGAACTACGCCTCACCTCAACGTCGGCATGGCCATATTCGCGCTTGTCGGCGGCGCGAACTTTGCCTCCGAGCGCGTGCACCATGTATTGCAACCCATAGCAGATGCCGAGCACGGGCAGGCCGAGGCTGAAGACCCGCTGATCCGCTACGGGAGCATCGTGGTCGTAAACTGAAGAAGGACCACCCGACAAAATGATGCCGACAGGAGAGTAACTGCGGATTTCTTCCAAGCTGGCGTTGCAGGGCAAGACCACTGAGAAGACGTTCTGTTCGCGGATGCGACGCGCGATGAGCTGCGAATACTGCGCGCCAAAGTCGAGGACAACGATGGATTGGGTTTCCACGGATGAGTTTCGCAGATTGATGGGAGAGTGTAAAGGGGCGTTATCGCAATTTGATTCCTAGGGCGGTGACGATACTCGTCAGATCCCCTTCGACTTCGCTCAGGGCAGGCTCTCGCTCCGCCTGAAAAAGGCAACGCTCGGGATGACGCAGATAGACGTGGCAGTACACTTTGATTCCTGGCGGCGGTAGCGATGCCCGCAAGATCTCGTCGACTTCGCTCAGGGCAGGCTCTCGCTCCGCCTGAAGAACGGCTGCGCTCGGGATGACGCCGATTCAGCCTTCCTGCGGCCGTAGCACGATAGTGCCCTTTCTAGGGTGCGAGCCCTTCCGGTAAACTCATAGTACGGGCGGGGCATGGGCGCGTCAGCCTACTGCTGCCGCCATCCTCAACTTGGACCCCGAGTTTCGGAGTAACCGGGCGGTCCACAAGATAGCGCCAGATCAGGAGCCAATTGCGGCACCTGTCATTTGTCACAAATAAGACTCCAGGCAAGCGATAATCAGAAATGCAGCAGCATACTGTAAAGTGGTTTGACGCTGACGAAGCCTTGAGGTCGGGACGTAAAGTTCGGCCCAATCTCAAGCCCGCGCCCCAGCTCAAACTGCTTTTCGAAGTGGAACCAGCCCACCGCGTCTTCCTGGGCAATCTCGCCGACACGTTCTTGTGGCAATCGCCGCTTCCGGCGATTCCCGCACCAAGACTGGGGCGTTTCTGGAGCGACGTATTTGTCAGCTCTCGTATGCCGTGGTCGTCGTTCCTGGAATCAATGCTGTGGCACAGTCTGGTGATTGCGGCGATATGCCTGGCCCCAAGCTGGATGCCGAAAGAACGGGTCCGGCAGCGGAGCGCCTTTCGGAATTCGTCGCCAATCTACTACAGGCCATCGAAGTCTTTTTCGGCGGCAAGGAGCAGTCCGCCGCGCACTCATAGGCGGGCAAAGACACAAAGTCCGGCAGCAGATCAGAAGGCAATGGTAGTGCCGAGGGAGCACCATGGCATCGTAACGCCGCCCGACCTCAAGCAGGTTTTGGCAGCGGCGCGACCGAATCCGGCAACGTCGAATCTGGGAGCGCCAAATCCGACCCTGCCTGCGGTGCCCCTGTCTGCCACTGAACGCTCGCGACTCACGGTACCAGCGGGACCGACTGCGGTGGTCGCGCCTGCGCCGGGCGTCAATCAAGTGATGTCAGGTCGAGCTGGGCTGCCGCAAGCTGCTGCGGTTGGGCCGCCACCAAGCGTCAATCAAATGATGTCCGGGAGGCAAGGGACGGCAGGAAGGAGTGGGCTACCACCGGCTTCGGTGGTTCGCCCGCCACCTGACGTTGCGGCGGTTTCCGGGCGACGTG
>JABCYV010000274.1 GCA_013290025.1 Acidobacteriota bacterium
TGCGACATGAGCGTTTCGAATTGCGATTCTGTAAGTTGTGGGAAATCGTAGGCAGCGGGTCGATGAAGAACGAAACTGGGTTGCCCGGCCGCATCCAATGTGACCGTCACGCTGCCGGTGGCATGCTGGGGATCAACACGCGCGTAACGAGTGGAGAGACCGAGTTGCTGCATGTTTTCCAGAATCCTCTGTCCTCGCTGGTCCGCGCCCACCGCGCTGATGAAAGAGACGTTATGGCCTAATTTGCTCAGGTGGGCAGAGAAATTAAAAGTAGCGCCGCCCAAGTGCTCCTGCTGCCCGACTACGTCCCACAACACCTCACCTATGCTGACAACGTTCACGAGCGGTCCCTCGCGGGATTGATCCCTGTTCTGCGCACGTTCGCTGACGCAACAGTCAAAACCCGCACAGTATACGCCGCTCAATCGGTTATCGTGGGGCCGTTCCCACAGTGTGATGAAAATCTCTCTAGCTTGTCGCACACGCCTGGGATTGGACGTAACAGCGCCCGAGAGGAGATGATAAGAAATCTAGAGAATCTTATGTCCACCAAGCGTCGTGACAGAGATCCAGATGTGCGAGCTGTGATTCTCGATTATGGGGAGGTCCTGTGCTATCGACCCTCATCGGAAGAGTTCCAGCGTATGGCAAATATTTTTGGACTCAATCTTGATTTATTTCGCACACGGTGGGAGGCGAGCCGAACCCTTATTGATCGCGGCGATCTGACGCCGGAGGCTTACTGGTTGAAGTTTGCTGATGAGACCACGATAAAGCTTGATCCGGAACAGGTCGAGAAGCTCTGCCGATGGGAGATCGAGATGTGGAGCAAGGCAAATCCCACCATGGTGGAGTGGTTGCTGAAGGTTAGTGCTGCAGGAATAAAGACCGGTCTTTTATCAAACATGCCCGCGGATCTGGCGGCACATGTCCAAGACAATTTTGACTGGGTGAAGAAATTCACTTTTAAGACCTTCTCGGCTCACGTGAAACTAGTCAAACCCGACCCAGCCATCTACGAGCACACTCTTCGTGGGTTGGGTGTGAAGGCTTCCGAGACGCTGTTTGTGGACGATCGCGAAAATAATATCCGGGCCGCCCGCACCTTGGGGATGCATGCCATTCAATTCCAATCCATCGAACAGTTCAGTGATGATCTGAAGGTGCTGGGCTTCCCCATATTGCCGGTCGCAGGCGAGTGACCTTCCACGACCCGTGCAGGGAACAATCCGAATTGAGTAAGTCAGAAACCGAGTGGCTCGCTTTGAGTTAACAAACTGGGCGCTGTGGTTAATGCGGCGATTCCTGTTTCTCGGGAACTTGCGCCTGACTCGAATTGCCTTGCAGTCTTTGGAACTCCTGCATTTCACGCTGTGCCGCTGCTGTTTTCCCTTGTTTACGATAGAGGCCCGCCAGCGCGAAGTGTGCCTGCGCCGCAAGGGAACTTACTTTCTCAAGAGAAAGGAGTTTAGTCCACTCCTTCTCGGCGACAGCAGTGTCACCTTCAAGTGAAGCCGCTTTCCCTAGTGAATAGAGTGTTTCTGGCATATCCGGCATCAGTTTATCGGCGCGTAAGAGTTCCGCCCGCGATTCATGTACCTTGCCCTGTTCCAACAATACCGCTCCCAAACGGTAAGCGGCCTCCGCATTTCCTGGCTGCAGCTTGGTTTGTGCCCGAAACTCTTCTTCTGCTTTTGCCCATTGGAAAGCGCCAGCGTAGACTTCGCCCAGTTCAAGGTGAACTTCGGGAACATCCGGTCGCAGGCGTAACGCCTCGCGATACTCCTTTTCAGCGTCTGGCATGCGGCGCAGCACGAAGTAGTTTTCTGCCATCGCCTGATGTGACCGGGCGGAGTCAGGATAAGCCGCCAGCAAAGTGTCAATCGATTGCTTAGCGAGCAGGCCGCTGGCACGTCCCAGGTAATAGAGAAGATCGGGATCATTCGGCCGTGCGGCGAGCGCTGCTTGTAGATTTGAGACTGCGTCCTGCAATCTCCCGGCCTGAATCTGGGCAATCCCGAGTGCAGTTTTGTCCTGCGCGCGTTCCAAGTGCGGAATCGCCTCGACTGCGTAACCTTGAGTGAGCAGCGCGTAACCCAGCAAACGGTGGGCTGGGACCAGTTCCGGGCTCAGCTCCAACGCATGTTTGAGCGGTGGAATGGCGGCTCCGAAATCTTGTCTCTCCAGGTAAGCCTGCCCCAGATGGATGAAGCCGTCCGCAAAAGCTGGCTCAAGCTCGGTTACCTTTCGAAACTCAGTGACGGCAACAGCGAATTGTTGTTGTTTTTCCGCCTCGATACCAGCTTGCATGTGCTGAGCGGCGTCTGGGGATCCGGCCTGTCCAGCGAACCACAACAGTAAGAGAGCGCGGATCACGGCTTCTCCGGCTCACGCACTTCCAGAAACTGGTCGGCGTGAACATCGCTTAAAATCTGGTGAACACCAGATGGCCATGCGATTTCCACCTTAGCTTTCTCTGCTGCTCCAAGCCCGAAATGAAGGCGTTTGTCGCTCGCCGAAAGATAACTGCCGGCTGAGGTTGCATATCGCGTCTGCCCGTTCACCTGCACTCGAGCGCCGAAGCCATCGCGATTGCTGCGCGTGCCGCGTAGCGTGATCACTAGCCAGTGCAGCTTGCCGCCACGGTTGAGAAACACTTGAGGATGGCCACCGAGATACGTCATCACCACGTCTTCCCATCCGTCGTTATTTAAGTCACCGAACGCAGCTCCGCGCGCGGCGACAGGAATCGTTGCTCCGGAATCTACCCGCTCGAATCGGCCGCTCTGATTCAACGCAAGCAGCGGCAGTTCGCGGTAGTGCAGTGATGGATCAATCTGTTCCACGTTATCCAGCACATGGCCCTGCGCAACGAACAAGTCTTTCCAACCGTCATTGTCGAAATCTTCCAAGCCAACACCCCAGCCTGAGCTTCCACTCGAGAGCGCACCCAGGCCGGTTTCTAGACTGCGATAGCTAAAGGTACCGTTGCCATCGTTGTGGTAAACACCGTAAATCTCCCTGGGCAATTCGGTCACAATGATGTCCGGGCGACCATCGTTGTCATAGTCTTGAAAGACTACACCCATGCCCGAGAGCCTCCTGCCGTCCTCAGAAAGCGCCGCGCCAGCCTCGAGACCCACCTCCGTGAAGGTGCCGTTGCCATTGTTGTGAAACAGATACTGCTGCATTCCGTCGTTGGCCACAAATATGTCGGTGAAACCGTCGTTGTCGTAATCAGCGAACGCCACTCCCAGACCGCGTCCTTTTTTTGCGGCAATGCCAGAGCGCTGGCTTACATCCGTGAAGGTCCCATCGCCGTTATTGTGATAAAGAATATTCGTGGTGGCCGGAAACTCTTCGGGTGGGCAATAGGTGTGATAGTTGCCGCCGCAGTCTTTACTGTGCTTGGTGTCCCATTCCATGTATCGGGTCACAAATAGGTCTAATTTTCCATCATTGTCGTAATCGAAAAATCCGGCGGACGCCGACCAGCCACTCCCGGCTACCCCTGCCTTCGCAGTTACGTCTGTGAAGGTACCGTCGCCATTGTTGTGGTACAGAATATTTTTTCCATAATTGGTCACGTATAGGTCTGGATAGCCGTCATTGTCGTAGTCACCTACGGCCACTCCCATTCCGTAATTACCATCGCCGGCATTCGCCAAACCAGCTTGTTCCGTAACGTCGCTGAAACTGCCGTCCTTGTTCTGGCGATAGAGCCGGTTCCAGTAGCGCGGGTCGTGACGATCGAAGTTCTCCGGTGCTCGCATCGGACTGGTCACATGTCCGCCGTTTACGAGAAAGATATCCAACAAACCATCGTTGTTGTAGTCGAGCAAGGCCACTCCGCCCGGCATGGTTTCAATCAGATATTTCTGAGGCGTGGGCGAATTCTTCAAGGTGAAATCCAACCCGTGCGGTTGTTTGATGTCGAAGACCGGTGCGCGAGGGGCCGGGGCCCACAGCATCAAGGCAAGAAAGAGACAAGATAAACGAAACAAGGTATTCAACAACTTGGAATTCCCTCAACTATATTGCACGTCGCGACGCAGACGGGATTGATGCGCTTTCGGCAAAAATTTCCAGGCGATTACGCTCGCCTTGCTCTAGAACCTTGATTTGCAAGAGATACCACGCTTCGATCGCTTTCACTCGGCAAGCACGGTTTGGCTCTGGCTGTCGACTTACGGACGACAAGTTCCGGCTCGATGAGTATTTCCGAGCACGCCTGCCCTGGCTTCTCAATGTGGTCAATCAAAGTGCGCGCGGCAATCTCTCCCATTTTCAGCAACGGCTGACGCACCGTCGTAAGACTTGGGTTGCTATAGGCTGCGGCCTGGATGTCGTCGAAACCCACTACCGAAATATCGTCGGGAACGCGCAGGCCACACTCGTGGATTGCGCTGATCGCCCCTATGGCGGAATTATCATTATAGGCAAATAAAGCAGTGAATTGACGGCTTCGGCTAAGCAACTGCTTGGTAAACGGGTATCCCAATCCCGGCGTGCTGCAATCGCCTTCGAGCTGGACCTCAAGCTCAGGCTTGCACGGAATGCCGAGATCCAGGAACACATCGCGAACCGCCTGCCAACGGTCCGCTGAATCGGAACTGTCGGCAGGTCCCTTCATGACTGCAATCTCTTTGTGACCGAGCTCGATTAAGTGATTCAAGGCCACCCAAGCCGCCCGCCGGTGATCCAGCACAATGTTGGTGACGCCCTCCACGCGGCGATGCCCGGCAACCGCAACGGTTGTGAGGGGCAGCGGTCGCGTAATGGGTGCATCGACGGCGATAAAGCCCTCGACGCCTCGTTCCACGAGCAGATGGGAATAGGTTTCGAGTACTTGCTCGTCGTGACGATGATCCGCGATCAAAAAAAAGAACCCGTGTTGGCGAAGATGTTCTTCGATGCCACTAATCACCATGGAGCCGTAGGCGTCCCTGATTTGTGCGATGACTCCAACGGTGAATGTGCGCTTTACGCGCAGTGAACGCGCGAAAAAGTTGGGTCGATAATTGAGTTCGCGAGCCGCTGCGAGAATACGATTCTTCGTGTGTTGCGGCACCGACGAAGAGGCTGGCGATTTGTTGAGAACGGCAGAAACAGTTCCGGGAGTGAGGCCAACGCGCTCCGCAACAACTTTCAAAGTAACTCGATGATGTTTTCTAGCCGAGCCTTCTGCCTTGCCAGATTTCATTCAAGCGTTCCTTCACCGCCCTGCCAGGTTAGCTCTTTCGGCCGTTCCCACTTGGCGCCATCGCTGACGAGCGTACAAGCCCGCAAGAGCACACCCCAGCGCGGCGACCGCCATTAGAACATGACCCATCCCGAAAACGTCAATAATTGCGTAGAAAATCGATATTTTTCTCTTGACAAAGCACATTGTGTTGGCGCAAGCTGCGTGCCCATCGTGCAATAGTCGAAAAATCGTTTTGCTTGATTTGAAAAAATAGTGCTGCTCACGGGGAGTCTTCTATCCGGTACGAAGAGCGAGTCCCGGTCGTCCGCGGTCAGGATGAGAGTGCCGTTCTTTCGCACCAGAGTTGTGGAGTTCTCAGAATTGCTTGCGCACTACATCTCTTGAGTTGAAGGCGGTGCATATGCTTTCTCGCAGATTCTGGATGCAGCTTCTCTCGCTAACAACCCTAATCTTGTTCGTGTGTGTTTCCCTGCAAGGGCAATCCACCTACGGCACCGTCAGTGGCACCGCGACTGACTCCTCCGGAGCCGCGCTGCCGGGGGCGCAAGTGACCTTGACTAACACCGGCACGGGGGAAACGCGCACCCAGTCAACAGGAAGTGAAGGCTTGTACCAGTTTGTGAACGTGATTCCTGGCCAATACCGGCTGGAGATTGAGAAGGCCGGTTTTAAACACT
>JABCYV010000275.1 GCA_013290025.1 Acidobacteriota bacterium
GTGATCTGGTGCGCTCTTTCAACCGCATGGCTGCGGAATTGGAGTCCAGCCGCCGCCAGATTGAAGCCTCCAGTCGCGAGTTAAGCATTGCCAACAACGCCCTGGAGCAACGGCGGCGGCATATAGAAACAATTTTGGAAAGCATTCCTACGGGGGTCTTGTCGCTGGATGCCAGCCGTCGCATCACCCATGTGAACCACGCCCTGCTTCGCATGTTCAATCCAGTGGGTGGAGACTCCGGGACACCAACTGTGCTGATTGGCGCCACCCTTCAGCAAGTCTTTCCTTCCGAGGTGCTCGAAGACCTGGAGCTTCTGTTACGGCGCGCCGACCGTATGAGCACTACCACGACCCAGATGGAAATCGTGGTGCAACGCGCCAAGCTGAACGTTGCGGTCACGGTGGCTACACTTCGGCATGAAGGCCGCGACCTGGGTTACGTTCTGGTATTCGAAGACTTGTCCGATCTGCTCAAGGCCCAAAAGCAGGCTGCATGGCGCGAGGTGGCGCGCCGAGTGGCCCACGAAATCAAGAATCCGCTGACCCCGATTGCACTCTCCGCCGAGCGAATCAGGAGGCATCTGGACCGGGGCGTACCTCCGGATGCCACTTCCATGGATGTTCTAAACGGCTGCGCTGAAACCATCGCTGGCTCGGTCGAGACTTTGCGTACCCTGGTCGATGAGTTCTCCACCTTGGCCCGGTTTCCCACGGCGCGGCCCCAACCCTCGAACATCAATTCCATCGTTGAGAATACTCTGACTATGTTCAACGGCCGCCTGGACGGCATTCAAGTGCGCACGTTCCTGGCTGCGGACTTGCCGCGAGTCATGGCCGATCCCGAAGCCATTAAGAGAGCACTGGCCAACCTGGTGGACAACGCCGCCGAGGCCATGCAGGGTGCTCTGCTGCGAGAGGTTCACATCTCTACCGCACTACAGGCCAGCCGCGATGTGGTGGAGATCACGGTCGCCGACAGCGGCCACGGAGTCACTCAAGAATTGAAGGAGCGGCTCTTCCTGCCTTATTTCTCCACCAAGAAACGGGGAACCGGTTTAGGCCTCGCCATTGTGAGCCGCATTATCGAAGATCATCACGGCTCCATTCGCGTGGAGGAAAACCGGCCAGTCGGCGCCCGCTTCGTCGTGGAATTGCCAGTCGCGTCGGAAGTGGTCGAGTCTTCCGCCGTACGCCAGCATGCATAACATTCTCATTGTGGACGACGAATCCAGCATCCGCCAGTCGCTCAAGGGAGTGCTCGAGGATGAAGGCTATAAGGCTTCCGTGGCAGAGAGTGGCGAAGCGTGCCTGGAAGTGCTGCGCAAAAAAGCCTTTGAGGTAGTGCTACTCGATGTCTGGATGCCGGGAATGGACGGTCTCGAAACCCTGGAGAAGATTCGCGAGATCGAGGACGCTCCCGAGGTCATCATGATCTCCGGCCACGGCACGATCGAGACCGCGGTCCGCGCCACCAAGCTTGGCGCGTATGACTTCCTGGAAAAACCACTTTCCATCGACAAAACTCTCATCCTGGTCAAGAACGCAGTTGATGCGCAACGGCTGCGGCAGGAGAACCGGGACCTCAAGAAGCAGCTCATTCCCAGAAGCGTGATCGTGGGTGAAAGCATTCCCATGAAAGCGTTGCGCCAGCAAATCCAGATCATGGCCCCGACGAATGGTCGCGTGCTTATTTACGGCGAATCCGGTACGGGAAAGGAATTGGTCGCCCACGCCATTCACGCCCAGAGTCTGCGCAAAGATGAGATGTTCGTCGAGGTGAACTGCGCCGCTATCCCTGAAGATCTGATCGAAAGCGAGCTCTTCGGTCACCGCCAGGGATCATTTCCGGCGGCCACGGTCGACAAGGAGGGCAAGTTCCAAAGAGCCCACGGCGGTACCCTTTTTCTCGACGAGATCGGGGACATGAGCCTCAAGACCCAGTCCAAAGTTTTGCGCACTCTCGAAGAGCAGCGATTCAGTCCGGTGGGCAGTGACGAGCCCATTACGGTAGACGCTCGGGTCATTGCCTCGACCAACAAAGATTTGGAAGAGGAAATCTCCCGCGGGAACTTCCGCGAGGATTTGTTCTATCGTCTCAACGTCGTGCCTTTCTCGGTTCCGCCGCTGCGCGAGCGAAAAGAAGACGTTCCTTTGCTGGCGCGCTATTTCCTGAAGGAATTCTCAGCCGCTTACGGCCGCCGTCCACGTGAAATCACTGACGATGCTATCGAGACGCTTATGCGCTACTCTTGGCCGGGCAACGTGCGCGAATTGCGCAACGTGATCGAGCGCATCGTCATCATGAATCCCACCACCTCCCGCTTCGACCGCAAGCACCTGCCCCCGCTGGTTCATCGCGACGGCAGCCGCCGTTGGGCCGGCAGCGAATTCTCTACTCTGCATCAGGCCCGGGCCGCTTACGAACGCGACTACATCCTGAAAAAGATGGACGAAAATCACGGCAATGTCAGCCGAACCGCAGAGGTGCTCGGTTTGGAACGGAGCCATCTATACCGCAAGATGAAGGCTCTGGGAATTGCCGTGAAGGAATAGGTTTGGGAGACAAGCTTCCCGTTTTCGGCGGGTAGTCCGGTTTGGATCTTTCCCTACGAGACGTCATCCCGAACCCCGGCGCACTTCAGCCCGAGTGAGAACCTGCCCTGAGCGAAGTCGAAGGGGATCTCGCGCGGCAGCTCATCAGAAGGCTACCAGTCTGCATCGGATCGCAAAGCTCGGGATAGCGTCTGTAGAATGAAACGAAGGCACTAGCCGTTTTCGGCTTCCAAATTGGACTTTTATCGCTTGATCATATGGATCTCGGTGCCATTCTTGGCGAATTTCACTTCATCCATCAGCTCGTTAATCAGGTAAATGCCGCGGCCGTGATCGGAATAGATACTTTCTCCACAGACTGGGCTGGGGATGGCATTGGGATCGAATCCTTGCCCGGGATCGCGCACCACAATTAGCATGCCGCGACTCTCGTCGCAGCCCACATCACATTCAATAATCTTCGAAGGATCGGCCTTGGCGCCGTGCACTACTGCGTTTGCGAGGGCTTCGCTCAGCGCAAGCTCGATCGCATCTTCATTACCGGCGGCGCATTGCATCTCTCTTACGATCTCCATCACACCTTCCACCACCGGCTCGATGGCATTCGGGTCGGCGGCCAGCGTGACCTTTAGCTTCAAGATCAACTTGTCAGCCTCGAAGTTACAAGTTGGCAGATCGGTAGACATTCCGCGTTATCGTTAACCTCGGCTTGGATTCTACAGGATTATGATGGTCCAGCAATATTAAGGACTCAATAATTTCCGCGATCCGGCGAGCCGTTCCAACTGACGCCGCCAGTCAACTTCTTCGACAAATTCGTGCGACTCCCGCCAGGCTGCTTTCACTTTAACGAAAAGCTCAAGATAAACCCGCGTGCCTAACATTTTTTCGATCTGCAACCGGGCCGCGGTTCCGATTTTCTTCAGCATTTGCCCGCGCTTGCCGACCAGAATTCCCTTTTGGCCCTCGCGTTCACAGTAGATCGCAGCGGCAATCCGCGTCAATTTTGCGCCTTCCTCGAATTGCTCAATCATGACAGTCGTCGCGTACGGTACTTCCTCGCTGGTCTCGAGTAAAACCTGTTCACGGATGATCTCCGCCGCCATGAAGCGAGCGGGTTGGTCCGTCAACTGATCGTCAGGGAAGTAACGAGGCCCCGCCGGTAAGGCCTGAATTACTTTCTCCAGGAGTACATCGAGACCTTCCCGCTTTCGGGCTGAGAGTGGGATGACTTCCCGAAAATCGTAGCGTCCGCGGTATTCGTCGATGATGGGTAGCAGCTTTCCCTTGTCACCGCGAAGCAGATCAATCTTATTCAGCAATAAGAGAGCGGGCGTCTTCGATTTCTTCACCATGTCGAGCACGAATTCGTCCCTCTGACTGAACCTTCGGGTGGCATCTACAATCAGCAGGATCAGAACACAGCCGTCCAGCGCTTCGCGCACCTCGCCCATCATCTTCCGCCCCAGCGAACTGTCTGGCCGGTGCACACCGGGCGTATCTAACAGGATCACCTGACCGCCAGGTCGGCGATTTCGTTTGGCTACGTGGATGATGCCGAGGATGCGGTTGCGCGTGGTCTGCGGTTTGGGGCTAATGATGGCCAGCTTCTCGCCCACTAGCGCATTCAGCAGGGTGGACTTGCCAGCGTTAGGAAGGCCGAGAATGCAGACGAAACCGGAACGAAAAGACATAGGGAAAATAGGCTACCTTCTGCGCGCTCCGGACGAGGTCAGCGGATGACGTGGATCCGAACCCCAAGTTTGAGGTTCTTCCAGGCTTTATCCGCTGTGTAAATGGGAGCTTTCAGCACAATCCCCAGCGCCAAACAGGCGCGGTCTCCCAATGACAGTCCCAATCGGCTGGTTTGCGCCACCAGACTGCCCGCGATTCTCGCTTGTTCGTCGGTGAAGGGCATAGCCTCGCGAATGGGGCTGAGAGTGTCTTCCCACGCCTCGTCAGGTCTTCCGCCTTCGCTAACGAGTTTGGTTTGCACCTCGGCAAGGTTGACGGTGCTGCTAGTGGCGTTGCTCAACAGGTCCGGAGTCAGCCTGTCCGCTCCGGACTCATTGTTAAGTAGTGCTAACACGACGGAGGCGTCTAGCACGACCCTATTCACGTTTAGCCGCCTCGCGACGTTCTACGATGAGTTCGTCAGCTAGTGACCGTCCGGGCTTTATGTATCGCCGGATGCGCCGCTGCGCTTGCTCGAGGCGTCGCTTGAGAGACATGATCCGCAATTCGTCGTCTTCGATACGCAGCACAACTTCGTCCCCGACGTTGATGCCCAGCGCCTTGCGATAGGAAGCTGGAATCACGACGCGGCCATTTTCGTTGACCCGCATGCGAGTTTCCGATTCCATCGTCAACCTCCCAATGTGACACTATGATAACACAGTGTCACGTCTTTTATAAATGACAGTAGATTTGCATACTGACATCTCACCTAAGCAAGTTAGGGGCGAGCGCAGTAATGGACCGGGACCTTCAGTTCAAATTAGTTTCATCTGCCGAGGCTGGACCGTTGAGATACGCACTCGCTCCACTCGACGCTCGGTCGAGTCCAGAACTTCAAAGCGCATGCCATCCTCCTCCACCACCTCGCCCTTCTGCGGTATCCGGCCGGCTAGTTCACTTACCAGACCCGCCACCGTCGCTGACTCTTTGCCTTCGGGACGCATTCCGAACAATTCGTCCAGCCGATCCACGTCCATGTTGCCGGGCACGATGTAGGAGTGATCGCTCTCCCGAACAACTTCAGTTTTCTCATGTTCGTCGCGAATCTCTCCTACGATCTCTTCCACTAGATCTTCGATGGTGACAAGGCCTGCGACTCCTCCATACTCATCGACCACGATCGCCATGCGGATGTTGTGCTTTTGCATCTCGCGCAGCAGCTCGCTACCCAGCTTGCTCTCGGGCACAAAGTACACGTCCTTGCGCATGAGAGTGTCGACCGTACGAGCATGGGCTTCGGTGTCCGGCACCTGTAGCACGTCCTGCGCGTAAACGATCCCGACAACGTTGTGGATCGTCCCCTCGAACACGGGGACGCGAGAAAATGGCTTCGCTCTTAGTAACTCGATGAATTGCTCCACCGTGGTGTTGGTGGCCACAGCCACGATTTCCGGCCGCGGTTTCATGGCCTCGCGCACGGTTTTTTCGCCAAACTCCACTACCGACTGGATCAGGTCGCGATTGCTTGGGTGCAAGATGCCTTCCTCCTGCCCCGCCTCGATTAACGCGTCCACTGCCTGCGCCTGAGTTTCTGGCGCTT
>JABCYV010000276.1 GCA_013290025.1 Acidobacteriota bacterium
GCAACACTACCTACAACACGGGCCGCATGTTCATCACTCTGAAGCCTCTAGCAGAACGAAAGATAACCGCAGACCAGATCATCGCCCGATTGCGAAGAAAATTGGCAGTGGTACCAGGTGCGACTCTCTACATGCAATCGGCCCAGGACCTGAGCATCGGAGGCCGCCAAAGCCAGGCGCAATACCAGTACACGCTACAGGGAGAGAACCTCGATGACTTGAATAACTGGTCCCCGCGGCTGCTACAAAAACTCCGCACCATTCCCCAACTCCGCGACGTCAACACTGATCAGCAAGACAAGGGGTTGGAAGCGAATGTGATCATTGATCGCGACACCGCGTCCAGGATGGGAGTCGCGGCCGCCGACATCGACAATGCGCTCTACGACGCTTTTGGGCAACGGCAAGTTTCAATCATGTACAAACCGCTCAACCAGTATCACGTGGTCATGGAAGTAGCTCCACAATTCTCGCGGAGCCCAGACGCGCTGCAAAACATTTACGTGCGCGCTTCCAACGGAACGCCGGTCCCGCTGGCGGCATTCACCCACTTCGGCTCTTCGAACACTCCCTTGGCGGTCAACCACCAGAGCCAGTATCCCTCTGTCACTTTGTCGTTTAACCTCGCGCCAGGAGTTTCCCTGGGGCAGGCGACAGTAGCGATCGAAAACGCGGAACGCTCGATTGGGTTTCCTGCGTCCATCAATGCCAGCTTTCAGGGGACGGCTGCCGCGTTCCAGCAATCGCTGTCCAGTGAACCGCTGCTGATTCTGGCGGCACTAGTGACGGTCTACATTGTTCTCGGTGTGCTCTATGAAAGCTATATTCATCCCATCACAATTCTTTCGACGCTGCCTTCTGCTGGCGTCGGTGCGATTCTGGCTTTACTGATCACCAAGCACGAACTGGATGTGATCGGGCTGATCGGCATCATTCTGCTGATCGGAATCGTGAAGAAGAACGCAATCATGATGATCGATTTCGCGCTGGACGCGGAGCGGCGCGAAGGAAAAGATTCCACTGAGTCGATTCACGAAGCCTGCATTCTTCGCTTTCGCCCCATCATGATGACCACCATGGCGGCGTTGTTGGGCGGATTGCCGCTGGCGTTGGGTGCTGGAACTGGCTCAGAGCTGAGACGCCCGCTGGGTATTACGATCGTTGGTGGATTGATCGTGAGCCAGGCGCTTACGCTTTTCACCACTCCGGTCGTCTATTTGTATTTGGATAGATTGCGGCTCTGGGCTAGCCGAAAACCTCGTGCGACGCGGCCAGGTCCTGTGCCTCCCTTGTCTCCCCGGCCCACACAGGCAGATTAAGGCTCGTCACCAATCTGATATCGCACCTGGCGCTTTCCAGGAACGGCGCTTTGTTGGCTGATGGATTCCGATTGGCCGCGATCTGAAGAGAAATTGTCCAGCATTGGCTGACTTACGTCTTCCTCGTGTTTCTGCCATACGGTACCGTATTGAGTAGTTCTCGGTGCCCCGTTCTCGGACGAGCGGTTTGCCCACCACTCCTACCTTCGATATAGTTTTAATAACGCTATGTATCAGGACTTTCGCGCCATCGATCGCTGGAGCAAGCGGGATGTACATTGTGTCTATCAAGCGCTTATCGTGGCTATTGCTACGCGGCACGCTGACGCGGTGGACATCAAGTTTCTAGTCGACGGACGTGCAGTGTGGGTGGCCCTTCCGCATCCCGCCTGGGTGGAATACAAGAACCGCACCGGCCAAGTGATCACCGATCCATTGGCGGTCGAAATCGCCGGACATTACTTGAAGATGGCGCTCGAATCTGGCGAGGGTGTTGATCGAGAGATGTACTCGCTTACGGTGAATCAAACTCTCAGTCATCTGGATGCGATTGTCGCTGAGCTGGAGTCCGCGCAGCCGGTGGGATAAGAATAAATTGTCCGAACACTTTGTCCTTTCAACGATTTACGGGGCTGAGCCGAGCCCGCGGGGCGGGAACCCTTGGAAGGCCTGTTCAAATGAGAGACAATATTAAACTTGTTTTTCGTCCGTGACACTTTCCGCGAGCAGTAGCGGCTTCGCCTCGTCGCATCGCATGTCCTAAGTCCGCTAGTTTAGGAGACGCCCTCATGTCCGCTCTTACACAAACTCTCGAAGCTGAATCAGCAGCCAGCGGGAAAAACCACAAGCATCTGGCGCAATGGGTACAAGAAGTTGCGCAAATGTGCAAGCCGGATCGGGTGCACTGGTGCGATGGTTCGCCGGAGGAGTATCAGGCGATGCTGCGGCTGATGATCCTGGGCGGCGTTGCGATCCCGCTCGCTGCGGAAAAACGGCCCAATAGTGTTCTGGTTCGGTCGAGCCCAGGTGATGTGGCTCGGGTAGAAGACCGGACTTTTATCTGTTCACGCAGCAAGGACGACGCTGGCCCCACTAACAACTGGGAAGATCCAGCAAAGATGAGAGACAAACTGCGGGGTCTGTTCGCAGGCTGCATGGCGGGCCGCACCATGTATGTGATCCCGTACAGCATGGGCCCGATCGGGTCGCCGATCGCGAGAATCGGGGTCGAGATCAGCGATTCTCCCTATGTCGTTGCGAATATGCACATGATGGCGCGCGTCGGTAGCCATGTCCTTGACGTTCTCGGCGAAAGCGGTGAGTTTGTGCGGGGTCTGCATTCGGTCGGCGCTCCCCTCGGCCCAAACCAGCAGGACTCAGCTTGGCCCAATAATCCTGAGCACAAATACATTTGCCACTTCCCAGAAACACGCGAAATCTGGTCGTTCGGTTCCGGTTACGGTGGCAACGCGCTGCTAGGCAAGAAGTGCCATGCGCTCCGCATTGCGTCGGTGCAGGCTCGCGACGAGGGCTGGATGGCGGAGCACATGCTCATTCTCAAGCTGATCAGTCCCTCGGGTCAGGTGAAGTACATCACGGGCGCATTCCCCTCGGCTTGTGGCAAGACCAACCTTGCCATGCTGATTCCTACGGTTCCCGGCTGGAAGGTGGAAACCATCGGCGATGACATTGCCTGGATGAAGTTTGGCCCCGACGGCCGCCTCTACGCCATCAACCCGGAGTGCGGCTTCTTCGGCGTGGCACCGGGGACGAGCATGACGTCGAACGCCAATGCCATGCTCACGGTCAACCGGAACTCCATCTTCACCAATTGCGCTATGACCCTCGAAGGCGACGTTTGGTGGGAGGGCATGACCGCTGAGAAGCCGGCGGAATTGATGGACTGGCTGCGACGGCCCTGGTCTCCGGCTTCGGGCCGCAAGGCAGCGCATCCCAACGCACGCTTTACCGCTCCAGCCAAGCAGTGCCCGTCGATTGCACCGGAGTGGGAGGATCCGAAGGGCGTGCCCATTGATGCCATCCTTTTTGGCGGGCGCCGCGCCGGCGTGGTTCCTCTGGTTACAGAAAGCTTGAACTGGCAGCACGGCACTTTCCTGGGAGCAACCGCCAGTAGCGAAACCACGGCCGCGATCACCGGCAAAGTCGGCCAACTCCGCCGGGATCCCATGGCGATGCTTCCATTCTGCGGCTACCACATGGGTGATTACTTCGCGCACTGGCTTAAGATCGGGGCACAGTCAGAGCCGTCGAAGCTGCCCAGGATTTATTACGTGAACTGGTTCCGTCAGGATGAAAGCGGCAAAATGGTCTGGCCCGGTTACGGAGAAAATAGCCGAGTCCTGAAGTGGGTCTTCGAGCGCTGTGAAGGCAAGGCCCACGCGGTTGAGACGCCGATCGGACGCCTCCCTGCTCCCTCCGATCTCGATGTTCGTGGTTTGAACATTCCCGCCGCGGATCTATCCAAGCTGCTAAGTGTCGACGTCGACGGCTGGCTGGCCGAGATCCCGCTGATCAGAGACCATTTTGCCAAGTTCGGCAATCGTCTCCCGAACGGCTTGAACCGTGAAGTTGACGAATTGGAACGGCGGCTCAAGGCGGCGAAATAGAGGAGCTCAAAAAACAGGGGGATTCTGGACGCGGCTTGCAATATCGCGGTGGGAGATTTCCTGAGCGTGTTCGTGTTGCCTTTTGCTGCGATGACGATGGATTATTCTGTTTAATGCCCAGCCTCGACCCAACTCTTTTCTTGTTGCATCATTATCGCACCATCCGATTCTTATAGCGTTCTAATTTTCACGATTTTGACTACCGTGGTCGCTCACCTGCATCTAATACCAGGATGAAGTCTTTGCAGTCTCGTCCTGGACTCACTTTAAGGGAACTATTCGCCGCTGGCGGAAACATTTTACGGGGCAGGGTTCCCATCCTTTCGATTGAAATTACTCGCGAGTGTCCGCTGAGTTGTCCTGGTTGTTACGCATACGGTGACCAGCATCTGGGAGATAGTGTCACGCTGCGCCAGTTGGCCGACTTTCGTGGCGACGAACTGGTGGAGGGCGTGTTGGAGCTGGTTCGGCAGCATCGCCCCCTTCATGTTTCCCTGGTCGGCGGTGAGCCGTTGGTTCGGCACCGTGAGCTGAGCAAGATTCTGCCCGCCCTCAGCGCGATGGGAATATTCACTATGGTGGTAACCAGCGCCGTCATTCCCGTCCCAATGGAGTGGATGAGCCTTCCCCGCACTCGAGTGGCTGTGTCGGTGGACGGGCTCCCAGAACATCACGATGAGCGCCGTAAGCCGGCGACGTATGATCGCATTCTGCGCAATATCGAGGGCCGCCAGGTCAACATTCACTGGACCATCACTCGCCCCATGCTCCAAAGGCCCAGCTACCTAGAGGAATATGTATCCTTCTGGGATGCTCGCCCGGAAGCGAAGCGCATATGGGTCAGCCTCTACAGTCCGCAACAAGGAGAGCAAAGCGCGGAAATGCTGACGTACGACGATCGTCGATTGGTGGCTGAGAAACTGCCGGGGTTGCGCGCGCGGTATCCCAAGCTGTTGATGAGTCCCGGCATCGCTCAGTCGCTGCTTTCTCCGCCGGCAAATCCTGCGGCCTGCCCGTTCTCCAAACTGTCGACGAACTATTCTGCCGACCTAAAAACCCGCGTCGAGCCTTGCATCTTTGGAGGGACACCTGACTGCAGTCAATGTGGATGTGCGGCCACCAGTGGCCTACATTACGTCGAACAAATAAGAATCCTGGGAGGGCTGAGGTTTGGTCACCTGGTGAGGAGTTCAATGGCCGTGGGTTCGTTCGTCAACCAATTCCGCGCGGCTTCCGCCAAGCCTAGTCGTTGGGCCCCCGGTTCCAGAGATCCGCAACAGAAGCCGGAGCTTGTGCAGATTCATCCTAGCTAGCCGCTAACTCCCGATGCGGCGCGAAAGCCCGCTTCCGAGTGGTCATGCCTTCTTTAATTGGCGAATGATCCAGGTGAGGATGACCCCTCCGAGAATCGCGACCAGGATGGTGTAGATAAGCCCGCCCTCAGATGAAAATCCGGCCAGGCGCATGATAAATCCGCCAATAATCGCGCCCACCATACCGATCACGATATCCATGCCGACACCATAGCCACCACCCTTCATAATTTTCCCGGTGGCCCAGCCTGCGATCAAACCCACGATAATCCACCATAGTAGGTACATGGACTCCTCCTTACTAGATTAGAGCGCAAAAATCAGAGCGCAAGAACCAGTCACGAAACTCTGGCTGGAACTGTCGCGGCAGAGTATGCCCGGAGTCTCTCCATGTCAAGTTGGGCTGCGTGGAGTGTCGTTAGCACATGATCTGTCCGGTTGGATTAGCAAGTGATCTGTCCGCTTTGCGGGCGGCGAGGGTAGGAGACCATGCGAGGCAGGGAAAGCTACT
>JABCYV010000277.1 GCA_013290025.1 Acidobacteriota bacterium
CGGACGCTCCGGCCGTTCTGGTGGACAGGAAGCCCATCACCGTACCCAGACTATCCGCGTGGCTCGCGGAAATTCACTGCGAGAAACGGTAGTGGATGCACCCAAACTGAATCTGCCGCATTCTGATTCGGCGGTGGCCAATTTACTGGCGATGAAAGCGGTTCCAGGACCTGCGCCGGCGGAGGGGTTGAAGTCCTCGCTGCGGACTCCAGCGCTTTCGCCCACCGCGGTGCCTCCACCACCCGAGGTCCAACCTGACAAGATGCGGTCGGCCCCGGGCTTGAACGCCGGCGTGATTGCCCCGACTCCGCAGGTGCAACGCGACCAGATGCAAACTGGGCCAGCGCTGAACGGCAGCGTAGTTCCGCCTGCTCCCTCAGCTCAGCAGCGCGATATCGCTACGCTTCGCCTGGCCGGCTCGCAGCCAGCGTTGGTAGTTCCGCCACCGGTATCAGCGCCAGAGAGAATTGCCAACTCGAGCTCGCGGCTCACGCTTCCCGCACCCAGCGTGATTGCGCCTGCGCCCTCCGTTGCTCGCGACCTTGCGGCTGCAGGACCGGGCTTCGGCGCGGGTGAATTGCGCAAACAGATTGTCCCACCGCCGTCACAGATGGGGGGGGCATCAATGGAGCGCAGCACTGTGGGGGGCTTGGGAGGCGGCCTGGGGAATCCTTCTGTCGTTCCGCCTCCGGTTCAAATGGGTGGAGGGTCGGGACAGCATCAGCCGGTTAACGGCTTGGGAGGCGGAGCCATGGTGGTTCCTCCCCCTCCAACGATTTCTGGCGGCGGTTCGCTGACCGGCCAGGGCAGCGGAAGCCGTGGCTCGGGACGTGGCGGTCCTCTCGACGTTGGCTCGGTGGCAGCGCCCCCGAAGAGCGGTGGCAGCGGCACTGGAACCGCAATTGTGGTCTCTAGCCGACCTGGATCAGGTATCGGCGTGCCGGGCAGCGGTGGTACTGGCTCCTTGGCGATGTCTCCATCGGGAGGGGACAAACCCGGCTTGGGCGGATCGGGTGGCGGCAGCGGAATTGGCCGAGGCAACGGGCCAGGAAGCGGATCTTCCGGGGAAGGGCCAGGCGCGGGAAAAGAAGGTAGTGGTCGCGGCTCTGATGTGATGGCGAAAAACGGAATCTCGCCCTATCCGGGTCCTGGCGGCGCGGGCAGCGGAACCAGTGGAACTCCAGCCATTCCCGGGGTCGCGGTAAGGGGTGGAAGTGGAAATAGTAGCGCGGTCACGTTGCCGAGCTTTGGTTCCGGCTCGAACCAGCCGAACGGTT
Organism: Acidobacteriota bacterium; assembly: GCA_013290025.1. Lineage (GTDB taxonomy): Bacteria > Acidobacteriota > Terriglobia > Terriglobales > Acidobacteriaceae > JABCYV01. Next base: position 1,278 of record JABCYV010000277.1, read on the forward strand.
CGGGACGCTCTTCGACAAACGACCACCACGGCCCCGGGATCACCATCGAAGCCAGCCCACGCTCGGGTGGCGCATTCAACTTCTACGGCAGGCTGAACGCCGACAAGGTGTACACCATCTATATCGAAACTGGCTTGGGAACTGCAGTGTTGGAGTTCGGCGATTCCACTTCGGCGAAGCGTCACTATGCAGGAGACCTTTCCGCGCCCGAGGCGATCCGGGCTGAGCTGCCGGCAAATTTACATCGCTCACGCCTCGTGGTACTTTGCGTTCTCGACCGCTCTGGACTGCTGACGAATCTCCAAGTACTGGAGTCAAGTGGTAGCGAGATGACTAGTAAAGTGATGGCTGCATTGCCAGGGTGGAAATTCCGGCCGGCTATGCGCGGCGATCAACCAGTCGAGGTGAATGCGATTCTGGGATTCGGAATTGATACCAACGATAGATTTTGAGATCTCGCTCCGATCAGGAGCGTCTGGAACAAACATAAAACTTCACGACTTCCAAGCCATCATGATGGCCAAAACCACTGGCAAATAAATTACTGAGGCATGCACTACGCGGCTGGCCAGGATCTTTGAAGTCGACTTGGCGAGGTTGGCTGCGTGATACAGAAAAAAGGCTCCTGCTCCCGACATGCACAACAAGTAGGCTGCGCCGCCTCGGCCTGCTAATGGCAACATCGTAATGAGCACCAGGATAATGGTAAAGCCGACAATTTCCGCCCTGGTGAACCGTCCATCGGCGTCGAAATGGGGCAACATCCGAAAACCTGCGCGCGAATAATCCTCGCGATACATTAAGGCAATCGCCAGGAAATGGGGGAATTGCCACAGAAAAAGGACGGCAAACAGAAACCAAGCCTGCCGATTGATACTGCCCGATGCCCCGGCCCATCCAATCAGAGTCGGCATCGCTCCGGGAATCGCCCCCAGAAGCGTGCAAAGCGGAGTGATCCTCTTCAGCGGGGTGTAGACCAGAAGGTAGCCCAGCAGAGTGGAGATAGCGAGCAAGGCTGACAGCCCATTGACCGCCGCCGCGAGGCACAGACCTCCGGCAACACTCAATCCAAGCCCGAACCACAAGGCTTCCCAGGCACTGAGTTTGCCAGAAACAAGCGGTCGGTTGGCGGTACGGCGCATCTGCGCGTCATATCGCCGCTCCATAAGCTGGTTGAGCGTTGCGGTGCCGCTCGCGACCAGTAACGTTCCAACCAGTGTGCTGACGAGTCTGCCTACTTTGAAGGGACCCTGGGAACCCAAATAATAGCCTGCCGAAGTGGTCATCAATATCAGTAGGTTCACTTCGGGTTTGGTCAGCGTGTAGTACTCCCGCAGCTTGGAAATAACGGCAGCCATTCGGCCCGGATCTGCTATCGCGTGGGACATAGCCATAGGATGGTCACTGAGCTCGACAGGACACTTCTATTTGATTCGGTCCGATTCATCGGCGCCGTCCACGCCTCTGAACTGATTTCGCTTGTGGTAAACGATGAAAATCATGCCAATGGACATCAACGTAGGTGGAAGTATAAGGATCAGAATCCCGCTGCGCAACGCCTGAATCATTCGAGCCCCCGCGGAGGCGGCCTGGGTGTAGCACAGGGCGCAGCTCTGCGCCAGGGCTGGCACGGCGAAAGTGAATAATACCAGCATCGCCCCAACGATCAGAAGGAGCCGTGGTTGTCTACCCAACCTCATTGTTTCTCCCTATCACGAACAATTCGTACCGCACCTTAGCAGCCGGAAGCTGTCCGTCCACCCATATTGCATAGTTAACAGCACGAAACCTGTAAAGATTAGAACAAACAATACGAATCCGCGCTTTTCCGTCCACAGATGCATGAAGAACATGACCGCTAACCCCGCCTCAACCAATGCGACCGCCAGCATGCGCGCGAACATTTGCCAGGCATCAATATTCTGATAAGCAATCACGAATTGCAATCCGGCGAACGCCAACAGACAAAGATAAACGATCAGGTCCTTCCCGATTCCAGCTTTCTTCACTTCTGCTGTTGTCATAATTTTATGCTCCAGCTTTGGTTCTAGTGGGCGAGATTCAAGAGATAAACGAACGGTACGACAAACATCCAGACTATATCCACGAAGTGCCAGTACAGACTGAGAACTTCGATATCATCCGCGTTGTAGCGGCCGCCCTGGTAACGCAAACCCACAACGATCAGAGCGATCACGCCACATGTAACGTGCGTGAGATGCAACCCGGTGATACTAAAGAAGGCTGTGCCGAATAGTCCGGTTCCCCAGGGATTCTTCAAGAGGGTCATGCCTTCGCCGATCAGCCCTAGCCATTCGCGAATGTGCAGCAAAGCGAAGAGAATGCCAGCGGCGGCGGTAATCATGGTCCATCGGAAAGCTCCAGCCTTATCCCCGATTTTCGCAGCGCGCACTCCGAGGAGCATGGTCAAGCTGCTGGTTAAAAGAATGAGAGTCATGAGCGCGACGTTGGTGATGCTGTGGAAAGGTCTGGGCCAGTTGGCTGTGCCGTTGCGCAGGAATCCATAGGCGATCAGACACGCCGCGAAAGTCATCGTGTCGGCGATGATGAACAGCCACATCGCCAGCTTTTTTGTCGGAATGGCGAACGGGGGTCCCGCCAACAAACCTGCTGGCTCGCCTTGCATGGTTAAATCGGCGTGGCTCACGGCAACCTCCTAAATGTTGTCCGCTAAAGCTTCATCCAGAGCAGAAAAAGCAGATACAGCCACAGAACATCCATGAAGTGCCAATAACGGGCCGCTGCATCCATCGTGCTGCGTCGCAAGACCGATTTCCTGAGCTTATCGATGACATAGGTCAACCCGCCCAGTCCGCCCAGCACATGCAAGGCATGTGTGGCGGTCAACACGTAAAAAAAAGAACTGCTCGGATTAGTAGCCAGATAGAGGCCGTCCGCGCGCAACTGAAGCCAAGCGACGTATTGGCCCACGACAAAGAGCAATCCCAGAAACAGGGTCCCATACAGCCAACCTGCGGGGCCCTCACCCTGAGCTTTCAAACCGCCCACCGAGGCAGAGACCCGGCGACGCGATAGCTCCAAAGTCACGCTGCTGGCGAAAAGGACAATCGTGTTGAAGTAGAGGATTGAGGGCAAGGTGAAGTGCCGCCAGTCCAGCGATGAACCTTTGCGAACGAACAACGCGCTGGTGAACGCCGCAAACATCATCGTGATGGCAAAAAGCACCACCCAAATGCCCGTCGAAGAAGGAGGCGGAGAGTAGTCCTGAACGAGACGCGAATCTCCATCCGTTGGAACCAGGTTTCGCCAACCGCCGTTTCCGGATTGTCCGAGATCGGGTGACTGGCCATCCGGCGAACGACGCGGATCAATCTTCGGTGGTTCATGAACCGTAGTTGCCATGCACTAAACTCCCCTAATACGCGTCCTCCGGGTCAGCCCGGCTATTTCTCCTCGCTCAGCGTTACTACTTTTTCCGGCGAAGCTTGCATGACGTAGTCGCCAGTGGAACTCTTCACGCCATACTGATAGGGATCGTGGTAGACGACTGGCAGTTTGTCGCCAAAATTGTTGTGGGGCGGCGGTGTGGTCGGAGTGCTCCATTCCAGCGACGTGCCTTCCCACGGATTATCGGGCGCCGGCTTGCCCCAAAACCGGCTGTGAATCAAGTTGTACACAAAAATCAGCTGGGCTGCGCCCGTCAGCAGGGCAGCGACCGTGATGAACTGGTGTACCGGGATCAGCGGCTTCAGGTAGTCATCCACAAAGGCTGAGTAACGACGGACGTTCGCTGCTATCCCCAGGTAATGGAACGGCATGAAGATGCAATACGTGCCCACAAAGCTAAGCCAGAAATGGATTTTCCCTAAAGTCTCATTCATCATTCGCCCGGTCATCTTCGGGAACCAGAAGTAAGTTCCGGCGAAGATGCCAAACATGGCTGCTACCCCCATCACCATGTGGAAGTGTCCAACCACAAAATAGGTTGCGTGCAGCATGATATCAATCGATGGTTGCGCCAGGAAAAAGCCGCTGATTCCGCCGCTGACGAACATCGAAATGAAGCCCAGCGCAAACAGCGATGCCGTCGTGATCCGCAACTTGGAGCCGTACAAGCTTCCAATCCATATCAGCACCACGATAGTGTTTGGAATTGTGATCACCAGCGTGGGGAATGAAAACGCCAGCGATGAAACCGGATTCATTCCACTCACGAACATGTGGTGGCCATAAACCATGTAGCTGAGGACCGCGATCGCCCCCATGGAATAAATCACCACTCGATGACTAAGGATTGGCCGGCGCATGCTGGTGATCAGAATATGAGAAACGATCCCTAAGGCAGGCACAATCGCGATGTAGACCTCAGGATGTCCAAAGAACCAGAACAAGTGCTGCCACAGAAGCGTTGATCCCCCGGAGTGTGGCTGGAGCTGGTCACTAATGACCAGATTCGATGGGATGAAAAAGCTGGTTCCAGCAACATGATCCAGAATGAGCA
>JABCYV010000278.1 GCA_013290025.1 Acidobacteriota bacterium
CCAGTAATTTGGCCGGATCCAGCAACACGATCAGGCGTCCACGAAACTTGCCCAGTCCGGTCACGCAATTCAGCCCGCTCTCTTGAAACACCGTGGGGGAAGAGTCGACATCAGCGGCGGGAATCTTCAGAACCTCGGAGGCGGAATCCACGATCAGACCGGAGAGCCGCCCGTTGTGTTCCACCACCAGAATCCGGTTACGCCGGCCGGCCTGGATATTCTTCTCGCCAAATCGCTTGCGCAAATCGATAACCGAGACAATCTTGCCCCGCAGATTGATAACCCCTTCCATGTAGTCTGGCGCATCCGGCACCGCTGTGATCTCGGGCACGCGCACGATCTCATGCAAAGCAGTGATGGGCACGCCATAAGTTTCACGTCCCACCTGGAAGCCAACGATGTGCAATTCGCGGTTCATGAAGCTCCCCAATTTCAGCTACGGGCACCGGCCGCTGCGTGGCGAACGCTGCCTCTGACCCCGGCTCTTTCCTCATAGTGCGAGGTCGCCCGTTCGATTTGCTCCAGCGCGAACCGATCCATGGAGTCCAGCAGCTCGCGTGACATCTTTGACATCTGTTCCGCTGAAGCGGCGAGCTCGGTTGACCCTGACGTGGTTTGCTGCACCAGTTCGCGCATCCGCTCCATGGCTTTGACCACAGCCTGCGCGCCCGACGCCTGTTCTTCCACCGCGGAATTGATTTCGTGGGTAATCTCGTTCAGCCGTGTGGTGGCTCGCGCGATCTGCGAAGATCCATGCGACTGCTCGTTGGTGGCCGCGCCGATCTCTTGGGCGAACTTGTAGACCTCCGTGACCACATTCGAAATCTTGCGCAGAGCGCCGTTCAACTCCTGGCCTAGCCCCAGCCCGTCGTTCACGATGCCGGTGCTCCGTTCCATGTTCTCCACCGCCTTGCGGGCTTCTTTCTGAATACTCTGGATGAGCTCGGAGATTTCCTTGGTGGACTGCGCCGACTTCTCCGCCAGTTTTCTAACTTCATCGGCGACCACGGCGAAGCCCAGACCATGCTCTCCAGCGCGTGCCGCTTCAATCGCGGCATTCAGCGCTAACAGGTTGGTCTGCTCGGCTAAGTCGTCGATGACCTCGATAATTTTTCCGATGTCGTCGGCTCGTTGACCCAGAATTCCGATGATTTCGCCCGAGGAACGAATCGTAGTATTGATCCGGTTCAACCCGTCCGTAGCTTTGTCCATTGTGGTGATGCCACTATGCACTTCCTCCCGGGAGCGGTTAGAGATGTCCAGCAGGACCTTGGCCGTGTCCGCTACTCGCTGGATGGAGGCCACCATCTGGTCAATCGACGCCGAAGTTTCGCTGACGCTCGAGGCCTGAGTCTGCGTGCTCTTTACCATGTTCTGCACGTTGACGCTCATCTCGTGCATGGTGCTGGTGACTTCGTCGATCGCCGAAGCGGTCTGCAAGCTGATCTTCGCGGATTCGTCCGAAGCCCCGGCTACCTGCGTGGAAGAACTGGCCACTTGGGAGGCCGCATCGCGCACATTCAAGACCAGATTTCTGAGGCCGTCGATCATGCGGATGAAGGCATTGCCCAGTGTGTCTTTCTTCGATCGGGGTTGGACTTTCACTCCCAGGTTCCCTCCCGCGATCGCTTCAGAAACCGACGCCATCTCCTTGAGATAGGTCACCATCTTGGCAAATGTGCGAGCTAGCTCGCCAATCTCATCGTTGCGTTTGATATCAATCTCGTGATCCAGATCCCCTTCGCTCCCGATCTGTTGAGCAACCTTCATCAAGTTGTTCAGTGGCTCGGTGATGGACTTGGCCGTGGTGAAGGCAATGACCACACCCAGGATCAAAGCCACCATGGTGCTAAGGGACGCCATCACGATGGTCGCGGTAGCCGCGGTTTCGTCTGACTTACGCCGTTCCTCGAGAAGTTTTTTGTTTTCCTGATCGGCCGCATCTAGGTACTCGGTTGAGGTTTTCACCCAAGAACCAGCGTCCTTCTGCAGGTAAAAAATTTGCAGTTCCGCCACCGTGGCGTTTCCGCTGTCTACTTCCTTTCGTTTTTCCACCAGCGGCGCGGCGAATTCCCGGCCCCAGTTCTGTTCAGTCTGCTTTACCTTCTCCAGAGCCGTTCTCTGCTGTTCCGATTCAGCCAGGTTTTCCGTGCTCTGCAGCTTGTCGGTCAACATGCGCAAGCCGTCGTTCATGCGCTCTACTTCCCGGCTGTCGCCGCTGAGCAAGTAATTGCTGAGGTAGAGGCGGTTCTGCATCATCTGAAACTTGACCGCGTCGGTAGCGTCCGCCAGTCCCAACGCCTGGGAGGCCGCGGCCTTGGCGCTGTGCTCACGCCGTACAGCAATGAGGTTCACCAGGAAAAGCACCAAAACCATCGCCAGCACGGCCCCGAAATTTACATAGAGTTTCTTGCCAATCTTCATTGTTGCTCCTCCGCTACGCTACTTTCAGGCTGCCGTCCCCTCTGGTCTCCGATTGCACTTTCTCGGATCCTGTTCCGTTAGTCCTGAGGCTGAAATTTGAATTCGACGATCCCGGAACTCTCTTCGATCGCCGATTCGAATTTCCACTTCTTGATCGCATCCATAGCCGCATTCACCAACACGGGATGACCCCCTACTGCTTTCGAACTCTTCAGGGTGCCGTTTGGAGCTACTATCACCATCACCTTGACCGTGCCAGTGATGTTCATGCGGCGCGCAATCTCCGGGTACACCGGAGATACTTTGTTCTTAACCTTCCTCGTCAGTTGATCTTTGTCTGGGAGCGGGATCTCTTGAGCCAGCATTCCCAACGGAGGGAGTGCTATAGCCACCCCCACCAGGCTTGGCAGAGCGAAAAACACGCCAGCCAAGATGTGCCTTGCGGTTGCAAAAGACACAGCTCCTCCTTGGTGTCATATGCACTAAGTGCAACAGCCATGCCAGCATTCATGAAATTGGGGACGAGTCGAGATATTGGTGGTAGGTATATGTTGAAGAATGACTTACATGGCATCACCAGTGGTCGACCTGGGGCTTGACCACGGTAAGACGCGTCTCAGTTAGGGGCCTTGCTCTCATTTTGAGACGGAGGGTGCCCGATCAATGGGATTTGCATATCTCGGCACCTGTGCCCTTTTCCCTTGACTCAAATTGAGATTGCAGGCTAGTTTTCCTGTATATTCAATTACTTGTGGTCGAAAATTGCGGTGCCAAGCATCTGCTCATGGAATCAGGAGAAACGACCGCACTGGAAGGGCCGGATCCGCGGTCGGATGAGGCTTTTCAAAGGCTGCTTCTACGATTCTCCACCGCAGCTTCCCAAGGGATTCAAGCCACCGCTCTAATCCGGCTGTTCTGTCAAACTACCCGTGAGTTCTTTCAGGTGGATGGGGCGTACTTGTGGCAATTCTCTTCCGATCGCGAAGAACTGGTGGCTGCGGAGGCGGATGGCATGATGGCAGATCGTTTTCGCGGGACTCGGCTGAGGACCGGCCAGAACGCCGTCATGACGGAAGCGGTTCGTCAACGTAACACGGTTTATGTCAACCGCTTGGACCCCGCCAGCTATCCTCTGGCTGCCGAGTTTCGGGCCAAGTCCCTAATGATTGCGCCCTTGGTAGCCGCCCAAGAAGTGATTGGAGCGGCCGCATTTCTACACAGCTCCGACCCAGATTTCTTCAGCGACGACCTAGCTGCCAAGGCCACGATTTTGGGTGGTCAATTGGGTAGTTTGTTGGAAGCGAGCCGCTTGGCCTCGGTTGCCCTGGAGAATGCCCGGTTGTTTACCCGGATGGATCAGGCGAATCGGCACTGGATCGAGATCTTCGATGCCATCACCGATTTCATCGTCGCGCACGATCACGCTGACAATATCCTGCGGGTGAACCGGTCCCTGGCGGAGTTCATCGGTGCGGAGCCGCAGGACCTCATCGGCGTCAACATGTGCGCCTTGTTGGCCATGGGAACCGAAGCGCCATTTCGTTCCTGTCCTTTTTGCGGTCCGACCAACACCGCCGCCGACGAATACGCTCATCCCGTCCTGGACCGGACCTACCTAGTATCGACTTCCCGCGTACATAGTGCCAGCAGCGAGGGTCTGCAGACGATCCACGTTCTCAAGGACGTCACCGACCGGCGCGAGGCGGAGCGTCGCTACCGGGAATTGTTCGACAACATCCAGGAGGGATTGTTTTTCTCCACGCCCGAGGGTCGTTTCGTCGAAGTCAACGACGCATTGGTACGTATGCTCGGCTACAGCGCCCGTGGAGAGCTGCTGCAAACCGACATTCGTACCCAGGTGTATTTCTCACCGGGGCGGTACCACGAACTCGCGGAACAGATGCAACAGCATGGCGTCGTACGCAATCGCGAGGAGACTCTACGCCGCCGCGACGGGTCTCCGGTCTACGTGCTAATCAACGCTTTCGCGGTGCGTGACACCCAGGATCGGATTGTGCAGTACCGCGGTCTCATACTCGATGTAAGCGGTCTCAAGACGTTCCAGGCGGAATTGCAGCGGGAGCGCGACTTCTCGGGAAAGATTCTGAACAACACGCAAAGCCTGATCCTGGTCGCGGACACAGCCGGTCTGATCAGTTACGCGAACCGCCGCTGGTCCGACATGGGCTACGAGCAGAGGCAGTTGGTGGGGCGCCCCATGGAGGATCTCGTTACACCTGCCCGCCGCTCCGTCTTGACCGACGCCATGAGCGCCACGGTGGCCGGGCGTCAGGTAGACAATCTCGATCTCCAGATCTTGCGGGGCGATGGCCGCGTCGGTCAGTTTTCCGTCAATCTGAGCCCGATGCGTGATGAGCAGGGTGGTGTTACCAGTCTGGTCGTAGTCATGACCGACGTCACCGACGCCGCTACGCTGCAGTCCAAGCTGATGCACGCTGAAAAAATGGCGGCGGTTGGCCAACTAGTTTCCGGAGTCGCCCATGAAGTCAACAACCCCCTCACCGCCATTCTCGGATTCGCCGACCTGCTCATGGAAAACCCAGAGTTGCCTGAGAGCGCGCGCAAGGACATGCGGGTCATTCTGCAAGAAGCGCAACGCACAAAGCAGATTGTGCAGAACTTGCTCAGCTTTGCTCGACAAATGCCGCCGCAGCGCAGGCCCGTACAATTGAACACTATCCTGCGCCGCACCCTGCAATTGCGGGCATACGACTTCCAGAGCCACGGAGTAGAGATAATCGAGCAACTCGATCATGAACTGCCGCACGTGATCGGCGACTCCCACCAGTTACAGCAGGTGTTTCTCAATATTCTTAACAACGCTTACGATGCGGTGCGAGAAACGGCCCGTCCCGCCCGAATTGAGATCATGACCGCCCGCATTGGAAGTTTTGTCGAGGTCTCCTTTCGCGACAATGGCCAAGGCATCTCCCACGCCGAGCGCATCTTCGATCCGTTCTTTACCACCAAGGAGGTCGGAAAAGGGACGGGTCTGGGCTTGAGCATCTGCTATGGGATTGTGCACGAGCACGGAGGCGAAATTCTTTGCCATAACAATACGGACGCAGAGGGCGCCACGTTCATCGTCCGCCTTCCTGCGACGTTAGAAACGGCCTCGGTTGGGGCCGCTGCTGGAGTCGTACAGTGATGACACTTTCCGCAACCAAGCCCGTCACCTTGCCAGTGTTGCTGATTGAGGACGAGCCCGCCGTCATGGCTTATGTTCGTGCCACCCTGGAGCGCAACGGCTACGCCGTCGTCTGCACTGAGTCCGGAGCCGAAGGCCTGCGCCTGC
>JABCYV010000279.1 GCA_013290025.1 Acidobacteriota bacterium
TTCACTCCTCCAGCCGGATACGCAGTCTGAAGCGAGTGATGGAAGAGCAGATGGCCTCTCCTTACTTCCCCGTCGACATGACCGAAATGAAAGCGCATCGCGATTTCCATGACATCGAAGAAGGGCGGGTCTCGCTGGATGATTTGACGGTGCAGGCGACGTGGTTGAACCACCCCCAAGGTTGCCTGGGTTTCCGCCTCGAGACCAAAGAAGGTGTGATGGTATACGCCACCGACAATGAACCCGGCGACGCGGTGTTTGACAAAAATGTGCGCAAGCTAGCCGCTGGCGCTGATGTGCTCATTTATGATGCGCAGTATCTTCCCGAAGAATACGCGGCGCGCAAACGCGGTTGGGGACACAGCCACTGGCGCGAGGCCATCAAGGTCGTCATGGAGAGCGGAGCGAAGGAGTTAGTCCTTTATCATCACGATCCCGACCACGATGACCGTTGTATCGACGGGGTGGTCAAGGAAGCGCGCAATTACTATCCCAAGGTTCGAGCTGCGGCGGAGGGCTTGGAGATCAAAATCTAACCGTCCCGCCACGGCCCGGATATGCTTGTCACCTTTTCGGGCTGCCCTTCTCTGTCTTCTTTTCGATTTTTGCCCAAGTATCTTTCAATGCCACCGTGCGATTGAAAACTAGTTTCCCGGGAGCGGAGTCGGGATCAACGCAAAAATATCCCAGCCGTTCGAATTGATAACGGTTCCCCACTGTTGCGTTGGCCAGGGAAGGTTCGACCTTCGCGGGGCTTAGGATTTCGAGCGACTTCGGATTGAGATTTGCAGTAAAGTTCTGTCCCGCCTCAGTTTGGTTTGGATCTTCCTTCAGGAAGAGATTGTCATAAATTCGCACTTCGGCATCGATCGCATGGGCCGCTGAAACCCAATGAATCGTTGATTTCACTTTGCGTCCGTCCGGCGGAGAATTCCCACCGCGCGTTTGGGGATCATAGGTGCAATGGACTTCGGCAACCTCACCTTGGTCCTTCTTAACTACGCTCGTACACGTCACGAAATAGCCGTAGCGCAGCCGCACCTCGCGGCCGGGAGATAGCCGATAATACTGTTTGGGTGGATCCTCGCGGAAATCATCCTGCTCAATGTAAAGCACGCGGGAGAACGATACTTTGCGAGTGCCCGCACTGGGATCTTCTGGATTATTTACCGCGTCCATCTCTTCGATCTGATTCTCCGGGTAGTTGTCGATCACAACTTTCAACGGCCGGAGCACGGCCATCACCCGCTGGGCTCGCTTGTTTAAGTCCTCGCGCACGAAGTGTTCGAGCATGGCGAGTTCGATCGAACCGTTGGTCTTGGAAACCCCAATGGCGCCACAGAAATTGCGGATAGCTTCTGGGGTATAGCCGCGGCGCTTGATCCCGGAAATCGTCGGCATGCGGGGATCGTCCCAACCGCTCACATGGCCTTCCTCGACCAACTGCAACAGCTTGCGCTTGCTGAGCAACGTATAGGTGAGGTTGAGACGATCAAATTCGATCTGTCGCGATGGAAAAATGCCCAGTTGTTGAATAAACCAGTTGTAGAGCGGCCGATGGTCCTCAAACTCCAGGGTACAGATGGAATGCGTGACTTCTTCGATGGAATCAGATTCGCCGTGGGCGTAATCGTACATCGGATAAATGCACCATTTATTTCCCGTGCGGTGGTGTTCGGCGTGCAGGATACGGTACATGACCGGATCGCGCATATTCAGGTTGGGCGAAGCCATGTCAATTTTTGCCCGTAGAACTCGCGAGCCATCGGGGAATTCTCCGGCCCGCATGCGTTCGAAGAGGTCTAAGTTTTCCTCCACCGATCGCTTTCGATAGGGGCTATCTTTGCCCGGTTCAGTCAACGTGCCGCGGTGCATGCGAATCTCGTCCGCCGTCAGATCATCGACATAGGCTTTGCCGGCTTTGATGAGTGTGACCGCCCACTCATGCAGTTGGTCGAAGTAGTCGGATGCATAAAAGAGGCGATCCTCCCAATCGAATCCGAGCCACCTTACATTCTCTTTAATAGACTCGACGTACTCAGTTTCTTCCTTCGATGGATTGGTATCGTCGAAGCGCAAATTGGTCTTACCGCCAAACTCGGCCGCCAGACCGAAGTTCAGGCAAATCGATTTGGCATGGCCGATGTGCAGATAGCCGTTCGGTTCCGGCGGGAAACGCGTTTGCACGCGTCCTCCATACTTGTTGGCCTTCAGATCTTCGAGAACGATGTCGCGTATGAAGTTCGAAGGGCCTGGCGCAGCCACAGGCGGCGTTTTGACAACGGCCTGAGTTGATGGATTAGACGGATTCATGTTCTCACTATTTTATACGGGCTGAGATTCAGACCACACGCCCTACACACCAGAAAGTGTATCCACAAGCAGTCAGGAACAGGGGCGGCCCGGAATACGTGGCGCGACGGCATAGTTAGAGCTGCATCAGAAGACGCTTTCCTGTTTGTGTTCGCTTGTGTTCTTCCGAGACTTAGGTTGCCCAAGTCTTCGCTGCCCATCCCGCGAGTGCACCAAATAGCAGACCGGTTCCTAGGATCCCAAAGTAAGACTTCAGGCCAAAAGCATCTGGCAGGCTTACCAACAACCCTACTAGCGCACCAGCCACAGCCGGATGAACGCGCAGCGAAACGTTGGCCGCCAGGAACCCGATAGCGAAGCGGCTGGAGAAAGCTTGTAGCAACATTCCCGTGGTTCTGTCGGGATGATTTCCGAAAACAGTCATCAGGACGTCGATCAGTCCGAACGCAATTCCGCACAGAACTCCGAGGGCAATGCGATTCATGCCGTATCTTCTACACCATTCCCTGGTGCTACTCAACATTCAGCGACAAGGGACCAGGAATACTGGGGGAACGACGCCGGAGGTAATCACGTGGCAGGTTACGATTGGAACAAAAAAACCGCCTGCAAACCGACCTGCGGCCTCAGGGCGGCATCAAAGCTGGTTCACCGGCTGGGGATCGGCCCAATTTCGTTAGTGTCTTTGGTGTATTTAAATCGGTTGTTTTACCAGCCACGATATGAAAACATTGATAGACAAACCCCCTTTTGCGTCGTTCCTTAAGGGCTGTGGAGAGCTGTTTCCAGCGCCATGAACAGCGTCGCGATGACTATGGTGGTGGTGCCGGGCGTAGTCGCCCTGCTGCTATTCCTCGTCTTTACCTACCTTTACGAGCAAAGTCGGCAAGATTATTTTCGTGCCTGGCAATTGGGCTGGGCGGCCTACGCGCTGCATTACGCGCTGGGGGCATGGAGCACCTTCCGCCAGCCCTCAGCCGTGGTCTCCCTCTGCAGCTCCCTCCTATTGGTGGCGATGGCACTTTGCATCTTTATCTCGACTCGCCTGATGCGCGAGAGATTCCGGCTACGCTGGTATGACGTCGTAGTCGGCTTGGCGGGCGCCGCGCTCAGCTACTGGAATCTGCACGCTCATATGGTGGGCGGCGTATTCCGCCCGGAAGTACTCCCCAACCCACGTTTCAGCCTGGAAGTGGGGTTGGCGATCGTGCTCCTGTACTGCTCAGCCTATTTCTATCGCTACGCCCAGCGTAGGAATTCGCTCGCGTTCAGCCTGCTGGCAATGGCGCTGGCGTTGTGGGCGGTCTTGATGGCATTTGGCCAGTTCCGTAATTCCTATGTGGAGCTGTTCGATTTGCTGGGTCCGATCCCGCAGATGCTTCTGGGAATCGCCATGGTGATGGTGCTGTTTGAGAATGAGCGTAACGCGGTGCAGGAAAACGCGCTGGCCTTCTCCACCCTGGGCGTGGATCCGATGCGGCTGCTCTCAGCCGAGGACCTGGTGCCCAGCATGCAAAGCATTCTGGATCGGCTGGTAGCGCCACTGCCCGCTGGTCGCGCCGTTATCTGTATCTCCGAGCGCTGGCGCGCCATCCTGCCTTCGGCGCAGCGTGGCTTTTCCCCTGAATTTGTGGGCAAGCTGGAGAAGAGTGGGGCGGGAGAATATCTCTGCGAACTCGCCTACCGGCGAGGCGGATTCGTCACCTTCCACGGCGTGCCCGAGATGCAGGAGCCGCTGCCCGCGTTTCCCGGAGGGCGCTTTGAGCAGTTTCGCAAGGTTTTGACCGAAGAAAATATTCGTAACCTTACCGCGGTCAGCCTGCAGACACGGGAACACAATTTCGGCGTGATCTTCTTTCCGCATGCCCAGCGCCGAATGTTTGGATCGTCAAACCTGCGTCTGCTGATTGGACTGGCCCTGCAGATCGGGCTGACCCTGGAAAATTACGTCATAATGCACGATGCCCAACGCCGCACCAAGGAATTCGAGCTGCTCACGCAGATTGGGCAAGCGATCAGTTCCCGTCTCGACCAGGACGAGATCCTACGCGCCATCCAGAAGGAGCTGGGACAAATCTTCGATACCAGCGACTTTTACATCGCGTTCCAGGAAGGCGATGAGATCCGCTTCGAATTGGAAGTGGTGGACAGCGAAGTTCGCTCCAAGCGCTCCCGCAAAGTCGGCAACGGTCTGACCGACTACGTGATCCGCACCGGCCAGCCGCTCCTGATCCACTCCGATCTGGAGAAGGCACGCGAGCGTTTGGGTGTCACTTACGTGCCGGGGAAACCAGCCAAGTGCTTTTGCGGCGCCCCTATCCTGCTCGGAGGCAAGCCTGCGGGAATGATGGCGGCCATGAGTACGGTGCGTGAATTCGCCTTCGAGCAGCGCGACCTGGAAGTGATGCAGATTGCGGCCGGCCAGGTGTCGGTGGCAGTGGAGAATGCTCGCTTATTCGCCGAGGAACAGCGTCGGGCTCGCCAATTCGCATTCCTCAACAATATTTCCAAGACCGCAATATCCAGCGAGGATTCGGAGCAGATGCTGGCTGAAATCGTGGGCCACATTCAGAAGGATTTCCACTTCGACCATATCGGTATCGGCATCCTGGACTACGCCACCAAGGACATCGAAATCAAAGCAGAGGCGGGGACTACTTCCCAGGCGCTGGGCAAACGCATCCCATTGGGAACGGGCATCTTAGGTCGTGTCGCCCGCACCGGTGAAAGTGCATTGGTGCAGACCACAGGGGAGGCCCAATTACAGGGCGTGCTGCCTGATGCGCGGGCCGTACTATGCATCCCGATCTCCTACGGCGAAACGCTGCTGGGGGTGCTCAACGTAGAAAGCCAGAATGAGAATGCCTTCACCCCGCAGGACGTCTTGGTCATGAATACCCTGGCCGACCTGCTGGCTACGGCTTTGCATAATGCTTTTGTGTTTCAGAAATTGCAGCAGCAATCCATCACCGATGGCCTCACTGGAATCAAGACCCGTCGCTTCTTCTGGGAAGCCCTGAGCTCCGAGTGGAAGCGGGCCTCGCGCTCTGGTCGTCCCTTCTCGGTGGTACTGATGGATCTGGATAAATTCAAGGGAGTCAATGACAGCTTGGGTCACCTGGAGGGCGACCTGGTGCTGGCTCACGTAGGCCGCCTTCTGGAGCAGAGATGCCGGCAGTCCAACGTGGTAGCCCGATATGGCGGCGACGAATTTATTATCCTGATGCCGGAGACTGGGGTAGATCAAGCTCAAGTACTGGCCGAACGACTCCGCCACTGGGTGGCAACAGATACCATGTTAAACGAGCATCACATCACTGGCAGCTTCGGCGTGGCTAGTTTTCCTGTGCACGGGTTCTCTGTGGAGGATCTCATCCGAGTGGCGGATGCCGGCATGTACGTTTCCAAGCATGCCG
>JABCYV010000280.1 GCA_013290025.1 Acidobacteriota bacterium
GAACCGTCACTTTGAAGATGGCGCCGGTGGTGAAGCGTATCTACGACCAGATGCCTGATCCCAAGTGGGTAATCTCCATGGGTGCGTGCTCCTCGGTGGGCGGCCCATTTAATACTTATGCCGTGCTGCAGGGCGTGGACAAAATCGTACCCACCGATGTCTACGTGATTGGCTGTCCCCCGCGTCCCGAGAATCTTTTTTACGCGCTGCTCAAGCTGCAGGACAAGATCGATCAAATGTCGCTGGCGAAAAAGCCCACGGAAATCCGGCTAGACCCCAACATGGTAGAGAATTTCAAACGCCAGGTCATGATTGCGCAGACCCTGCAGCCCAGGTAGGTGTCAGGTCTAGGTCATCAGCTATTAACCCAAAGACCTGTTCGATGCGCAGGAAGGTCTCATGGCGAACTTCGTCAAGCTCACAACTCAATCCGAACTTCCGGCTGAAGGCGAGGCCAAAGAATTTCCCTTGGGCGATAAGGTCATCTGCGTCGCCAACGTCAACGGGACTATCAGCGCAATGGACAATGTTTGCCTGCACCGCGGTGGCCCGCTCGGGCAGGGCATGATCGAAGGGAACAAGCTGGTCTGCCCCTGGCACGGCTGGCAATACGACCCGAAAACCGGCGAGGCGGCTCACAATCCCAACGCTAGGGTCGCAGTCTATCCACTAAAAGTCGAGAACGGTGATGTGATGATCGAGGTGTAGGGCCAGCCCAAACCATGAGTCCGATCACTCACTTTTTCATTTGATACTCAAGGAATGACGCACAGCATCACGCGCTTTAATCCCATCGAGCCATTTACGAGGACCTCTCACCTCAAGCCGCGCGGTAGATCCCCAGCACCTTAACCATGTCAGCCACTTCCATCAGATGGCGGAGTGCATGACGCGCTGCCACGTCGTCGCCGCGAAGGAAATCCACGTAGAACACATACTCCCAAGGCCGGCCGCGCATGGGACGCGATTCAATCTTGCTGAGACTGATATCGCGCAAAGCAAAAACGCTCAGAGCCTTGAAGAGTGCACCTGGGATATTCTTCAAACCGAACGCAATTGAGGTCTTGTTGGCGCCAGGTAAGATCCGCCGTGACTTGCGGATTAAGAAAAAGCGGGTGAAGTTCCGCTTGTCATCCTCGATACCGGCTGCGAGAATCCGTCCTCCATACGCTTTGGCTGCTTGCCGCCCAGCGATACCTGCCGCGTCCTTTAATCCATCCTTGATGACATGTCTTACGCTGCCCGCGGTGTCGTAGAAGGGCACGGCTTCAATAGCGGAATTCCGGTGAAAAAAGTCACGACATTGTTCCAGGGCAATGGGGTGAGAATAAACGCGACGCACATCTTTTTTCCTTACTTCCGGAGCCGCGATCAGGTTGTGTACGATCCGAAGAAGAAATTCTCGCTGGATAAAGACCTGCCGCGCCAGCAGCAGATCAAAATGTTCGGTGACCGAACCCGCCAACGAATTCTCGATGGGAATCACCGCAACTCCGACCGAACCGCGCTCCAGGCGGTCAAAGACCTCAGCCGAGCGCGCGCAAGACACAATGCCCGAGCCCGGTAGCATGCGCCGTGCCGCTTCGTGACTGAATGAACCGGCTTCCCCCTGGATAGCGACTTTCATGTGGGCAACTTAGCTGGGTTCGAGGGCGAAAGCAAATCCTTCTGAAGCACCAAGGCGTCCACTCCATTCGAGTAATAGCGAGGAAGCGTCTTCATCACTTCATATTGATGGCGCTTATAGAAGGCCAGAGCAATCTTGTTGTCCACTGCTGTCTCCAGAATGACAGTGTGACAGTTGGCGGCCCGCAAACGGTCTTCGGCAGCTTTAAGCAACTGCGAACCGGCTCCCGAGCGCCGAGCTGCGGGCAGAACGTCGATAGTGATGATGTGTCCGACACCGCGCGAACTGGCTTCCGCCACCACGAACCCATTCAGGCTGGCCGATCCCGCTCGACTGGTTCGATTACCATCTACTTCGACAGTTTCCGCCACAAGGGTGAATGATCCTCGGCGCCGGATATAGTCGGCGAGTTCCCGCCGCGAGTAAGCGATTCCCGGCGGAAAGCATTCCTGATCAATGCTCCACAAGAGGTCGAAATCCTCACGCCGGAATTCCCGCAGGGAAAGATCCACGAAAACATTGTAGCCAAGGACGATGAGACCTTTTGTCCTTACAGCCGTGCCTGGCTCGGTGAAACCTGGCATTAACGCTTGATTTTCCCAGTGCTTAGGCTCCCCACTCGCGTGTGGAGTCGATGTTCCGCTTGCTTTGCGGAATGCCTCTTTTCGGGCCTCAAAATTGCGGGGCCAAACAGTTGCCGGAATTGCACCCTAAGACGTACTATTCGCATCTGAGGGAATGTGCTGCGTCTCCTGCTCATCGACGCACTGAGCGCGGTTGTGGTGCTCGGCTTGTGGTACTTCTACTTTGCCCGGTTCAACCATCGCCGGGGAGCTTTGGTATTACGTTGGGTGGAATCCGCTTGTTCGAGCCGGGGCCGCATTGTGGAGAGCAAGTGGTTGGGAGCATCCCGTTTGCAGGCGCGTCTCGGGTTAGGTGTCCACTGGTTCGAGAACGCCCGCGTAATTGTGAGCTTGCGACCTCGACCCATCCCCTTAAAGTGGTTGTTCAGTCTTTGGCGCAAACAAAAAGAAACTCTTACCTTTGAAGCTGACCTTGATTACGCTCCCCACTTCCATCTCGAAGTCTTCCGGCATCGCTGGTTCTCTCACAAGCATAGCCACGTAGAGTCGAAATCGGGCGACTGGGCGGTTTCTCGTCCCGGTCCCGTCGTGCTTACCACCCGTACTCACTGGACTCACGAACTCACGCCCGTGGTCAACTCCCTGATGACCTCCAGGGGACACAATCTGCTCACAGTGCGTTTTCGACCCGAGTCTCCGCATCTGGCTGCCACCATTCCTCTCGAAGCCCTCTCTGACGAGCAGGCAGCGGCAAGCTTCCTGACCGTTCTGCGCGAACTGGCCGCGGGCGCGTCAACCCATCGCCAATGAAATGAGTTGAGCGGCTTTTAAAGTGCTTGAGTCGCCTGCCCCTCCCTTTGGCGTTCTTTGCAGATTCCGTGGTCGGAGAGCCGCCTACGGCAACAGTCCGAACACTGCAACCCCGTTAGTCGTGCCGACGTAGACCTTGCCATTGACAATTGTCGGAGTGATGAACTTGTTCCCCATGCCGAATTGATCTCGACCCCCGGCTTGGTTGCTGTTGTAGAGTTCGTTCGATAGGTTGGTTGCATCGTAGGCATGGAGCACTGCCGTGCTCCCATTTTCCGCCGCCCACAAAATCGCGTCACTCGTCCCATTCGCCGAAATCCCCGGCGTCGCGCCCGGATAACCGAAGCTATTGTTCGTGTGTCCGGTCGCGCTGGTGGACAGCTTGGCGCTGGCGATCCTGAAAGCCTGGATCGGGCTTCCCACGGAACCGTAGTACACCGTGCCATTGAAATATGCTGGCATCGCAAAGACGCCGCCGGGCAAGGCTCCCGGAAGTTCCTGGTAAATATTGTTGTTGTTATTGGCATTGAATTTACCCATGGAGTCACGGTTCACCACGTAGAGGTTCGCGTCTTTGCCCGCGCCGACTGCAAGGTGCCACACGTGTCCGGAGCCATCGGTAAGGTCAGGCAACACCATTGCGCCCCCGGAGCCCAGATCGACGTCCGAGTCGTTTTCCTGCTGCTGATTGTCCATTTCGAAATAATCCGCTACCGCTAGTCCACTTGAGGTTGAAAGCTTGAGGAACGCATTGCCATAGTCGCCGTTGCTCGGGAATCCACTGGTGTTCAAGTTGGTGTCAAAGTCGCCATTGCCGTCCAGAAAATAAATGTTTCCAGTGCTGTCCGCAGCTAGCCCCGCTCCTGACATCCAAATTGCGCCTTGTCTGCCGTTAGGAACCACGTTCAGCACGCTGGTTTGGGCCAGCGTGGACGCGTCGTATCCCATGATCCAGCCGGTGTACAAGCCGATGTCACAATGCGATGCCCATCCCGTGTACACGACACCGTTCAGCAACAGCAGTCCGGCGCGCTCTTTATATTGCGCGGGATCGAAGATCACGTTGCCGTTGGAGCTGTTGTCTCCAGTTCCCGGGAAGGATGCCCGGATGACCTGGGGACCGCCAAATAACTCCGCACCGGTAGTCACATCGAGCGCATGGATGCGCTGAAAGTAATTTCCGGAACCGTTCTTCGACATCGCCACCAGGTAGATCGCCCCATTGGGTCCATGAGCGCGGTCAATTACAGGCGTGCTCGTTATCCCAATCTCAGGAGTAACCTGGCTGCAGAGACGGTCGTCACTGGGAGTTTCACCCGCTGCCAGCACCGAGACCTTCCAGAGCTGCGTTCCGTTATCAGCATCCAGGGCGTAGACGCTGTCGTGCTCGGTCACAACGTAAAGGACATTGTGAATTCCTTGGCCAGGAACATTAATTTTCGACAAATAGAGGGGCTGGGCGTCGACCTTGGCGTCGACTGGATAGAAACCGAGTTTGCCAAATGTCGTTGACTTGACATTGGCGGGCGTCAGAATCGTTTCGTTCAGATTCTGTCCTGTGCGGCCGATGTCGTTGTGATAAGTCACCACGTCCGTTGCCGTGGCGCTATTCGCAGCCGTAACGCTGGTAGAGGAACTCATGCCGCCCCCGCAACCCGCTAGACCCAGTCCAAAAACGACTGCAAAAGACAGGGCAGCCGACCGTCGCAAGCGCATGAGAGTCCTTTGATGAATGTGGTTGGAAGCCATGATGCCAATCTTTTCCCCCTTTGGCGAGAGGGGATTGTGTTACCTACGTGAGCGAACACCCATAGCCAAAAACTGGTCACGAGTCGGCTTACCGGAGTAACCACTGCGAGCCAGCCTAGTAACTCAGATTTTCTCCGGATCGGACAAAAATCGGTACCCAACTCCGCGTACCGTCAACAGATGTTGGGGCTTCGATGGATCATCTTCGATGTAGCGACGCAACCGCACCACAAAGTTATCGATCGCGCGAGTGTCCGTGTCTTCATGCAGGCCCCAAACTTCTTCGAGGATCGATTTCCGCGAAACAACCCGACCATCGTTGCGAATCAGGTGGCGCAACAATTCCGCCTCCATCAGAGTGAGTCGGATAACGTTTCCCTTTACCCGCAGTTCCAGTTTTCCAAAGTCGATGCTTCGATCATGGAAAGAAAAAACTTCGTATTCGGTAATTTCGTTGTTAGCGGCGCGATGTTTTGGCAAGTCCGGGGTTTGCGTCTGGCTCTCGCGCAGCCACTCCCGTCTCCGCAGCAGGCCCTGCAAACGAGCGAGCAGAATGGCCAGCTCGAAAGGCTTGGGCAGGTAATCATCCGCGCCCGAGGCGAAACCTTTGAGCACGTCTTCAGGACGCCCGCGCGCGGTAAGCATAAGGACGGGGACGAAGTGTTTAGCGGCACGGAGTTCGGAGGTCACGGCAAAGCCGTCTTTGCCGGGTAGCATCACGTCGAGCACAACCGCGTCGAAATCCTCCCGCCGGCCGTTTTCTCCTTCAAGTCGCTTTGTATCGGTGGCTTTTTGTGTAGCCTCACCTCGCGGACCCAGAAGGATCGCCAGCGCCTGCTCGCCGTCGCCCACGACTTCGACGGAGTGACCCTCAGCCTCCAGATTGAACTGTAAACCTTTTGCGAGGTGGACTTCGTCTTCCACAATCAGCACCCGGCTCATACTGCGTCTCCG
>JABCYV010000281.1 GCA_013290025.1 Acidobacteriota bacterium
AAGATGTATTCCTTCATCTTGGGATTCCAGCGCTTGGTCTGATGCCCGAAGTGGACGCCCGCTTCGAGCAACTCCTTCATAGTAATGTTAGCCAATCAACCTCCTCATTTAGTCTGCATCGTTCGCTAGCCTTGCGGCCGCTTGCGATTGCCATTCCCGTCCCCGCACCGCGAAGCACGGGAAGAATTGAACACCTTCAAAACCGGCCGTCAGCTATCAGCCTTCGGCCAAAACCCTTGTCACTCCGAGCCGCTCACAGTCGCGCTTCCGCGACGAGAGCGAGTCGAGGAACCTGCTTTACCGCTTGCTGTACTGGAAGCGCTTTCTCGCGCCTTTCTGACCGTACTTCTTCCGTTCCTTGGCACGAGAATCGCGAGTTACCATGCCTTCGGCCTTGAGTTTCTTCCGAAGTTCGACATTGAATAACATGAGCGCTCGCGCGATGCCGAGTTTCACAGCATCCGCTTGCCCGTTTACGCCGCCACCGGAAACTCGGGCAACCACATTGAACGCGCTTGCCGTCTCGGTCGAGACCAAAGGCTGTTTTGCTGCCGAGCGCTGCGCCGGCGTAACGAAATACTCCTCAAAAGCACGCCCATTAATTTTGAAGTCGCCGCTGCCCGGACGCAGATAAACCCGCGCGATTGCCGACTTCCGGCGTCCCGTACCGTAGTATTGAACTAGTTCAGCCATTTCGCTCTCAGCACTCAGCCGTCAGCATTCAGCTAACCGGTGCTTTCAACCTTTCAAAGAATTCCAAACCTTCTTGTGCCGCACGACCAGAACCTTGAAACCGCTTAGGCTCGCGCTTCCAGCGACCACACTTCCGGCTTCTGGGCCTGGTGCGGATGCTTATCACCGCGATAAACCTGCAGCTTGGTAAACATCTGCTTGCCCATTTTGGTCTTAGGAAGCATGCGGGCGACCGCGTCTTCCACAATCACTTCCGGTTTGCGCGCGAAACGTTCGCGGAAGTCCTCCGAGCGCAGTCCACCGGGATAGCCCGTGTAGTGGTGATAGGCCTTCTGCTCGGACTTCATTCCCGTCATCTTGATCGTGTCAGCGTTAATGACAATCACATGATCGCCGGTGTCGAGGAACGGCGTGTACTTCGGATTTTCCTTCCCCATCAGGATGCGGGCCACCTGCGAGGCCAGCCGTCCGAGGGTCTGTCCCGAAGCATCCACCACGTACCACTTGCGCGCAATTTCCCCCGCTTTGGGGAAATAGGTTGACATTACGAATCTCCCAGAAAATTAAAAAAGTAAAAGAAGACCGCTGAGTACCCACGTTAGCGCCGAAGGCGCGGGGCGATCAGGCGGGCAACTGCAGGACTGCCAAAGGTTTAAAGATAACGTAGGGCGGGGCTATTGTCAACGAAAGCGCGAATCCAACCCAGAGGCGTGACTCCACAATTCCGAGGACCCGATAGCTATCTCGGCGCTTCTTCGAGCAGACCCTGCTCCAACTTTTCCTGGCATTCGATGCAATGCCTTGTCCACGGCACAGCCTCCAGGCGTTTGGCATTGATCTCTTTGCCGCAGGAGATGCACTCGCCAAAGTTGCCTTCCCGGATGCGCTCCAGTGCAGTCTCCACCATCTGCAGAAGTTGCCGGTCGTTGTTACTCTGGTGAAACAAGAATTCTTTGGTGTAGGAGCTGGCAGCGCGGTCCGCAATGTCCTGCGCCGAGTCTTCATCGACCGTACGACCGTCCTGCTCGGTCCGCGAGACCGTGCGGCGCAAATCCACTTGCCGCAATTCCAGCCTCTTCTTGAAGTAATCGAGCTTCTTTTTGTCCATGGAAATAACTTCGCGGACCCGAAGGCCGCTTCCCTTAGTGCGTCCTGCCGCTTGAGTCAAACAAAAATAATAAGCGCTTGAATTGAGATGCGTCAACTGCCAGCCGGGGCGTGCGCCCCGCTCGCCTCACGCCTATTCTCGCTCGACAAGGCTCTCGACCAACCCGACAATTTTTTTGCAAAAAATTCATGTGCCGTTAACCCCATCCACAGGGCCGATAGCGATACACTTTGACCGCCTCAAAACATCCCCGAGACTTCCAGGAGGTTCGATGTGAAATCCCTCAGAGTAGCTGCCTATCAAACCTGCGCCTCTCTGATCTTGCTGGTGATTACGAATGGCGCCGCACCCCAGCTTGCTGCAGCCCAAGGCTGCGCTCTGAATTCAGCTGGCGGACAGATCAAGCATGTTATCTATGTCCAGTTTGACAATGTGCATTTCACCCGTGATAACGCGCATGTTCCTTCTGATCTGGAACAGATGCCCCATCTGCTCAATTTCATCCGGGGCAATGGAACCTTGCTCACCAATCATCACACTCCGCTGATTTCCCATACCGCGGACGACATCCTGACCTCACTGACTGGCGTTTACCCCGATCGCCACGGCCAGGCGGTGGCCAATAGTTTCGGCTTCTTTACTCCGCCCGGGAGCAAGAGTTTCGACGGATTTGCCAGTTCTTTCTCGTACTGGACCGACTTGGTGAATCCCGTGACTGATCCCACCTTCAACATGATCGACGCCGCAGGCAAGAACGCGCCCGCTCCGTGGGTGCCTTACACCAGAGCTGGATGTAACGTCGGGGCGGTTTCGATCGCGAACATCGAACTAGAAAACGTGGGTTCTGACGTTAACAATGTGTTCGGACCGAACTCCCCAGAAGCTCAGGAGGCAAAGAAAAATTTCAATAAGGCAGTTGCCGACTTTGAGGGAATCGCGGTTCACTGCGCGGCCGGCGATATCGTCTGTTCAGGCGCCAATGGCGGAGAGCCAGACCTGCTTCCGCAGGAACCCGGTGGGTACACTGGATTCAGCGCTTTGTTCGGTCATAAGTTCGTGGCGCCGGTTATCAGCCCCAACGGCCCGCTGACCGATCTCGACGGCAATGTAATCACGGATGGCATGGGGCACATTGGATTCCCGGGTTTTGAGGGAATCAGCGCCTCCCAGTCGCTTGCATATGTGGCGGCGATGCAGGAGCATGGGGTTCCGGTAACGTTCGCGTACATTTCCGACGCTCACGATGACCATGTGAATGGTGTAGCTTTTGGCCCCGGCCAGGCCGGCTACGTCGCCCAGCTCACGGCCTATGATGAGGCATGGGGCAAATTCTTCACCCGTCTGGCGAGCGATGGAATCACCAGGGACAACACTCTCTTCATTTTCACTGCCGACGAAGGTGATCACTTTGCCGGTGGGCCTCCCACGCCGGCCAACTGTGACGGGATTAATATTCCCTGCACCTATAAGAAGATTGGCGAAATCGATTCGAACATCGTGGATCTTATCGACAAACAGGACCCCACCCTCACGCCTATCCCCTTCGACATTCACTTCGACATGGCGCCCACTTTCTACATCAAGGGGAATCCACCGGTGGGCGATCCCGTCGCGCGGGCCTTCGAGCGGGCAGCGGCGCCACTGAAAGTTGTGAGTCCGATCGACGGCAAGACCGATCACCTCACCCGCTTTCTGGCTGATCCTGTGGAATTGAAGCTCCTTCACATGGTGACAGCTGATCCGCAGAGGACGCCAACGTTTGTCATGTTTGCCGATCCCGATTACTTCTTCCTGACCTTTGGACCGGATGCCGTCGAAGACCCCGGTTTCGCCTGGAACCATGGCGGCGTTGATCCCAAGATCAATACCCTCTGGTTGGGGATGGTGGGGCCCGGTGTGCAGTCGGCGGGAATCGATCACAATACCTGGTCGGATCACACTGACATTCGCCCGACAATGCTTCTCTTGCTCGGATTGAAGGACGACTACAGAAGCGATGGGCGTGTGCTGGTGGAGGATCTGCTACCAAACGCCCTGCCCACCGCGTTGAGGACCAGCGGCGCCAATTTCACCATTCTGGCCCAGGTCTATAAGCAGATCAATGCCTCAGTAGGGGAGCTTGCGTTGGATAGCCTGGCAGCCTCGACATCCGCGTTAGCGGGTGATGACCTGAACTACAGCTTGATTGAAAATCGTTTAGGTACCATCACTACTCAACGGGATTCGCTCGGGAAACAGATCATCCAACGTTTGGATGGTGCGGAATTCAAAGGGCATGCAGTTGATTCAGCCTCGGCGGCAAAGCTTGTTTTCCAAGCCGAAGAGTTACTGAATAAGGTGAAAACTGCAGGCAATCCGAACCCATAATTCCCGCGCTAAAGACAGGGCGTGCCGGGAGTTCTCCCGGCACGCCCTGCTTGTCTCAGGAGGCTACGAAAATTAACCACAAAAGCACGAAGGAAACCCTGAGATTTCATCCTTCGTGTGACTTCGTGTCCTTTGTGGTTGATGAATTTAGAACAGTGCCAGGCTTGGGACGTGCCAGCCCGGAGCGACCAAGTCCCCCTTAATATGCCTTGACGCGTATATGCTCCGTGGAGTATATAAAGAAGAGTGGAATCTGTATTCGAAATCATTGCGGAGCCGAACCGCCGCGCGATATTGAGCCTCCTGGTCTCGGCCCAACAGTCGGTGGGAGAGATCGAGCGTCAGCTTCGTATGCCGCAGCCGACTGTGTCCAAGCACCTGCGAGTGCTGCGCGAGGCCGGTTTCGTGGAATCCACGGTGGACGCACAGCGCCGTCTCTACCGGCTGAGACCTGAACCACTTCAGGAGCTGGATGCCTGGCTGGCTCAGTTCCGCAGGTTCTGGTCCGCTCACGTCGATGCTCTCGAACGCCACCTCGACCGCATGGATCAACGTCTGCATGGATCATCAACACGAACGAAAACAAAGAAGTAGTGACGCGGCGGCGCCCGCGAAACACAAGGGAACCGATGAAAATCAAACTGACCAGCGTATACGTGGACGACCAGGACAAGGCGCTGCGCTTCTATACGGAGGTACTGGGCTTTGTGAAGAAGACCGACTTCAGCCAGGGGCCAAGGAAACAAAGATGACCGATCGCGAGCAGTACGCACCGGGTCCGGCCAGCGGGGTGCGGGTACAAAAGGACCGGGGACAAAACGGTGAAGAGAAGTGGACGCTCATTCTCGTCAGAGAACTGCGCCACTCGCCAGAAAAAGTTTGGCAGGCGCTTACCGACCCGGCGCATCTGCGCGAGTGGGCTCCCTTCGACGCCGATGGGAGCCTGGGTACGGTTGGAACCACGGTGAAGCTCACCACGGTGGGAGCGCCCGTGCCGCACGTTACCGAAACGACAGTGACGCGAGCCGACGCTCCCAAGGCGCTTGAGTACAAATGGGGTGGCTTCGATATGCGGTGGGAACTCGAAGCCTTGGGTGGCGGCACGCGCTTGACGCTGTGGACCAACATCGGTCACGGCTTCATCGCAATGGGCGCTGCCGGATGGCACATTTGTTTCGATGTTCTGGATCACCTGCTCAGCGGAACTCCCATCGGCCGCATCGTCGGCCCCGAGGCCATGAAGTTCGGCGGCTGGCAGCGATTGCACGCCGAGTACGCCAAGCAGTTCGGTGTTGAAGCGCCCAACTGGCCGCCCAAAGCGGCTCAAGAGTCGTGAATCGAGGTGGATCGCAAAACAATGCACCAACCACTTAAGAGGAATAAAAAGGAGTTGTCAGCAGAACAACGTAAAAAACTGCTCACAGCATTGAAAACCCGTTTTGAGAAGAACATGAACCGCCATAAAGGTATTGAATGGGCCAAAATACAAGCAAAGCTGGAAGCTAATACGCAAAAAGTGTGGTCACTCAATGAAATGGAAAGAACTGG
>JABCYV010000282.1 GCA_013290025.1 Acidobacteriota bacterium
ATTCCAATGTCACCCGTCATCCGACCAGCACCTGGATTGTTCAGCAGCTGCGGGAAGCATTTCCATATGAAAGTGCACCCAAATTTCTTATCTATGACCATGACCGCAAGTACGGATTGGAGGTTGTTGCCGCAGTTCGATGCGTGGGGATTACTTCTGCCCAAACCTCGATTCAAAGCCCGTGGCAGAACGGCGTTGCAGAGCGCTGGGTTGGAAGTTGTCGCCGCGAATTGCTGGACCACACCATTGCGCTCGACGAGCGTCATCTTAAACGGCTTTTGTCTGAATACGTCCGCTATTACCATGAAGACCGAACGCATTTGGGATTGAGGAAAGAAACTCCAAGCGGAAGAACTCGTGCGGGCAGCAGCGGAAGGGTGATGTCATTTCCGCGAGTCGGCGGCTTGCACCACCGCTACGATCGGGCCGCGGCTTAGTCGTCAACCAGATCCGCAGGTAAATCATACATCCTTAATATACTGGTGCTCAGAATCCAGCGGTTGTCCGGGGCCACACGTTGCTGCGAATGTAGTTGTGGCTAATCGCTTGTTGCGAGAATTCGCCAATTTGTTTGCGAATTCGGGCGACGAATCTCTTCTCCTTGGGCGCGGATGTAATTTTGGCGAAGCACACCCAAGATTTTAGCGCAAATGATCGGCCAAACCATCTCGCACTACCGGATCGTCGAGAAACGGGGCGGTGGCGGAATGGGCGTGGTGTACAAGGCCGAGGACACGCGCCTCGACCGCTTGGTCGCGGACCAGTTTCTTGGGGTCGATGGAGGCAAGCCCGTCGTCGATCAGCGTCGCGCCTGGCGCGCCGCCATTCAACTTGGTCGTGTCAAGGTCGATGCCTTCTTCATACTCGGTTGTGGTACCGGTCGGAGACGGTGAGACAGCTCCTACTCGAGAGCAAAACCTCCGATACCGATCCACAACTGCGCCAGGAGTTGCAGATTCTTCTTGTAAGTACGAGTGGCTGTGAACTCCCTTCCTCCCCGCAGGCGGAGCACATACTCGCCCGTGGACGATAGATGAATCTCTTCAACCAATGCCGCGTTCACCAGCACAGATCGATGAATTCGCACAAACCCGTGCGGATTGAGCTTTTCCTCCATGGTCGAGATCGACTCTCGCAGCATGTGCGAACTTGAAGTATGCAATAACAAGACATGGTTTCCTTTGGCTTCCACCGCGATAACGTCCGCTGCATCGATGAAGAGAATTCTCCCCTTGGCTTTGATCGCAATCCGCACAGACTTCCCGATCGCGAGCGTCCGTGTCTGGGGTACGACTTCACGAATATGCGGATAGCCGTTATCCAAAAGACCTCCATTGCCCGTTTCGTCACTGCTCCTGTGCCCGAAGTCCATCGTGACCCTGCACGCCGTCAATCGGCGTCTACTTCCAGTTCATTCTCCTCCCTCGCTGCGGCCCTTATAGCGTTGATACGCGCACTGCATTCGCCATGTTTCTCCTTTCAAGCATCCAGTGCGCCGCCCGCCAAAGCGAGGATGTCGCTCTTCCGGGCCCATTGGTTCGCATTGCTAATCCGGCTTGACTGGGTCCGGCGTTCCATCCGACCACCAGCCCGCGGGAATCATGAATACGTCGATTGGTTCCGGATCGCCGTGGAACTGTGGATTCAGCATGACGGGCGACTTAGACAGATCTGCACCCCAAACGGCACTGTCCATGAGCGGAGTGTAAAACATCAGGTGAGCCATCCAGTTGGGGTGAGCGCCATCGTTTAGGTGCTGTTCTTTCGACATCATGTAGGACATGGCTCCAGGCTCCAGGGGCGGCAGTTCTTGCTTTATGAATGTCTTGATGCCCTCCACGATTTGAGCTTTGGATTGACCAGCCAATACCATTTCCGTTCTTTTGTAGGTCATCGGCAGGATGGAGCGGGCGGCCGGCGGATTGAAGCAGAGCGGACCTCGAAGTTTAGGGTTCCAAAAATTAACAGAAAATTCACCATCGAATGGGGACATCCACCCTCGCTCCACGACACACACGAAACCGTTCTTGCCTTTGACTGCGGTTTCGTAGCCATGCCTTCCCAGGACGAGGACATCGGCATCGCGGGAGATTGCCTCCGGGGCCGCGCTTCGCGCCAGAGCAATCTCAGCGTTTCGATCCGCGATCAGGTACTGATCCAGCGGAGCCATGCTGGGATATGGATCCTTCTTGTCTTGCCCCTGCACGTGCCCAGGCGTCACAATGGCAAAAATCAGGGCGAATATCAGAAGAGCACCTGCGGTAAATCGCTTTCGGTTCATCTTTTCTCCTAAACAGACTTGACCGTATCTTCATCGGCACTGACAAGGAACACCGGTGAGCCGGTAACGTGGCTCCCCGAGTGGGATTGGCTTGCGCGATTGCGAGCATTTACCTTGGCGGCTGATATGGCGTCACATCCCGCTGCTTACTGCAGACGGAAAAGTATCTTTCCCGCCGAAATAGCACTCTATTGCCTCCACCTTCCCGTCTTTGAGTCGGAAATACTCCACATTCCGGAATGATTTACCGTTTTTTGTGTGGCAAAGATACTTCGCAAACGCCTCGTTGCCACTTGCGACCACCCGCTCCAGGTCGAACTGTCCGATAAAATTAATCTGTGTATCCCAGCAATTCGTTTTGAAAGCGCTCTTATTGATGTGGTCGTCGCCGGCCGCGCTCGAGAAGGTAAAGTTGTCGGCCAGCAGGACGTCAAATGGACCCCAGTCCTTCTTCTCCACCTCCCAGGTCTTGTACCACTTCCGGACGATTTCTTCGGCTGTCGTGCTTTGCCCCGCTCCTGCGCGCGCGCTTGCCGTCACCGAGAACGCCGCCGCTCCAACCAGTGCGCAAGCTCCCGCTTCGAGCGCCTTCCGCCGTGATACTCCGATCCTTGCCATGTCCATCCTCCTTTTTAGTTTTTTTGGTTTGTGGCCCAAGCATACGAACTGGTTGGTATGCAGAACGAGCTATCCTTCCACAACGATGCGATCAGCCCCTCTTGCGGTTGCCCGGCGCGCGAAGAGACTTCAGCCAGTCCACGATGTTTCTGATCCCCGCTTTCATGACTTTCGGATCCTGAGCATTCTTTGCCAGCGAGCCATACCCTTCGACCATCGCGATCAGTAAGCCAGCGGCGTCAGCGGGCTTCACGTCGCGGCGAACCCTTCCGTGGGTTTGGCCCTCTCGCAAAACAGAGGCAACGGCCTCGCGCCAGGTATGGAAGATGATCGCCAACCGCTTCCGGAACCCCGCGTCAAGAGGAGACATTTCCTGCGCCAGATTGATCAGTTGACAGCCGCCCCGTACGTCCTCGGGCCGAACGGATATACCTCGCACAATGCCGATCAAAGTGTCGATAGGGTCCTTGCCGCTCTGCAGAGGACGCACCCATTCGGCGTAGTTGTCGGGGCCGATGACCTCTTCAACGACGGCGTATCCCAAGGCTTGCTTGCTTTTGAAGTAGTAGTACAGCGCTCCCTTGGTGACGCCGGCGGAGGCCAGAATTGTGTCTAGGCCGGCACTTTGGAATCCCGATCTGTAGATCTCGCAGAATGCCGCCTGCAGCAGCCGCTCCCGCGTGCGCTCAGGATCGCGCAGCCTAGTCGCGCTACGTTTCGGATTCTTGCGTGCTGCCAACATACCAACCAGTATGTATTTTCGAATCTCTAGAGTCAATCTTGGAAAGAATCTCCGAAAATCTGGACGTTTTAAAAGTCCATTCCTGTTTGATGTAGTCCGACAGGACGCAGTGACAGTCTTACCAGACACGCAACTTCAAGCGCACGATATACGCTGTGAGGACTGTCTAGTTGGCATCCCGCATTTCATAACCGCAGATCTGTTCATTGATGTAACCAATTGAAAACTCGACGACTCCGGTCTGGTTCGCTAATTGCCAACACTAGTTGGGTCGTGGCTCTGGGCCGGTCTCAGAGCTCTTAGGTTCTTGGAAAGTTAGAAGTGACTTTTGTCCATCCATGGAATTCAGGAGAAAGCCAATGAATCGAGCCGTCTTCACCGTTAGAACGCTTGTGTTAGGAATTGCGTTGTTGAGCCTCGTGGCTTTTGGAGTCAATTTATCCTTTGGCCAAGCCGTCAGCGGCAACATGGTGGGTACCGTTGTAGATTCTTCCGGCGCGGCGGTTGCTAATGCGGAGGTTACTGCCACGAATGTGGCCACGGGATTAGCTATCACCAACAGGACAAATAACACCGGCGAATATCGGTTTGACAACCTACCAATCGGTAACTACAAGTTCACGGTAAAGGCCAACGGTTTTCGAACAACCACTGAACTGGCCGAAGTGGTATTGAACCGCACTGGCACGGTCAACGTGAGCCTCGCGCCCGGCGCTGCCACTGAGACCGTGGAAGTCTCGGGAGAGGCTCCGCTGGTCGACACGACCACCGCGCAATTGCAATCCAGTTTCGACGCGCGCCTGTCGCAGGATCTGGGGATTACCTCCGCGGGCGGAGCGGGCGCCGGAGTCTTGAACCTGTCGCTGTTGAGCCCGGGGGTTACGAATTCTAGCGCGTTGAACTTGGGTTTTGGTCCGTCGGTGGGTGGTCAGCGTCCTCGCGACAACAACTTCACGGTTGAAGGCGTGGATAATAACAACAAGACTGTCACCGGAGCTCTGATCACCGTTCCGAATGAAGCGGTGGAAAACTTTACCCTTCTGTCGAATCAGTTCAACGCTGAATTCGGGCACTCTTCGGGGGGGCAGTTCAACACCAATATCAAGAGCGGAACCAACAGCTTCCATGGTTCGCTTTATGAATATTTCAGAAATCGCAACCTGAACGCGGTGGACAACTTTTGGATACTCCAAGGTCTCAAGGAGAACCCGCGTCTCGACAATAATCGCTACGGGGGCACCATTGGCGGCCCAATCATCAAGAACAAGCTGTTTTTCTTTACTAATTACGAGCGTCAGGAGATCGGGCTTACCGGTAGCAGCGGTCTTCCGGTAGTCACGCCCACGGCTGCAGGTTTGGCCGCTATCTCCGCAGATCCCACGATTAATGCAACTAACTTTTCAATTTTTAAGCAGTATCTGCCGGTCGCCCCAACGGGGAACGGGTGTATTCAGTACGATAAGAGCCCAGTTAACGGCAACGAACCTGGGCAGGTAGGATCATTTATTGCCCCGGCGAACGGAAGTTGCCCTGCTGGCATGGCTGAGGTCGGGACCATTACTCTCGCGGCAGGCGCATTCCAAAACTATACGAATTTCGTTCAAAGCGTCGACTTAAACCTATCCGAGAAAGACCAGATTCGTGGGCGCTACGTTTACAACCGGCTGGGCCAGGTCGATACGAATGCCAGCCTGCCAGCTTTTTATCTGGTTCAGCCTACTAGGTTTCACTTGTTCACCCTCGGTGAGTATCACACCTTCTCGCCCGCGGTACTGAACGAAATCCGGGTAGGGTTCAATCGTTTTGCGAATACGGTTCCCGCCGGGAACTTCCCGTATCCCGGTCTGGATGCCTTTCCTAACATTCTTCTAAACAATCTCGGCGGCGTCAATATCGGGCCAGACTCCCAGGCACCGCAATTTACCATTCAAAATTTCTACGGTGTGGTTGACAACGTCACTTGGACCAGGGGTGCTCACAGCTTCAAGTTCGGCGGCGAATACCGCCAGTATATTTCTCCGCAGAGCTTTACTCAGCGCCAGCGCGGCGACTACGAGTACAACAGCGCGC
>JABCYV010000283.1 GCA_013290025.1 Acidobacteriota bacterium
GGGTGCACACTGCGCTCACCTCGGTGAATCCCGGTAGGCGTAGCCGCTCGCCAGCCATCGCGACCAGAGTTCCTGACCGGCGAATACCTAGATACGTACCCAGTTCGCGCGTGCGTCGGCCGAACGGTCCGGGTTTGGTCAGTTCTGCGAGCGCCATCATCTCCGGCACGTCGCTCTCGGTCAACTCAATCAACCCGTCCCCAGACAATGCGCGAGTCAGCGGAGCACGCTTGCGATTTTCATAAATCATCTGCAGGAGCGGAAGCGTGACAACGACGGTCAAGCCCTCAGGCACTTGTGGAGGAGCTTCGAGAAACAGGCCAGTCGCCATTCGTTCCCTGAGCAGACCAGCCAGCGAATCGTAAGCTTCGTGGGTCGGCGCGAGAAGCGCGCCAAGCGAAGTGACCTCCGCGGGAAACTTTCGCGCCAACTCGCGGCCCTCAGAAAAGTGAGCCTGGCTGGTGGTGAGCGCGTTCCATATCACATTGTCAAGCGCATGCATGCGGTTTTAGATCATCGATCTCGCGGTTTTGATTCTTAGGTTGTGAACCGGACTCTAAGCTGCCTTCTGTTCGAACGCCCTCCGAATCTTGCCTTCAAGGTCTGTTCTCCTCGCGCAACCGCGCAACTCCCGCGTTTTCAGTGGTTGCAATTTCATGACAAGAAAATGGCAGCGAAATGACCCACAGGTGACGTGGGAGTGACAACCCGCTCGTCCTCCACCCTTACGCTGCGATTAGAGATTCAGGAGGTAGCCATGAAAAGTAAATACATCATTTGCGTGATTGCACTATTGGTCGTTGTTTCCAATGCTGGTCGACAGGTGGTTTGGGCTGGCCCTCCGGCTAGCACAGGAAATTCGTCGGCAACAATCAAAGGTGTCGTCAAGTTCGAAGGCGTAGCTCCAAAATCAAAACCCATCAACATGGCGGCGGACCCGAGCTGCGCGAAGCAGCATCCGATGCCGATCTCGGCTCCAGAAATCCTGACCGACGGCAATGGACTGCAAAACGCAATTGTTTTTGTAGCCGATGGCCTCGGCGATCGCTCCTTCGAGCCGCCGAGTCAGCCTGTCGTGATCGAGCAGAAAGGCTGCATGTATCAACCCCATGTCATCGCCATGCGGGCGAACCAAAAATTGGAGGTCGTCAATGACGATCCCACGACCCACAACATTCATCCCCAGCCCGCCAACAATCGGGAATGGAATAAAGCCGAGCCGCCTGGCACCAGGGTGGAAGATACTTTTACCCGCGAAGAGATCGCGATTCCGGTGAAATGCAACGTGCATCCCTGGATGCGCAGCTACGTTGCCGTATTCAAACATCCTTACTTCGTTGTGACGGGCAAGGACGGAAGCTTCGATTTGAACGGCCTGCCGCCGGGGACCTACATTCTCAAAGCCTGGCACGAGAAACTCGGTACCGCAACCCAACAGGTCACCGTTGGAGCAAACGAGAGCAAAACGGTGCAATTCGTTTTTAAGTCGGGGCAGGGATCGTAACGGTAAATTGATTTGAGACGCCCCGCTTCCTTGTCCTGTACTCGGCGGCGGGCTTGGACTTCGAAAGAAAATTCAACCGCAAGGTCCGGATGGAATCTAAGTGGGCAAAGTATCAAGCTGAACCGCATCAGACTCAACTAAGTTGGTGCTTGCCCATGAGGAAAACAGATTCACGGCTGCGTGAAACGCTTGGCGCAGTGCTTGAGCATGCGCTCTCCCACATAGAGAATCTTGACAACAGCCCGGTCGCTGCCACCGCCGATCTATCCACTTTGCGGCGGCGGCTCGGGAGGCAGCTGGCGGCGGAGGGCATTCCCGCAGAGCAGGTGATTGAGGAACTCGTAAGAGACGTTGATGGCGGCATCCTGGGTTCCGCAGGCGGACGCTTTTTCGGCTGGGTAGTGGGAGCCTCCGTGCCTGCCGCTTTGGCCGCCGACTGGCTCACGTCAGCTTGGGACCAGAACGGCGCCCTCTATGCCACCGCACCCGCTGCCGCTGTAGTGGAGGAGGTGGTCGGTGCTTGGCTGAAAGATATCCTTGGACTTCCCTCGGAAGCCAGCTTCGCGCTTGTGACTGGCTGCCAGATGGCGCATGTGACTTGTCTTGCTGGTGCTCGCCACTCGTTGCTGGCAAAACGTGGCTGGGATGTTGAGCGGCAAGGTCTGTACGGAGCGCCTCCGATTCGAATTCTGTCGAGCTCTCTGTTGCACGGTTCGTTTGAACGCGCGGTCCGCCTGCTCGGCCTTGGGCTTTCGCAAGTGACGGTTCTGCCAGCTGACTCGCAAGGCCGGTTGGAATATGCCGCATTAGAGCAGGCATTACAGAGCAACCCATCGGCTCCGACGATTGTGCTTTTGCAGGCTGGCGACGTGAATACTGGGGCCTTCGACCTATTCGAGACCATCATTCCGCTGGCAAAACAGCATGGGGCTTGGGTCCACGTGGATGGAGCCTTCGGTCTATGGGTGGCCTGCGCTCCGCGGTACCGGCATCTGGCGAAAGGAGTGGCGGCGGCCGACTCCTGGGCTACGGATGGACACAAGTGGCTCAATGTGCCGTTCGATTGCGGGTATGCCTTCGTCACTGACTCCGAAGCCCATCGCGCCTCTTTATCTCATCGCGCTGCTTATCTAACGCATGATGCTGAGGCGCGGGACCAAATGGACTGGAATCCGGAGTGGTCTCGGCGCGCTCGCGGTTTCGCCAGCTACGCGGCCTTGCGCGAACTGGGCCGAGAAGGAGTGGCAGATTTGGTAGAGCGTTGCTGCGATCTCGCGCACTCCCTGGTCATGAAACTCGGCAGCCTGCCTGGCGCTGAAGTTCTATGGGAGCCGTCGATCAACCAAGGCCTGGTGCGCTTCCTCGACGTCGAACCAGGCGCATCGGAACAAGATCACGATCGGCGCACCGAGGAGGTAATGGCGGCAATTCTAACCACGGGAGAGGCGTTCTTTGGCGGAACCACTTGGCACGGACATCGCGCCATGCGAGTGAGCGTCTCGAGCTGGCGGACTTCCGAGGAAGATGTGGAGCGCGTGGTGACCGCGGTCGCTGGCGTGTTGAAGGTTCCGGTCGCGCAGTGACTTTTAAGCGCTTCCCCATGCACCTGCGGACAGCTTGACCGGTAGGCACCACAGGCATAATGTTTGCAGTAGGGTCGAGCCAGCCCATGTCCAGCCAAAACGCCAAGTATCTGAAATTCGGCAGCGCCATCGTGGTGATCCTGCTATCGCTAGGCTTCCTTGCCTATACCGGAGTGCAGGAAAGCAAGAGCTACTATGTCACGATCAAAGAGCTGCGGGGCATGGGAGGCAGTGCCTACACCAAACGCTTACGAGTCGCGGGAAACGTTCAGCCTGGTTCGATCAAGCGGACCGGAACTAAGGTTGAGTTTATGCTGGTCGAGAACGATCAAATTCTACCCGTGGTGTACGGCGGAACAGAAGCCCCTCCCGACACTTTCAAAGACAATTCGCAAGCCTTGGCCGATGGCAGCTTTGGACGCGACGGCGTCTTCCACGCCAAACAATTACAGGCCAAGTGTGCTTCAAAATATGCACCCCAGCAACCGGGAACGCCGGGCAATCAGATGCAGGCCGAGCCTGCCAAGAGCATAACCCAAGTTCAAAGCGGCTCGACCACGACGTCGAACTGATCGTTCCTGCTTTCTTGTCCATCATCGTTCTACATTTGTAATCCTGAGCGAGGCTGCCTCTTCGCTTGCGAAGAGGTAGACGAGTCGAAGGATCCCTACTCCTCCCCACGATGTCTGCACGGCTGTTCTCGACTTCGTCAGCGGCTTCGTCTATCTTCACCCTGACACCGTTTTTCACTTCCACTTCCGTGACTTCAATCCCAGCCGCGCCCACGAATTCTGCGGTCGTCATCATTACCGATCTTGTCAAGCAATTCGGCCGCTTTGCCGCCCTGCGTGGCGTGACTGCAGAGTTCGCTCCTGGCCGCCTGTACGCGATCCTGGGCGACAACGGCGCAGGGAAGACGACACTGCTGCGGGCGCTCGCTGGTCTTACGCGGCCGACGAGGGGAACCGTCTTGATGTTGCGTACAACTAATCTCCGCGCCGTTTGCAAGCAAGTTGGCTACATGGCGCACTCTTCGCTGCTCTACGACGAGATGAGTGGGATGGAGAACTTGCGCTACTTCGCGCGGCTGTACGGAATTGAAGAAGGCCAGCGCTGTGAAATGGTGCTAAGTGCAGTCGGCCTCGAACCAGGGCTCACCCGCGCTGTCGGCCAGTATTCGCAGGGCATGCGGCAGAGAATGTCTTTGGCACGGGCAATCCTGCATGATCCCCAAATTCTGCTGCTCGACGAACCCTTCTCCAATGTGGACATGGGGTCCGCGCGGGAAATGGTTAACCTGTTGGCGCGGATGCGCGATGCGGGCAAGACTATCTTCGTAGTTACGCACCAATCGGCGCTTCTCGAAAGCGCCGCGGACGAGTTCGTCCGGATGGAAGCGGGACAGATCACCAGTCGTACACCTCACCTGCGTACGGCGGAGGCGCGATGAGCCTTGCAGCGATCACTAGGGCGACCCTGGCCAAGGATCTCCGCCTGGAGTGGCGTTCCAAGGATGCTATCAATTCAATGTTGTTCTTCGCGTTGCTGGTCGTCGTTGTGTTCAGTTTTTCTTTCGATCCCAACGCAGAAGAATCCCGGCAGATCGCCGGCGGTTTGGTTTGGGTGGCATTTCTATTTGCAGCCGTGGTCGCTCTCAATCAGACTTGGGCGCGCGAACTGCGCAATCAAGTATTGGACGCTTTCCGCGTCGCTCCCGCGCCCGCAAATTCTCTCTTTCTTGCTAAGGCGCTGGGGAACTTTGTCTTCGTCTGTGTGCTGGAAGCGTTGATGACGCCGCTCTTTGTCGTCTTCTACAAACTGAGAGCGCTGGGACCAGCCTGGCAGTTGATTCCAGTTGCTGTGTTGGGGACTTGGGCCCTGGTGGTGAATGGCACCTTTTTTGCCGCGATGTCTATACGCACCCGCCGCCGCGAGATCATGCTACCGCTGCTGCTGTTCCCGATTTCCATCCCGGCGATACTTGCTATGGTGAACGCCACCACAGCCATCCTTACAGGTGAGCTGTCGGCGTGGTTCTGGTTCGTATTGCTCGCAACCTACGATGTCGTGTTTACTATTGCTTGTCTCCTGTTATTCGAAACGGTGCTGCACGCGGAATGAAACGCGCCTTTCCCATCTTCGCAGTCCTCACCGCATTGTTGCTGAGCTATGCCCTGTATGAGGCTCTGGTCGCGGCACCCACAGAAAAGACCATGGGCGATGTACAACGGATCTTCTATTACCACGTGCCCTCGGCTTGGACCGCCTTCCTGTTGTTCCTGATTAATTTTGTGGCCTCCGTTGTGTACCTGATTCGCCGCAGCCACACCGCTGATATCGTCGCCGTCGTCACAGCCGAAGTCGGGGTGGTCTTCTGCACCGTGGTTCTGGTAACCGGGCCGCTGTGGGCGCGTCCGGTATGGGGAATCTGGTGGACCTGGGACGTGCGCCTGACTTCCACGTTAGTGCTGTGGCTGATTTACGTCAGCTATCTGATGCT
>JABCYV010000284.1 GCA_013290025.1 Acidobacteriota bacterium
GTTCCCCGTGCAGTTGATGAAGTAGCGAGGTGATGGTGGCCATCCGGGGATTGTAGACGAAACGTCACATGATCCAGCGAGAGGAACTGGGCGTTTCCGGCGGCGCAGTCTGAAGACTGCGGTCGATGATGTCCAGCAGAGTCTCCACGGTTAGCCCCGCGTTGAGCATCCGAATCATGTCCTCGACGCTGAATCCGGCTTGGGGGCCGGCCTGGGCAAGTTTCTCAACGGCTCGTACCAGGGCGGGCTGCTGCATATCTACCTCACATTGCGTGAGAGCTTAGGGTGATTTCGAGGGGTCGTCTGTGATCTGGATCACGGCCTGCTAAATTTTACAGCAGGATGGTTGGCACACACACGAAGCGCCCCAGAAAGTCCGCTGTAGGTCCACAGTTGGCGCTTGCTGCGAAAACGATGGGGCGTCTGAATCAGTGCCACCGCCAAAGCCGAGCGAATCGGTCCCAGGGAGGGAATCTGTCTGAGCTTGGCGGTGATGGCATGTTTGCGACTCTCCGCCAGCAGTTCGCGCCGCGCTTGCTGGCGTAAGTGCTGCAGCATATCCAGTTGCTCATAGAGTTGCTCGGTTCGCCGGCGCGTCCCAGCTTCGGAGATTTTCTCCAACCATTGGCTACGATGGCGAGTGTAGTAAACATCGCGACCGGCACAGGGTATCGCCCAGCTGCGATACAGGGCTTTCAACCGATTCATAACTCGGGAAAGATCCTTGACCACGGTTAGATAACTGCGGGCCAGCTCGCGCAGCATGCGTACCCCGGTTTCGCCATGGTACACGGGCTTGAGATCGTGAAGTCGTAGCCGCTCGGCAAGTTTGCGAGCATCGATCTTGTCACTCTTGTTGCCCTGTTTGACCAGTGCGATCTTGCGTGGATTGCACACCAGGACCTCGGTCACATGCGGCTTGAGTAGGTCGTAGTGACCTGCTCCCCTGTTTCCGCACAAAGCTGAGTATGATTTGTGCGAAAGAAAGGGGAAGAGGGTATGTCGAGGAGCAGGCACACGGAGGCGCAGATGATCGGGGCGCTGAAACAGCTAGAGGCAGGTCGCAAAGCGGAGGATGTGGCGCGTGAAGTGGGGGTGTCGAAGCACACGATCTACGCCTGGAAGGCGAAGTACGGCGGCATGGATGTGAGCCAGGCGCAGGAAGCGAAGCAGTTGCGTGACGAGAACACGAAACTGCGAAAGCTGGTGGCGGATCTGAGTCTGGACAAGGAAGCACTGCAGTCGGTGATCCGAAAAAACGGCTGGAGCTCGTAGCCCTGAAGGCGGCTGTCGAGCAGGTGCGCGGGGAGTACGCCTTCAGCCAGCGGCGTGCGTGCGAGCTGATGACGATGGCGGTGTCAAGCTATCGCTACCAGAGCCGGCGTTGCGATGAGCCGCTGAGAACGCGGCTGGTGGAACTGGCGCGGGAGAAGCCACGCTTCGGGTATCGGCGGCTGCATGTGTTGCTGGGCCGCTCGGGAGAGCATGTGAACCACAAGCGAGTGCATCGCGTGTATCGAGCGGCCGGACTGATGATCCGGCGGAAGAAGCGGAAACACTGCGTGCGCGAAGGAAAGCCGCTGCTGGCGAGGACTTCGGCGAACCAGGAGTGGGCGTTGGATTTCCTGCACGATGCGGTAGAGTGCGGGCGGGCGATCCGGGTGCTGAGCGTGGTGGATGCCTTCACGCGGGAATGTTTGGCGTTGGAAGTGGACACCAGCTTTGCCAGCCGGAGAGTAACGCGAGTGTTGGATGCGATCGTGGCGGAGCGCGGTCAACCGCTGGCGATTCGCTGCGACAACGGGCCGGAGCTGACGAGTCGCCATTTTCTGGCGTGGTGCGTAGAGCGGCAGATCGAGTTAGTGCACATACAGCCGGGCAAGCCGACGCAGAACGCGCACGTGGAAAGCTTTCACGGACGGCTGCGGGAAGAGTGTCTGGCAGTAAGTTGGTTCCAGAACTTATTCGACGCACGGAGAAAGATCGCGGCGTGGCGGAAAGACTACAACGAGGAGCGTCCGCACAGCAGCCTGGGATACCGAACACCGAAGGAGTTTGCTGCTCAGGCCGCGAGCTTCTACAGAGCTGAACTGGGGCAAGAGGCCTCAAACGCCGGCCCCTTGCCCCAGACCCCCATCCCCGCTCAAACCGGAGATGGATCAGAAAAAGTTTGTCGTATTCTGACGTGAACGAAACCAGGGGGCAGGTCAGTAGAGCCAGGCGGCCCAGGTGCCTTCTTCAAAAGTCACGAACAGGCTGCCGCGTAGTCCAGCGAAGAAACTCCAGAAGCGTTGAGGCTTTAGTTTCAAGGATGGATTCCATGATGATCTTGCCCTGCGAATCCATCACCGCGACTGAGATCGTTGCTTGATGAACATCCAGCCCAATATACTTTTCACTGCTCATCGAGGGTGCTCCTTTCGTAGGTGATCATGTCAACGATGACAACCTACTCCAAAAGGGGCGCCCTCTTATAATGCGGTTACATTAGTTAAGAATTTGTCCACAAGCTCGCGGACACAAAGAGCTTGTTGGAAAGCACGGCGCTGATAGCGGAGAGCAGATCCAGACTCAAGCGGGGTTTCACAACATAAGCCGAGCCCCCGGCTCCGATCGCGGCGTTCACATAATCGGCGTCTTCATGCACGGTCAGGAAGACGATCTTGGCACTACACCCCGAATGTCGCAAATGACGTGCAATATCGATCCCGTTCATTTCCCCCATGGAAATGTCCAGGATGATGACATCGGGTTTCAGGCGCAGGGAATCGTGAACTACAGTCGCCCCGTCGGAGATGGCGGCAATAACCTTGTAGTCTTTCTCCTTGTCGAGCCTCTTGCTGACATAAGTGAGAACAGCAGAGTTGTCGTCAGCAAGGAGTATGGTCGTTC
Source organism: Acidobacteriota bacterium (assembly GCA_013290025.1). Classification (GTDB taxonomy): domain Bacteria; phylum Acidobacteriota; class Terriglobia; order Terriglobales; family Acidobacteriaceae; genus JABCYV01. Next base: position 2,893 of record JABCYV010000284.1, read on the forward strand.
TCGACACCAAGCACCCCTTCGAGACTTGGGCGCTGCGGAATCGCATTGGGCCAACTGCATTGGTGGCCGCCATGGCTGCTGAGACGCGCAGATCAACGTACCAAGCTTCGCAGCGAGATGCTATTGGGCCTCAGTGGACTCGGCTACTGGCAGAACTGACGGGTGGGTCAAAGAGTGTAAAAGTCTTGTTGCACGTCACCGTTATGAAACCATTTTGGTCCAAGGTAGATGGTGCCAGTTGCCGTCACTCCGACACCAGTCCCGAAAGTGCACAAGGAAGTGGAGCCGCGATTTCGTCTAAGCAGCCACCATGTGGTTCCTTACGGCGTACTTGACAAGCTCGGCGTTGTTTTTGGCGCCAAGCACTGCCATCATCCGGTACTTGTGATAGGCCACCGTCCTGGCTGTCATGTGCAGGATGTCGCCAACTTCCTTCATCACCTTGCCTTCGGCGAGCAGTTGTAGGACCTCTCTCTGCCGCTGGGTCAGCAGTTCGCCTTCGTTGACCAGTCCCTTAACTTGCCGCCGCATGAAGTCGAGGGTGTCTCGCGACAGGGCCTTGGAGATATACGACTTGCCTCGCAACACGTCGCGCACCGCAAGCACGATGTCAGCCGCCGCACAGGTCTTCAGCAGGTATCCCGAGGCCCCGCGCCGGAAGGCTTCCGCGGCCACTTCGACATCAGGATTCATAGTCAGATACACCAGTTTGACAGCGGGAAGCAGCTGCTTCAGCTGCCGCCCCGCATCCAAACCGTTCAGAATGGGCATGGCAATATCGAGCACCACGACGTCCGGCCTCAATTCGCCGGCAGCACACACAAGGGCGCGACCATTGCTGATTACTCCGACTACATCAAACTCGGTCTCGAGGAGTCGCTTGCACAACTCCGCCACGAGATTATGGTCGTCCGCAATCAAAATGCGGGAACGGTTGGGCATTACTCTTAGGCCTCCACATTGACCCTGTTCGGCAAATCTCCAATGACGCTCAAGCCGCAGTCGTGCGACCGAATGCGACATCGCGACCGTCCCCTTTTCGGGTTGAGGCATCCCTTTTCGGAGAACACATCGCAAGCAGCGCCAATTCGGTTTCCGGGGTGGTAAACCAGGAAAAACCGCACTCTAGACAGACCAAAAGGTTCGGGAATACCAGAAGGCCAGGATTATCAATATTTCTGAGGCCGCCGAGATGAATGTTTATCTCAGCAGCGAATTTCGCCTGAGCGTCTGACGCGCACGATGGACAATACATAACACACCTGCGGAGAAGAGATATCCTAGGCACGCTAGCAAACGCATGTCTGGTCAAAACAGCACACTTCTGCAAAGACGCTCGCAGGGCGACAGGCATATCTATGTTGGCAGTTGGCGATCGCGGTAGGGACACCAGTTGCCTGGTGCCCACCGGGTGGCCGAGGGCGGTTGCCCGCTCCCCGGCTCCCACAGAACGTAGCGTGCAGATTTCCCGCACTACGCTCGTCAGAAGGTGCTTCACAGCACGGCGACAGCTTGCAACTCCGAGTAAGGGAGATACAGCCTTGGTCGCACTAATGGAAACCGTTCCTTGAGCTGTTGGAATTGCTTCCACAAGACCTGCCCCTTCCAACTCCGACTGCTGAGCATGATGCGCCAGTAACACTCCACGGCCCGATGGACCCGTTGCAATGCTCGGAAGTTCCCGGCAATGCCGTAGTACGCATAGTGGCCGCGGAGCATGGGATTGAGGATGTCCGCCTGTTCTCGGATCGACAAATGCCGCATCCGCCGCATTTGGTCCTGGAATCGCATCAACGACCGTCGCAAGCGTGACTTTTCCGTACGCAGTCCAACCCGAAAGTTGCCCTTCCGATTGCGAGTGCAGTACAGCGTGAAGCCCAAGAAATAAATTGTCTGTGGGCGGTTCCGGCCACGCTTGCTGGCATGTCGCTGCGCAAAGCGACCAAATTCGACGAGCTTGGTCTTGGTCGATTCCAGAGTCAAGCCAAACTTCCGCAATCTCTGGCACAGCGCCTTCTGGACCCGGAGAGCGTCCGCGCGATATTGGAAGCACAACACAAAGTCGTCGATGTATCGCACTAAGTAGGCCTCACCCCTTAGCCGAGGCTTGGCCACCCGCTCGAACCACAGATCGAGCACATAGTGCAGATATACATTACTCAGCAATACGCTGATCGACCCCCCTTGCGGTGTACCCTCCTCATTCGCAGAAATCTCCCCATCTTCCAGAATGCTTGCTTTCAGCCAGCGTCGGATCAAGCTGATCAGACGCGGGTCTCCTACCCGATGTTCGACAAAGCGGAGCATCCATTCGTGACTTAAGCTCCCGAAGAAGTTCTTGAGGTCCGCCTCCAGCACCCATTCCACCTGCCGGCCAGAAATCACCTCATGCAGGCTGGCCAGCGCTTGATGGGTACCTGTAGATGATCAAGAGGTTGTACCTGGTTCGGAGCGGCTGATGGGCGGCTGGTAGTGAAGGCTACCATGAGGACGGGCGTGGTTGTAGTAGTCGGTCCAAGGAGCGAGGGCCAGGTTGCGTTGG
>JABCYV010000285.1 GCA_013290025.1 Acidobacteriota bacterium
TGATCGCTTCGCCTAGTTCCTTCATCAACTGCTTCAGTTGCTGGTCCACGTGGCCCCCTTGCCAATTGCAGCGCCGGCGTCTGCCGACAGCCTTGAGGCGTCCTCTCCCGAACTCCGATCAATTTCTCAGTTCTTTAGATGCAGTTCAGCGTTTTACGACACGCTGTTATGCCAGCCGGCTATTGTAACCCCGAACACTGTTAAAATCGATGGCGATGGTCAACGTCTCTACCGCCCGCAAAATCAGCATCATCGCCCGGATCGCAGCTCAGCAGGCCGGACGCAATCGGACGGTGGGTGCCATCCTGCAGGGGGCGCGGGTTATCACCAGCAGCTGGGGACGCATCCTGGGCCAACTCTGGCTTGAGGTCACGGGCCTTGTTTTCCTATTCTTAGCGGCTATCGGAGCGGGGGCGTTGGTTCGTGAGTACAACAAATACCAAGTGGGCCAGGCCACCTCAAGCCGTGTGCTGGTGGCAATTATTTTCACACTGACATTCGCCTGGTTCGGCGTGAGTTCATTCTGGAGAGTGCGGAAAAAGAGCTAATCTGATGGCAGAAAAGCTCAAGAGCGCCGACAGCGTCCCCGCTGACCCGCAGACTTCCTCCCACATTCCAGTACATTCGCTGTACACGGCCGCTAACCTCGAAGGCTCCGATCTGGAGGATACCGTCGGCTACCCCGGACAATATCCCTACACCCGCGGGGTGCAGGCCACCATGCATCGTGGCCGCCTCTGGACCATGCGCCAGTACGCCGGGATGGGCGATGCCGAGGAATCCAACAAGCGTTACAAATATTTGCTGGCCCACGGCACAACTGGCTTGTCGGTCGCATTCGACTTGCCCACGCAAATCGGTCTCGACTCAGACAACCCGTTGGCGATGGGCGAGGTTGGCAAAGTCGGAGTCGCCATCGACTCCATCGAAGACATGCAGCGTCTCTTCGAGGGACTTGATCTGACCAGGATTTCGACCTCGATGACCATCAACGCCACCGCGTCCATCCTGCTGGCGCTGTACGTGGTGGTCGCCCGCCGCCAGGGCGCAGATATTCGCCACCTCTCTGGCACCGTGCAGAACGACGTCCTCAAGGAATACATCGCAAGAGGCACTTATATCTATCCCATTCGTGAGGCCATGCGCATCATCACGGATATGTTCGCCTGGACCAACGAAAACATCCCTGAATGGAACACGATCTCCATCTCGGGCTATCACATGCGGGAGGCCGGGTCTACGGCGGTGCAGGAAGTCGCGTTCACACTAGGCAATGGCATCGCCTACGTCCAGGCTGCGATCAACGCCGGGCTCGACGTGGACAACTTCGCTCCGCGAATTTCATTCTTCTTCAATGCGCACAATAATTTTCTAGAAGAGGTCGCCAAGTTTCGCGCTGCGCGACGTATGTGGGCGCGCATCATGCGGGACCATTTTAAGGCCAAGAATCCGCGCTCCTGGATGCTGCGCTTCCACGCTCAAACCGCCGGATCCACGCTAACCGCGCAGCAGCCGGAAAACAATATTGTCCGCACGGCGATTCAGGCACTGGCCGCGGTTCTCGGCGGGACTCAGTCGTTGCACACCAACTCATACGACGAAGCGCTGGCGCTTCCAACTGAGCAAGCGGCACGCATCGCGCTGCGCACCCAACAGATTGTCGCTTATGAATCGGGAGTGCCGAACGCCGTCGATCCGCTAGGCGGGTCGTACTACATCGAGACCCTCACCAACGAAATCGACAAGCGTGCGACTGGCTATCTGGAGAAGATTGACGCGCTCGGCGGCATGCTGAAAGCGATCGAACGCGGCTATATACAGCAAGAAATCCAGAATGCCGCCTATGAATTCCAACAGGAGGTAGACCGCGAGGAGGCTGTAGTCGTGGGTGTGAACCGCTTTACAGTTGAAGACGAAAAACCGATTCCGATTCAGCGCATCGACGAATCCCTCGAACGCAAGCAGGTCGAACGACTAAACGCTCTGCGCGCACGCCGTGATCTTCAGCCCTGGAGAGACTCCCTGCGTCAAATCGAGGAAGCGGCGCGCTCCGGCGCAAATCTCATGCCCCGCATCGTGGCCGCGGTGGATGCTTACGCTACCGTCGGCGAAATCTCCGACACCATGCGCAAGGTTTTCGGGGAGTACAAAGAGGCCGTCGTTGTTTGAGGGGCCTGAGGGAGCCGAAGTGGCCTCTCTTTCCGAGCAGCCAGTCCCGAGCAGTTAGTCGGACACCTTATAGTCACAAGCCTCGCGGCAGGGCGGGCAATAGTAAAGGCCATCATGACAGAGCCGGATCGAGATTTGCCCCTGGCACAGACAACAATACTTTTCGCAGTCGCACTTCTCTTCGGGCATCTCGCATTGCATGCAACGGTATTTGGTCTTGGTAGTGGTTGCCATGCGCGAACTTTAGCGCGCCTTCCGAAGCAGGGAAAGTTCCGTTGGTAACCGTTGGTGCTGCGGTTGAAGCGTCCGCCGTTCACATGTTACGGTAACTAGTCTCACCATCCCGGCAGCCCCAGCTACTGCCCTGATCGAGGTTTTCATTGCCCGCTGTTGAGGCGACCACGGCGACCACTCGCAAAACCGCGCTTAATGCTGTCCATCGCCAGATGGGCGCGAGGATGGTCGAATTCAACGGCTGGGACATGCCGGTAGAATATCCCTCCTCTGGCGGCATCATCGCCGAGCACATGGCAGTTCGCACCGGCGTTGGGATCTTCGACGTCAGCCACATGGGCGATATCCGTCTGGCGGGACCCGGGGCGCTGGCTGCGGTGCAGCACATTTCCATGAATGACGCCTCGCGCCTAGCTGTGGGCCAGGCGCAGTATTCAGCCTTGCTCTACCCGCAGGGCACGTTTGTGGACGATGTGATCGTGCACCGCCTTGGCGAGCATGAGTATCTCCTGGTGATCAATGCCGGAACACGGGAGAAAGATTTCAGCTGGGTTAGTGACAATACTCGGGACTTCAACCGCAAGGTCGAGAATCTGTCGGATGAATTTACCCAGATCGCAATCCAGGGGCCTAAGGGACTTAACCTGCTGCAGAAGCTCACCGACGCTGATCTCAGCGCCCTCAAGTTTTACTGGGTCACTCGAGGCAAGGTCTGTGGGCTCAAGAGTGTTCTCATCGCTCGCACCGGTTACACCGGCGAAGACGGATTCGAAATCTATATTCCTGCGGACGAAGCTACCAGCGCTGGTGTGTGGAACGAAATCTTGGAGGCCGGCAAAGAATTTGGGGTCTTGCCTTGCGGTTTGGGAGCTCGCAATACGCTCCGCCTGGAGGCAAAGCTGCCGCTCTACGGCCACGAGATTTCTGACACAATTAACGTCTGGGAAGCTGGCCTCGATCGGTTTTGCAAGATGGAGAAGCCGGATTTTATTGGCCGAGTCGCGTTGGAGAAGGCCAAAGCCACCGGTTTGCAGCGCACGCTGGTTGGTCTGGAGATGATCGAGCGAGGCATCGCCCGTGATGGATACAAAGTTCTGGATGACAGTGGAAGGGAAATTGGCTACGTCACCAGCGGTTCTCCCGCACCATTCTTGAAGAAGAACATCGCGTTGGCCTACGTCCCTCCGCGATTCTCGGATGCGGGATCCACCGTCAAGGTGGAGGTGAGAGGCCAAGGTGTGAAAGCTCAGGTGGTGCCGACTCCGTTCTACAAGCGACCGAAGAGAACTGAATCACCAAGGACATAAGAGCACAAAGGACGAGCATGCCTTATCCAAGCGACTTCAAGTACACCAAAGAGCACGAGTGGATCAAAGCCGACGGCAAGAATGCGACTATCGGCATCACAAACTATGCACAAGAGTCGCTGGGTGACATCGTATTTGCCGAACTGCCTAAGGTTGGTTCAGAAACCACGGCTGGAAAGACTTTCGGTACCATCGAGTCGGTCAAAGCTGTTTCCGATCTCTACGCGCCTGCCTCAGGGACAGTAACCGAGGTCAACAGCGAGTTGGCTACGGCGCCAGAAAAAATCAACAAGGACGCTCACAGTGCATGGCTGATCAAGATCACGATGAAAGATCCGAATGAACTGAATTCCCTGCTCTCGGCCGCCGACTATGAGAAATTTGTTGCCGAGGAGGCGGGACACTGAGTTCGCCAATCGCAATCAAACTGACCGTCCACGACATCTAACTAGAATCCTTATGCGTTACTTACCAAAATCTCCTGCCGACCGTGAAGCCATGTTGAAAGCGATCGGCGCGCGCTCGATTGATGACCTGTTTGCGGCCATCCCAGCTGAATACCGGCTGAAGCGTGATCTCAAAGTACCGCGCCAGATGGCGGAATCAGAGATTGTGGAGTGGTTTCGCGAGCGCGCCCAGGAAAATGGCGATGGATATGCCAACTTCCTGGGGGCTGGCGCCTACTATCACTACCGCCCCGTGATCATTGACACGCTCATCTCGCGCGGCGAATTTCTCACTGCCTACACGCCGTATCAGGCGGAGATCTCGCAGGGCACGCTGCAGTCTATTTTCGAATTTCAGAGCATGATCTGCGAACTGACCGGCATGGAGGTCGCCAACGCCTCGATGTATGACGGTTCCACAGCGGCTGCTGAAGCAGTGATGATGGGCGTCCGTCTCACCGGACGGCGTTCGGTGGTGATTGCGCGGAGCGTGCATCCGGAATATCGCGAGGTATTGGAGACCTATGCGCATCATCAGCGTCTCCCGTTGAACACTCTGCCGTTCACCGAGAGTGGCGGGCTCGACCTGAAAGCCTTGGATAAATCCATCACCGGGGAAACAGCTTGCGTCCTCATTCAATCACCCAACTTCTTCGGAAGGATTGAAGACATTGCCACCATAGCCGATATTGCGCACAAGCGAGGAGCCTTGCTGGTAGTGTCGATCGCGGAAGCAGTCTCGCTCGGCATTGTGGAGCCGCCGCGGCAGGCGGACATCATCGCCATGGAGGCTCAATCGTTCGGTGTCCCCCTCGGTTTCGGAGGTCCGTACTGCGGTGTGATCGCGACTCGCGAGCAATTCGTCCGCCAGATGCCGGGCCGCCTCGTCGGCCAAACGACGGACCGAAACAGCAAGCGGGGATTCGTGCTCACGCTGGCCACACGCGAACAGCACATCCGGCGCGAGAAGGCCACGTCGAACATCTGCACCAACCAGGCGCTGGTTGCCCTGATGGTCAACATCTTCATGACGATTTATGGCAAGGTCGGGTTGTGCGAATTGGCGAAGCAGAATCTGGCCAAGACCGCTTACGCCGTCGGACAGTTCAGCAAGTATGCCAAATTGCTGTTTTCCGGCGCGCCTCGTTTCAACGAATTCGTAGTGCAGACCAGCGAAGATCCTTACGCCATCAACGCACGTCTCTTGGGACACAAGACTCTTGGCGGACTTCCGCTGAACAAGTTCTATCCTGAGCTCGGCAACGC
>JABCYV010000286.1 GCA_013290025.1 Acidobacteriota bacterium
TTCGCGGCGTGTTGGAGGAGTTCCGTCAAGGCATTATTCATAAGGATGGGTACGCCCTAACGAAGCTCGTGCTGAACCCCGATGTGCTCTTTCATCACATCAACAACCAGGAAGAAGTTGATAGCGCACGCAAATATAACGCTCAGTTCGATGGGATTGGCCCGAGCCAGTTAGACGGATTTGCGAAATTACTTGCTACGTCGAAGGACAAACTCGAAGAGAAATTTCGCAATATCGAGATTCGCCAGGACGGTGATCTAGGGCTGGCGACATTTAATTACGATTTTGTCATCAACGACAAAGTTCACCATTCAGGCCTCGAAGTCTGGCAGTTGTGCAAGATTGATGGGCAGTGGAAGATCTTGTCCGTTACCTGGACGATCTATATGCACAGCTGACAGCAACAGCGCTCCAGAGAACAAGGCGAGCTTGTGCCTGGTGATTGCGTCGGACCGCTGCTGAATAAGGAAAAGCTGATGGTGATTTGTGCGCATGCGCGGTTAGATTCGCTTACATATTTAAGTGTGGGGGAGCCAATGCCTGTTCTTCAGTACGTCCATCTCGATGTTTTTGCGAACCAGCCATTCACGGGCACCCAGTTGGCCGTGTTCCTCGATTCCGCAGGAATTGACGAACAGCGGATGCTGCGGATCGCGAAAGAATTGGCTTTGCCCGAGACCACGTTCGTATTGCCTCCCGAGGCTGGCGGGACCGACGTGCGTGTCCGCATTTTCACGCCGTCCCTGGAGCTGCCCATGGCTGGGTCTCCGACAGTCGGAACGACCTTTGCGCTCGCCGGAGCGGGACGGCTGCGTGCAGCCGCCGATAAGACAGTGCTTGGCCTGGGTATCGGACCAACAACTGTGGGGCTCGAGTGGGGTCCGGGCGCGCTGCGCTTTGCCTGGATGACGCAACCGCTTCCCACCTTGGGGCCTGTCATCGCCGACACTGTCGCGGTTGCCGCCGCAATTGGCGTTCGGCCAAGCGACCTTGCCGGGGGGGATTTGCCGGTAGAGATCGCTTCTTCTGGCGTCCCGTTTGTGTACGTTCCGCTAAAGTCGCGCGCGGCGGTCGATGCGGCAGCCCTTGATCGTGCGAAGCTGTGCGCATTACTCCGCGCGGTGAACCTCGAAGAGCACCCTGTTTTCGTATTCTCGCCCCAGCCGGCCAATGATGATGCCACGGTGTACAGTCGAATGTTCGCGCCCGGCTTCGGCATTCCGGAGGATCCGGCCACTGGCGCCGCAAGTGGGCCGCTGGGCGCATATCTGTTCCAGCACAACGCTGTATCAGCAGACACTGCCTCGCGGCTCGTGAGCCTCCAGGGCGTCCGGATGGGCCGCCCGAGCCGTATTTACATTGCGCTCTCAAGCCGTGCAGGAATTCTCGAGGAGGTTCGGGTCGGTGGCGAGGCGGTGGTCGTCGGCGATGGAAAGATCCGCGCATAGCCGGCTGCTTGCTTATGCCGTACCGAGGCTGAGTACCTTCCACGCAGTGTGTTGTGCCCAACTGACGCGAATCAAAGCCTTCACTCCCAAAGGAGACTCATGGCCGCAACTCAAACTATAACCGACTGGCGGAAAGAGTGGTTCGAGATTGAAGATGCAACATACTTGAACACCTCCGCCCATGCAGCCATGCCTCGCGTAACCTTGCGCGCAGTGCAAAACTCGATTGAAGCCAACACGTTTCCGCATCACCGGGACGACGCGATTTTCTTTGAGGCGCCAATTCGGATTCGGGCGTCACTCTCGAAAATGATTGGGGCCAGACCGGAAGAAATCGCGCTCACGTCGGGGGCAGGAGCCGGCCTTGCGGCGGTAGCCAATCTCCTAAGGTGGAAGCCTGGCGATGAGGTCATCACGGCTAAAGGAGAATTCCCGATGCAATACGCGACCTGGGGGCCTATGGAAGAACGCGAGGGCTTGAAACTGAAAATCGTAGCGCCGCGAGATCGCTTCATCATGGCGGACGATCTCATTGCGGCGATGACGCCTAGAACGCGTGTTGTGTCCGTGAGTCATGTGCGCTTTGACGACGGCTCACTGCTGGACGCCGCTCGTGTGGCTGCGGCCTGCCACGCACAGGGTGCGCTGCTGGTGCTTGATGTTAGCCAGTCTTGCGGGGCGGTGCCTATGGATGTCCACGACCTTGGCGCCGACTTTTTGGTGTGCGCCGGATATAAATGGCTCCTCAGCCCTTACGGCACGGGATTTTTTTGGGTCAAGAGCGAACATCAGGATACTGGGCGTCCAGGACCGTTTTCTTGGACCAGCCAGGCCACAGACAGTTTTTTCGAGTTGAGTTTTGTCGATCCCAAGCCATCGCACAGTGCGAAGCGTTGGGACGGCGTTGAAGCCGCCACTTATTTCAATTTCAACCTGGCGGCGATGGATGCCTCGGTGGATTTCGTATTGCGCGTCGGACCTGCGTTGGTGCGCGAACATAACCGGCAATTGCTCGATTTCTTATTCGAACGCCTTCCTAAAGACTGCGTTCCCGCTAGTCCGCTAGACTCCACGCAGCGCGGGCCATGCGGTTCCTTCATCGCGCGGACTCCGGAGAAAACCGTTGAGCTCTATCAAAAGTTGCAGAAGGAAAACGTTATCGTGAGCTTGCGCGAAGGTAGGATTCGTGTTTCCCCTCATTTGTTCAACTCCGAACGGGATATTAACCGCCTCGTCAGCGTGGTAAGCGCATGATTCGGGATCTTATAGCCGCGAATCCTAATTCTCCGGAGAATGTAAGGAATGACTATGTCAACAGTTTATGAACGCCTGAAAGCCTTGCAGATCAAGTTGCCTGATGTCCAACCACCCATCGTGGACGGTTATGTCGCCGATTTCGTTCCGTTTGTGCGCACCGGCAACGTCCTTTATGTATCTGGGCGGGTCGCGAAAAAGGAAGGCAAGCCATGGGTCGGCAAGCTGGGGGCGCACATTACCATAGAGGAGGGCAAACAAGCTGCACGTGACATCGCCATAGAACTGATTGCCACATTGCAAGCCGCCGTCGGAGATCTGAACAAAATTACACGCATTGTGAAGCTCGTGGTGCTGGTGAACAGTACACTGCATTTTGCGGAGCCACACGTCGTCGCCAATGGCGCCTCCGAATTGTTGCGCGAAGTCTTTGGCGAGCGCGGAACGCATGCGCGGAGCTCGTTTGGCGTGGCGCAAATTCCGTTTGGTTGCTGCGTTGAGATCGAACTGGTTGCTGAGACGTTTGACTTAGAAAGTTTCTGCGAGGTGTGAGGGGCCGACGGCGAAGTCGATCAATGATACAAAGGACGAATTGGAGGAACGGGGTTCGACGAGGCAAGAGGAGATCAAGAGACGGCGCCTCACGGAAGACCTTCAAGGCAATCGTGGACTGCGCGACGCTCGCATAGGACGCCATGACAACATCGCGCTGCGGCGCGTGTGGGCCTCGCGGCTCGTGAGCCTCCAGGGAGTCAGGATGGGGCGCCCGAGCCGTATTTACATTGCGCTCTCAAGCGTGCAGGAATTCTCGAGGAGGTTCGGGTCGGTGGTGAGGCGGTGGTCGTCGGCGATGGAACGATCCGCGCATAGCCGGCTGCTTATTTATGCCGTAGCGTCAAATGATAGTGCGTTGAATATACGCCAGCCACCATGATTCAGCGCTGTATGGAATAAGAACAACGTGGAGGAAGAGTATATGAAGCGCAATTCTGTTGTGGGAGCCGTGGTTGTGGTCGCCGCGATGTTTGCCGGGACAGGCAGCTTACGCGAGGCCACTGGCGACCTCGCCGACGGGAGCGCGGGCGATGTTCAAAAGCGAGGTGGTGAACTTCAAGATCACCAATGGCACCGGTGCACAACTGATCGTGAAGGCGGGCAAGAACACGCTGATACTCGAACCCGATAAGAGCACTGACTTCACGTTGGCTTCCGGCGACGAGGTTGTGGCGAAGACGCGCACCAAGCAATACGACGAGGGCCAGGTGTTAGTGACGTGAACGAGGATATTGAAGGGTACAACATCACGATCGAGTAGCTTGCTTCGCAACCAAAAAGACGATGGTAATGGCTCCTGAGCCGACTTTAAGGAGAAGGCAATGTCAATCTATAAAAAACTCGGTGATCTTAACATTACGCTTCCAGAGTTGACGCCACCGGTAGCTGCGTTTGTGCCCTACCTGCGGACCGGCAATCTCATTTTCCTGTCTGGACATATTGCCAAGATTGACGGAAACCCATGGGTCGGCCAGCTCGGAGTAGATGTAACGACTGCCCAGGGTAAAAAGGCTGCTCGCGCCTTAGCCATAGATTTGTTAGGCACACTGAATGCGGCTGTCGGCGATCTTAACCAGATCAAGCGCATTGTGAAGCTGATGGTTTTGGTGAACAGCGCTCCCACATTCACGGAGCAGCACTTGGTAGCCAATGGTGCTTCCGAACTCCTCGCCGAAGTATTTGACGAAAAAGGCATGCACGCGCGTAGCGCCTTCGGAGTCACTCAGGTGCCTTTTGGGTCTTGCGTAGAAATTGAACTGATAGCCGAGGTCGATGAGTGATGTCCGAGACAAAGTCTTACCGCTATATTCGGTAGTTCGGCCAAAAAATTGACCGCACTGAGCTGGTAGAGACCAGCTCAATGCGGTTCGATCACTAACGGCGGCCAGTCGCCGGGTGCAAGGAGCAGTTTCACAAAGCCTTCGGGTGATCTCTGCGTCGGCACCCTCAGAAAGTTATTTGTCATCGTCTGCACCGCGCGCCATTCACACCTTGTCCTAACAGTGGACGACACAGGTCATGAGCACAACAATCGGCGTTGAACTACCGGCGCATCCATTCATCCTGGCAACACTGTTTGTGCCCACAATCCAGATCGGTGCCCGAAAGGCCTCATCCTATTTTCACAGCTTTTCTAAAAGCTGGGCAGAGGAACGTAATCAAGCACGACAGAGTGTGAATTCGTGGAGGTGTAGTCCGGTATCGTACCTCGCGAACGAGAGCAGGTTGCAGGAGGGCGCATGAGAACCCTAATCGTGGGCATTGGAGCACTGGGCGGACTGATTGCTGCCCGACTGCGGGCGGCCGGATCGCCCGTTTGGCTGGCGACCCGGAACGCCGAATCGGCAGCGAGGCTGAAGGCATCCGGGCTACTGGTGACTGGTGTGGGAGGCGCAGTGTCGGTCGAGACCGTGGAGGTCGCCCCCTTAGACGAGTATCTTACCGGCAGCAGGTTTGATCTGATCGTTCTGGCTACCAAGGCTCACGACGCCATCGAGGTGGCGTCAAAGTTGTCTGGCCTGCTCGAACCAGGTGGCACCCTGCTGCCGATCCAGAACGGCGGTGTACCCC
>JABCYV010000287.1 GCA_013290025.1 Acidobacteriota bacterium
GAGTCCGTCCGCGTACTCGCTCCAAAACGTTGAAAGCGCCTGGCACGTCGCCGCTCTTGGTGACCAGTTCAAAATGCTGCAAGTAGGTTTGACTCATCGAAGCAGCAACCGAACTGTTCCAATACGGCTCATCCACGCTGATTAACATGCTCTCGATCACGTCTTCGGCCTGTTCGTAAAGAGCGTTGGCTTCGCTAAGGCGACCGCGGCGCGCCTTCAGGTCGGCAAGAATGGTCAGGTTACGAGGCACGTAGTAACGATCGCCAACACGTTGGCTCGCCTCCAAGCCATCCGTAGCACGTTCCTCCGCCGTGGGGAGATCGCCGGTATCGCGGTAAAGCGTCGCCAACTCGAACATGGCGTCGGCCTCCATTCGGAAGAATTGCACTCGCTTTGAGAATTGCGCGGCACTTTCCAAATCGGCGATGGCCTGTTTCCTGTCCCCTGTTTGCGAAGCCAGCCTTCCAAGCAAGATGAACAGCTCCGCCTCATGACCTCGTTTCTCCTGTGATCGGGCTTTACCGAGTGCGTCGTCAAGCACCGCCTTTGCCTCTTGTGGTTTTCCCAAGGCGACCAGAGCTCGTGCTTTCCCCTCGTACGCCATGAACGGCAGACCAGAGTCTTTTTCCGTATCCGCAAGCTTGATTGCTCTCTCGAAAAATCTCAGCGCCTCAGTATGACGATTCACCTCTTCGAAGCCTCTGCCAATCAATTCCAGGAACCTGATCTGACCGCCTGTATCGCCGCTGGCCATCGTCGAAAGAAGTGCGCCACCGAGGAGGCGCGCGGCCCGTCCGGGACTTCCCTCAAGGAAGGCGACCAGCCCTAATTCGCCGGAGGCCCGAGTTGCCCATTGCTTTTCGCCCAACTCATTTGCAATCTCCTGGGCTTCCAACCAATCTCGCTTCGTAGCTCGATAGTCAATTTCGATATCCGTGTAGCCCTTCGCGATCAAGCACCAAAGCCGCAGTCTTTTGTCAGTCTGCACGATGGGATTTTGCAGTTGTTCGTTTAAGAACCGTGAGAGATCGACAAACGACATCGTTTCGGCCTCTGATCTGAGGCGTCCGACCTTGGCGTAAAGTTCGTTCCTGGCGTCGCCCCGCTCGGAGAACAGCTTCTCTGCTCTGGCATAGAGTGGCGTCGCTGCGGGTCCATTATTTAACCAGTAGAAGTGATCGGCGGAGCTAAGTAGCGCCTGCGGATCCGTGAACTGTTGTGGAGCCGCGGAATCAACGGGAGAACTGGCCGCATTGCCAGAAACTGTTCGGTAGTGGCGAGTGTAGGCGTAGTAAGAGCAGATTGTCAGGAACACCACGACCGGAGCGGCTACCAAGCCCGCCCATCCTCGGACACGTCTGCCCATTGAGAAACCACGCGAATAAGGAATCTACAGAGTCGTAGCGACGAGGCGGCGCAAAGCAGTGGCGATGCGGATTAGAACCCAAAACCTTCCCAATAGTTTCTCATCAGATAATAAAAACCAAAAGGCGGTTTTGCCCGAAACTGCGCGTCGGGCAAGCGTTTTGGCGAAATCGACCGTCGGAGTCAATTGACCAATTGGCAGTGTCCGTCAAATCACGAACCCTCCACACGGTTGGCCGGAATATCGGACAAACGGCGCATTAAGGCCGGGCATACCTAAGAAAGCCACAAAAGTCTTACAATATGGACGCAAGCTTCAAATGGCCACTCTATCCCAAGGCACAGCTAGAACAACCATTTGGCATGCCGCTGCCTCTTCAATCGTTAAAGCCCTTGCTCCCGCGCCAAGTTGACGGGCTATCTCCCGTACACTGTCTGGTCCTCGCCTATTGCTGAGCAAAACCTCATGAGTGGCCTTCGATGCTCGTTTTGCAACCGCCTGTGCGAAGTCTCCAGCGCGAATAAAACCGAGTTTCATATCCTCTCCTCAGCCTCAATCCTCCACGAAGTAATTGGGGCCATATTGTGTTTCCTTTGAAACTAGAGGCGGAGGTCGCTTAACCCTGGGTGATCATCGGGACGACGCCCGAGCACCCAGTGATACTTGCGCTCTGATTCCAGAATGGGAATGTCGTTGATTGATGCAAACCGTGAAACCATGAGTCCATTATCACTGAATTCCCAGTTTTCATTGCCGTGGGAGCGGTACCAGTGATCCGAGTCATCGTGCCACTCGTAAGCGAAGCGCACGGCAATGCGATTTCCCGTGAATGCCCACATTTCTTTGATCAGCCTGTAGTCGAGTTCTTTGGACCATTTGCGAGAGAGGAAAGCAATGATTTCGTTTCGCCCTTTGATGAACTCCGAGCGATTCCTCCATCGTGAATCGATCGCGTAGGCAAGAGCTACTTTTGCGGGATCGCGAGTATTCCAGCCATCCTCGGCGAGACGCACCTTCTGAATCGCGCTCTCGCGGGTGAACGGAGGCAAAGGGGGACGGGATGTCGTTTCAGTTGCCATTTCTCCTTCTTGCACTACTCAAAACTCGATGCTCCCAATCATTTCTGCGTCCTCATGAACTCGCTCACCAGAGCCGCAATTTCATCCGCTGCCGTGTCCAGCGCGAAATGACCACCATCTACAATGTGGACTTCAGCATTGGGCACATCTCGCCGGTAGGATTCCGGTTCCGAGGAGTCAAACGATGACTCATACTTGCCCCAAATCACCAGCAGACGCGGCTGCTTCTCACGCATCCAAGCTTGCCACTTGGGATAGTTTTCTACGTTGGTGCGGTAGTCGTAGAAGAGGTCGCTCTGAATCTCGACCTGGCTGGGCTGATTGAGAAAGTAAAATTCGTCCGTCCAGAGATCAGGGTCGTGGCGTGCTGCGTCTGGGTCGTTACCAGCGTGGCGGGTTCGCGCCGTCTCAAGCGACAAGAGATTTACGCGCAGCGCGCTTTCGTTGGCGGCGCGATCGGTCCAGAAAGCTCGTCGTGTTTTCCAATTTGCCCCCAGACCCGTATTATGGGCCACTGCGTCTTGGACGATGAGCGCCTCGACTCGCTCCGTGTGCGCCAGAGCCATGCGAAAACCCACGGGACCACCGTAATCCTGCATGTAAAGCGTGTACCGCAAGAGCCCAAGAGCTTCGGAGAAATGATTCATGGTCTCGGCAATGTGGTCGAATGTGTATGCGAATTTTTTCGGGTCCGGCCAGTCGCTATGTCCGAAGCCCGGGTAATCGGGCGCGATCAGGTGATAGTGATCGGAAAGTCGAGAGAACAAGGGATCGAACATCCGCGAGGAGGACGGGAGTCCGTGCAGCAGGAGAAGCGTTGGCGCGTCTTTCGGCCCGGCCTCCCTGTAAAAGATGGAGAGTCCATCTACCTGTATCGTGCGATAAGAAGTCGGGTATTTCACGGGGCGTTCCTTTCCTTGGGCGTGGGCCGGCAGTTGAAATATTGCGAGCATCACAAAGACTACCCGCGCGATACGAGAAACCTGCAAAAATCGCGGCTTAGGGATCGAGTAGAAATGGTCCATAGTTTTCCTCCGCTTTAGAAATCCTGTACCGTTGGGCGGATAACTATCTCATCGACTTCCACCTCATCCGGCTGCTCGATTGCGTAACCGATCGCTCTTGCGATCGCGCTAGCCCTGTCACAATCGACTAGCGCTTCAACCTACTTCGCTCGGACTGCAAGACCCGACTATCGGGAACTGACCGGCGGTCGATCTAGCGACAGGGCAATGCTCTGCGCGAAGCGAGAGGCGCCTCTGCCCAGGCCGAGAAACAGAATTGGCTCAATCAGCTCCAATTCCATCAACACGAATTTACCTCCGCGTTCCAGTCCATCAACGCGAGCGTACAGGTTTTGGTATTCAACCGCCCGCAACACTTCGGTTGCTCCATCGATGAGCGATCGGCTGGGAAAGGCCTCGCGGACGCTTCCGCCAAATTGTGTTTGCACCCGGAAATCGCCGGTGGCCGGAAGCTTGCATACGGCGTGACTGAATTCTCCGTGAAAAAACATGAATGAATTCTCGCCTTGAGTCTGAATCTCGGGCATGAACTGCTGCACCATGGCCGGACCGCACAGAGTCTCATCCGTATCCTTCGGGACAAGCCTCGTCCCGTGAGCGGTGGCTGAGACCGTGGGTTTCACGACCGCACAATCCCAGCCGTGTGCTGCGAGAACAGCGCTCAAGCTGGCTTCCTCATGTTCAGACAGCCAATGGGTTTCCGGAATCGTAATGCCGCGCTGCTCAAGCCGTCGAAGGTAACGCTTGTCGGCGTTCCAACGCACCAAAGGCCCACTGTTTTGAAGATCTACATCGTGCGATTCCACAACGGCGATCCATGCGAGGAACTCAGGTAGTCGAAGGTGGTAGTCCCAGCAGGAACGAATGATGACTTGGTCAAATTCACTCCAGTCGGTTTCTTGGTTGTCCCAAACCACTGCTTTTGCCTCGATATCAAAATCACGAAGGTGGGGAATGAGAAGCTGATCATCCGCACTCAGCTTCGGACATCCGCCATGAGTCGCTAGCGCGACGGTTCTCATGCCACCTTCTCCTCTAACATGTCGTAACGGCTAAAGCCTTCTTCCTTTCCAGCCCCCAATGCCGCCTAGCATTCTCTACCCATAACATCTTGCTCGCTTTGACCCACCTCGAACCCGCCAATGCTTCGGATTTACGTCCGCGTTAGAAGTCCTGTACGGTTGGGCGGATCACCATCTCATCGACTTCCACCTCGACCGGTTGCTCGATTGCGTAAGCAATCGCTCTCGCGATCGTGCTGGCCGGGATGGCCATTTTCATGAACTCGCGCAAATTCTTTCTGGTCGCTTCGTCCGAACTGCTTTCCGACAGTTCTGTGGCAATCGCTCCAGGTGAAATCATCGTGCAGCGGATATTTTGGGAGTGCAGTTCCATGCGTAGCCCCTCAGTCAACGCGCGCACCGCCGCCTTGGTAGCGCAGTAGACTGTCCCGCCTGGGGCGAACATTTTGATCCCGAAAACCGAAGCAATATTGATGATGTGGCCCGTCTTCTGCTTCTGCATGTGTGGCAGGGCTGCGGCAACCCCATATAGAAGTCCTTTGATATTGACGTCAATCTGCCGGTCCCATTCATCTACCTTAAGGGCCTCGATCGGTGCGATGGGCATAATACCCGCGTTGTTGACGATCACATCGACGCGACCGAAATTGTCGACGGCCTTTTGGATGAGCGCTTCAACTTCTGCCCGCTTCGTCACATCGCAGGCAAATCCGATAGCCTTGGCGCCGGTGGCCGAGATATCTTGAACCACTGCGTCGATTCGGTCCT
>JABCYV010000288.1 GCA_013290025.1 Acidobacteriota bacterium
GGCTCGCTCCAGACCTCGCGTCCCATCATGCACACACTCAACCTGAAAGCCTTCCGGTGTGAGATATTCTCCGACCAGACCGCAAAGCTCAACATCGTCGTCGATGACCAGGATGCGTTCCACAGCTTTATCTCTATTTATTGTAATCGGAGTTCAACAACAAGTGGACGCATGAAGGGCGTAAAGAATTGTCAATCTATGAGTTGGCAGACTTTACAAAACTTTACTTCGGTTGACTGACTCTTTACCGCTGTCGGTCTGAGAAAATGTTTCTAATGTAGAGAACGCTAGTCCCCGGGAGGGCCCATGAAATCAACTCGCATCAAGCTAATGGCTATCACGCTTGCTCTCACGCTCACGGCAGCGGTTGCAGCGTCGCAGACCGTCAAGGCTGTTCAAATGCACGGCGATGAGATGTTTGGCGGACACATGCTGAACTTTTTTGTCGACTATCTCAACCTCACCGACGCGCAACAGACGCAAATGAAGGACATCCTCGCCAAGGAAAAGCCGACGATCCAGCCGCTGATACAGCAAGTAGCGCAAAGCCATCATCAATTGCGCGCACTAGAAATGAGCGGCACCTTCGACGAAACCAAAGCTCGCGCTTTGGTAGCACAGCAGTCCGCGAATATCACGGAACTGATCGTGCAGAAGGCGCGCATCGAGTCCGAGTTGTTCCAGGTGCTGACTCCGGAACAAAAGACCACGATGACCCAGTTCATGCAGCGCCGTGAGCAGAGGTTCGCGCAACACATGCAGGGCCAGACCCAGAGCCAGTAACGCCTCCGTCGTGTGCCAGAAAGAAAGCTCTGTCATCGCGGGTTTCGGGGAGGCAGCTGAGAAAGGAAGGTGTTTTCGTGGCTACTTCTGCAGTCGTTGAAAATCGGGACTTGGTTCGTGCCGTTGCCGCGGAAATGGCGATTGGCGTCGAGACTGCCGTAGAGTGCTGGCTGTCGCAGATCGACCAGGCATTGACTGACGTGCACCTGACTACGCTCGGACGGCTGAATGCAGTCAACGAAATTCTCGGCAAATATAAGCGTCTGACCGGTAAAACCCAACTGGCTTGCCGCCGAGCCTGAATTGTCCGCCACTATGGGGTCTCTTATGGACGCCTTTTATTCCTACGTGATCAGCTCGAGTTGGATCTTCCTTTTAGGTTGGATTGTTCTCTTGGTGGTCGCTGGCGTTATTACATTTCGCCGGGACTTTTCGTAGCGGCGGCTTTGGGCGGCGCCGGATTCATGCCGGATAGACTCCCGCTCTAGGCTTGGGTACCGACCAGAATGACCTAACGTCGCCAGGGCAATTCTGAAGCCATCGCTGCTAGAATCGCATCTACCAATAGCACATGCTGCCCAAAAGCCTGCGCCCACTGTTCCCTTACCTCAAGAAGTACCGCCTGAGCTTCGCGGTGGGCATGATTTGCGTGTTATGCAACAACGGCGTCTGGATTCTTTTTCCCCAGGTGATCCGGCGGGCAGTCGACGATCTTCACGTGGGCGTGACGCGCCATAAATTGTGGATCTATGCCCTTCTGTTGCTGGCCGTGGCGGCAATCAAAGGGATTTTCCAGTTCCTGACCCGCTGGATCATGATCGGCATTTCGCGCGAGATTGAGTTTGACATGCGGAACGATCTGTTCCAGCACCTGGAAAGGCTTTCGTATTCTTACTATCAGCGCATCCGCACCGGCGACATCATGGCCCGCGCCACCAACGACCTTAACGCGGTTCGTATGCTGCTGGGCCCCGCCATCATGTATTCGGCGAACACGATCGTGTTCACTATCGGGGCCCTGGCTTTCATGCTTTCGATCAGTCCGAGATTGACGTTCTACGCGTTTCTTCCCTTGCCGGTGATTAGCATTGTGGTGCAGTACTTCGGGCGGCGGATTCACGAGCGCTTTGAACGAATCCAGGCGATGTTCTCCGAAATTTCGGCTCGCGCCCAGGAAAACTTTTCCGGCGCCCGCGTGGTTCGTGCTTATGTTCAGGAAGAGGCCGAGATTGCGGCTTTTGAAACCTCTAACAAGGAGTACATCGCTCGCAGCCTCAAACTGGTAAGGCTGATGGGCATGCTCTGGCCGACGCTTGAGACCATGCTTGGCTTTGCCATTGTACTGGTGCTGTGGGTGGGAGGCCGAGAAGTCGTCAACGGACAGCTGACCGTACAGCTGCTTTCGTACCTGAGAACGAAAACAACTATATCTCTTCCGGGTGCAATGAGTATAGGTGATTTTGTCGCTTTCAATACCTATATGGTGCAGCTCACTTGGCCGATCATCGCACTGGGATGGGTGATCAATATTTTCCAGCGCGGCACGGCCTCGATGGCGCGCATCAATGAGATCCTGACGGAGAAGCCGGAGATCGAGGATACTCCTGCGATAAAAGCAGCGGGCGCCCCCACAACACATCTTCGCGGAGATATCGAGTTCCGCGGGCTGAACTTCGCTTACAACGGGACGCCAGTTCTGCACGACGTGAACCTCTACGTTCCAGCGGGCAGCAGTCTCGCGATCGTTGGCCCTACAGGTTCGGGAAAAACCACGCTGGTGAGCCTGATTCCGCGCATTTACGAAGCTGCGCCAGGGACTGTCTTGATTGATGGTCGGCCGATCCGGGAATATCCCCTGGAGTTTTTGAGGCACCAGATCGGCTTCGTGCCTCAGGAGACTTTTCTTTTCAGCGAGACTGTTCGCGAAAACATTGCCTTCGGCAACGTGGATGCAAGCGATGAGCAGGTGCGCTCGGCGGCGCAAGCCGCCAGCATTGCGGCTGACATCGAGAGCTTCCCGGAGCAATATCAAACTTTGGTGGGCGAGCGCGGCATAACTCTCTCGGGCGGACAGAAGCAGCGTACGGCGATTGCGCGTGCCATTATCCGCGACCCGCGTATTCTGGTCCTCGATGACGCGCTTTCCAGCGTGGACACTCACACCGAAGACAAGATTCTCAATCATTTGCGTGAAGTCATGCGCGATCGGACCACCATCTTTATTTCGCACCGTGTCTCTACGGTTCGCAACGCAGACATGATCGCCGTGCTCCACGGCGGACGGATTGTGGAACTAGGGACTCACGACCAACTGCTTACACTGAATGGTTACTATTCGGACCTCTACAATAAGCAATTGCTGGAAGAGGAACTGGCAGAAGTTTAAAAAGCGCCTACCACCAAGGACACTAAGGCACACGAAGATGCCTTTCGGGGAGCTTCTTCGCAGTGCCCGTCTCCTATAAGATCAGTTCTCTCCATGAAGCGAGTAGCTATCGCCGAGTTGCTCGATACCGACTCCGGCACACCTGCTGAAATCGCCGGATCGCTTTCCGATCTGCACTGGTTCAACCAACGGTTTGGAGGCATCGCTACTGCCGAATCCATGATCCGGAATGTGGCTGGGAAGCTAGGCGTCTCTTGTCTTTCCCTTCTGGAGGTCGCAGCCGGCTCCGGCTATGTACCGGAAACCGCGGGTGAAAATCTCCAGCACGACGGACTGCGGCTGGAAATTACCTTGCTGGATCGCGCCCGGTCACACCTTAACGGCGCAGACTGGAATGGTCGTAACCGGGCTGTTGTCGGCGATGCGCTGGCGCTGCCCTTCCCAGACTCAAGTTTCGACTTGGTTAGCTCCACCTTATTCGCCCACCACCTCGGTCCTGCGGAACTCGTACGATTCGTCGACGAAAGTCTTCGAGTATGCCGAGCCGCCGTGCTGATAAACGATTTAGTGCGGCATCCTTTGCATCTCGCGTTAGCCTACGCGGGCTCGCCTCTTTATCAGAGCCGCCTTACGCGTCACGACGCGCCGGCCTCGGTTCACCAAGCCTACACATCCGCGGAGATGCGCTCGCTAATCGCTCAAACCACAGTCGCACGAGTGGACCTCGCTCGCCATTATCTGTTCCGCATGGGTGTGATTGCGTGGAAGCGATAATGATCTACGATTTGATCGTCATCGGCGGCGGACCGGCAGGTACCTCGGCCGCTATCACTGCTGCCCGTAGTGACGCTCGCGTCCTTCTGCTCGAGCGCGGACAATTTCCTCGCCACAAAGTCTGCGGCGAGTTCGTATCCGCCGAATCGCTGGACTTGCTCGCGACGCTCCTTGATTCCTCACAATCGGCGCTGTTGCACGACGCGGTTCGTATTCCTCAAGCTCGCCTTTACCTCGACGGCCGCTTACTCACGACCGCAATCAATCCACCAGCCGCCAGCATTGCGCGCCTCGATCTCGATACCATACTCTGGCATTCCGCAGAGCGCACCGGCGTAGATTCCCGCCAGCGGGTCACGGTACAGAACATTGCAGGCACGGGCCGGTTCCGTGTCATAACGACCGCAGGAGAGTTTGAGACGCGTGCCGTGATCAACGCCTCGGGACGCTGGTCAAACCTGAATGCACCGACCTCAGACAATGGATCTTCCGGCGAGAGATGGCTGGGCCTGAAAGCCCACTTCGCGGAGGCGGCCGCGGAAGCTTCAGTGGATCTCTATTTCTTCGACGGTGGCTACTGCGGCGTGCAACCGGTGAATCTTAGTGATCAGAAAGGAAAGATGGGACGCGTCAACGCTTCGGCCATGGTGCGTGCTGATGTCGCCAGCAGCCTGTCCGAGGCCTTGCTCTGCCATCCTCAGCTACGCGATCGCAGTCGCATATGGAAACCGCTGAGCAATCCAGTAAGTACATCCCCGCTGATATTCCGCAATCCTCAGCCTGAACGAAATGGCGTGCTAATGGCTGGTGATGCGGTCGCCTTTGTCGATCCTTTCATCGGGGACGGAATCTCGCTTGCCTTGCGGAGTGGCTCACTGGCCGCCCAGTGCCTGGTCTCGTTCTTCCGCGGGCAGACCTCACTCTCAGAGGCAGCCCGCACTTATAGCGAGACCTACCAGCAGCAACTGGCCTCCGTTTTCCGTGCCTCTTCGCGGATTCGGCAGATGCTGGACTTACCGCGCAGTGTGCGCAGACCAGTGCTGTCCGTACTGGAGAAAGTTCCAGCGGTCACCGATTATCTGGTGAGAAAAACCAGGTAGGCGAGGCGGCCGACTCTATCTGACCACCAGCACTTCTCTGACGTTATCGCGGGCAAGAAAGAACTTGATGGAGGCAAAATCGCGGAACAGATTCTCGATGTGCCGGTTGTTGAACACGCGTTGCAATCGGAAGCCGCCCGTGATCGCCGTGTGGGCTATGCCCGTGGGACCTTTGCGCACTTCCCGACGAGGCT
>JABCYV010000289.1 GCA_013290025.1 Acidobacteriota bacterium
CAGGCGATAGCGCTCATTGAAGTTTTCGAGTTTGTGATTTGGGCTTGCATATAGGACAGTCCTGCAGTCGGTGCATGAGCCTTTTCCAGAACAGCCAGCCTTGCTTTTCGATCTCCTGTTCCCATCCGGGTCCGAACCCCTTCTTTTGAATCTCGGGATTGCTGATGCCCATGGTCTTACTCCGATGTTTGCTGGCTTGGGAACCCAAAAAAATGCGGTTCCGTCCCTGTGTGATCCGAGCTTGCACGCGAGCCGAGCTTACCGTATTCCGACTGCTGCGGCACTGGAGGCCGTCGTCATGGGCAAACCGAGAGTCAAGCCGAACTATCGTCGCCGAGTGCTCCGCCTGCCAGACCTGGATCATTGTAAAGCGGCAGTTCTCAATAGCCTCGGCTCGCCAGCTTCGCGCCGAGTCTACGAGCACGCCATCGACCAGTTCATCGCCTGGTACTGCTCCGAGCCTCGGCTGGCCTTCAACCGCATCGTCGTCGTGCGCTATCGCATGTACCTGGAATCGCGGCATCTGGCCGCCAACACCATCAACCAGCAGCTTGCAGCCGTGCGTCGCCTGGCTCACGAAGCCGCCGACGCTGGCTTGCTGAGTCCCGATTTGGCCGCGGGGATTAGCCGCGTCAAGGGAGTCAAGCAGCTCGGATTCCGGTCGGGTAATTGGTTGAGCGCGGAGCAGAGTTCGGAAGTGCTCAAGCATGCGGGGGGAGACACTATGCGCGCCAAGCGCGATTATGCGATGTTGGCCATGCTGTTCGGTTGTGGCTTTCGCAGGTCGGAACTGGTCGGTTTGGAGTTGCACGACATCCAGATGCGCCAAGGACACTGGGCCGTTGTTGATCTGATTGGCAAAGGTGGCCACATTCGCACGGTGCCCATTCCGAACTGGGTGAAAGCCGCTCTCGATCAATGGACACGAACCGCCGGGGTTTGTGAGGGCAAAATCTTTCGAGCGGTCGCCAGACGGGGGAAGGTGTGGGGCAGCGGCCTCTCGCAGAACGTTGTCTGGTACGTGGTCAGAACCTGCTGCGAGAGAGCAGGCTTGGAGCACATTGCACCGCACGACCTGCGGCGGACCTGCGCGAAGCTGTGCCACGATCGTGGCGGTGAGCTAGAGCAGATTCAGTTCTTGCTCGGGCATGCATCAGTGCAGACCACGGAACGCTATCTCGGCTGCAAACAGAATCTCGGGCATCCAGTGAACGACCTTTTCGACCTCAGGACGGATGGGCAGCAGCAGGCGAAACATGTGGAATCTGTCCCGGCGGACGGGGCCAGCGAAGCTGTAGAAAAGGCATTCGGGCAAGGCATAGAATGCGGCCACGGAGGATCGGAACATGAGCAGCCCATCTGCGACCCAAAACACGTATCCCTACCAGAACGAGCCGACGTGGTCGAAATCGGAAAAAGCCATCGCCCGCACAGCTTTCGACGCTGCTCTGAAGCGGGAACTTCAGGACGTCATGCGGGAAACAAAGCAGATGGCGAACCAGATCAAGGAACCCGCGGACGTCTGGGAGTTGGAACATTACCTGACCGAACGCCGTAAAGAGATCAACCGCAAGTACGACTATCGGTATTCGCAACTGACGCACGTGTTTGGGAGACTCTTGTACGAAAAGCGGCTCGGGGAGGAAGAGTTGGGCGGGTTGCGGGAGGACAAGCTGAAGTCGATCCGTTCTTTCGCCAAATTCTTGGCGGAGGACACGGCCGCGTGAGACAGCCCGAAACCCGCGTGGAAGTGTATGCCATCAAAGTGACCCTCCTCGGCACAAGCCCGCCGGTCTGGAGGCGCATTTTAGTTCCTCGTGAGATTACGCTTCGCAATCTGCACCGGACCTTGCAGATGGTGATGGGGTGGACCAATTCCCACCTTCATCAATTTGTTTGCCAGAGACCAAGGTTATCTGACCCGGGATCTAGAGTTGGGAGCAAGATCGCAGATGAGAACCGAACTAAGCTCGGGGAATTGATCCGAACTGTGGGGGCGAGGTTATTGTACGAGTACGATTTCGGGGACGGCTGGCAGCACGAGCTTCTTCTTGAAGAAGTCTTGCTTGGAGACGAAACGTTTCGGCAGACATGCGTGGCGGGTAAACGATGTTGTCCACCCGAAGACTGTGGAGGGCCGCAAGGATTTGCAGAGCTTCTCCAAGCGCTCCAGGACGACAATCACCCGAGTCACAATGAGGCCTGTGAGTGGCTTGGCGATTTTGTCCCTGAATCCTTCTCTGCAGATGAAGTTAACCGACGACTATGCCGCAGGAAAAACTGACGCACACAAAAGCCCGATCGATGAGCGCTATCGCCTGGTTTCGACAGTCATCTGCAAGGAGCAAGCGACGAGGTAGTCCTCTTTCGGACTACTGGAGCTTCACGTACTCTGCCTTGGCTTCTTTCAGGATGGGGGATGTCGGGTCGCTTACTGGGGCAAACCGACTTTGCGCACCAGTTCGGTGTAACGCGGATCGGAGCGCAGGGAATCGAGCGTGAAGTCGGTCCGGAGGGCCATCAAACCGGCGTCGTGCTCTTGGTATGCCGTATTAAACCACTCGAAGGCATGATCCTTGTCGCCCAAATTGGCATATAACTGCGCGATTCCATAAGGAGAAACGTAATCGGTCTTGGCTTTGCGTTGCGCGAGGTCAACTTCGATTCCCTTGCGCAGAGCGCTCGGCCATCCGCCGGAGCGGAAGCCCCCGTCCAGGGCGGCTGCGAACTCAGCGTAATTCTTGTCGCCCGCGAATTGAGCGCTGGTTTTATATTCCTGGATGACCTGCGGATATTTATGCTGGCCCCAGTACGCCAATGCCAGACCCAAGTGCGCCGCGGCAAACGTCGGGCTGTCAGCAATGACTTTCTTGTAGAGCTCAATCGCCTTGTCAAATTGGCGGTCTGAGGAGTAGGCCACCCCTTGCGCGTAGCCTATGATGGGCGAGAGGGGATCAAGCTGATAGGCCCGGTTGGCTTCATCGATCGCATCCTGCGCCCGGCCACCGATGGCGGCGAGGCTCTGGGAAAACCACTGATGGGCTGTGGCGTCGCTGGGATCGAGCTCCAGGGCCTTTCTGAACTCCGCCGCCCCCCCGGAGAAATCCCAACTGTACTGCATCTTGTCGATACCCAGAACCGCATGCGGACGCGCGAGTGTGGGATCGAGCTCCAGGGCCTTGTTTGCCGCGGCGTCAGCCTTGGGCGTTACGTCGGTGGCGTCGCTGCCATAACCGCTCAGCACGCCATAGGCATCCGCCAGTCCTGAATATGCCAGAGCATACCCGGGATCTTTTTCGATGGCTTGATTGAAATAGGAAATCGCAGTCTTAATGTCGGCGGCGGTGCGTTTGTTCCAGGAGTAACGGCCTTTTACGTAGAGCTGGTAGGCCTCTGGGTTCTGAGTACCCTGCTTCGCGACCTGCTGCTTGTCGGCTCCGCTCAATTTCGAGCGCAGCTTGTTCGCGATGTCGCCCGCGATTTGCTGTTGCAGAGAGATGATTTCGGACGATTTTCGCTCGTATTGCTCGCCCCAGATTTCCGTATTGTCCTGCACGTTGGTGAGGTCGGCGCTGACCTGGATCGTGTCGCCGTGCTGCACTACCCTGCCGGTAAGCAAGGCATCGACGGTCAACTCCTTCCCGACCTTCTGGACGTCAACATCTTTGCCCTTGAAGCGGAAGACGGAGTTGCGCGATTTCACTTTCAACTGGGGCACGTGGGCGAGGCTGGAGATTAAGGATTCCGTGAGGCCGTCGGCGAGATAGTCGGTGTCGGCGTTGCCGCCCGAGTTGGCGAAAGGAATCACAGCTATGGATTCGATTTGCGAAGTGCTCGACCTCCCACGCCAATACCAGATCCCAGCCGCCATCGCGACGAACAAGACAACCAGCATGATGGGAAACACAATTTTCCATAGCCTTTCCAGCCCAGCCGCAGGAGCTTCGGCAACTTTCACTGCGCTCGATGGCGGAGATGGAGCAAGTGCAGGGGAGGAAACGGATGCTGGGAACGGCGGTTGGGCGACCTGAGAACCGGACTCCTGCACAGCCGCTACCGTTCCAGAACCGGCTGCTATCGCTCGTCCCGTTTCTGTATCTCGCTTCAGCCGCATCAGCTCGGAACGCATCTCTTTCGCGCTCTGGTACCGCAGTTCCCGGTCTTTCTCCAGCGCCCGGTTGATGATGTCTTCCAGCTTCGGGGGCACATCGGGATTCAAACGGATGGCAGCTATCGGAGCACGTTCCAGAATGGCATTGAAGATAAGAGCCGATGTGTCGCCACGGAACGGCAAGGTACCGGTTGCCATCTCATACAGGACCGCCCCGAAGGAGAACAGGTCAGTACGCGCATCGAGTTCCTTTCCCTTAGCCTGTTCCGGCGACATATACGCCACCGTGCCAAGCGTAGAACCGGGGCTGGTCAGGTGCTGTTCTTCGGGCGCTGTCATTGTATTCGCCGATGCAACCTGGCTCGACGAACCGACTGCCGCAACCTTCGCCAGCCCGAAATCCAGAATCTTGGCGTGCCCGCGCTCGGTGACAAAAACATTGGCAGGCTTGATGTCGCGGTGAACGATCCCCTTGGAGTGGGCCGCATCGAGCGCATCAGCAATCTCGATTCCGAGTGAGAGCAGCGTTTCCAACTCCATCGGACGGTTGCCAATCAGGTGCTTGAGTGTCTGCCCATCGAGGAACTGCATGACGATGAACGGCTGGCCTTCGTGGTTGCTGATCTCGTAGATCGTGCAGATGTTCGGGTGGTCGAGGGCGGAGGCAGCCTCTGCTTCGCGCTGGAATCGGGCCAGTGCTTGGGGGTCTTTGGCAAGCTCGTCAGGGAGAAATTTGAGAGCAGCAAAACGGTGGAGTGATAGGTCTTCCGCTTTGTAGACCACACCCATGCCGCCGCCACCGAGTTTCTCAACGATGCGGTAGTGCGAGATAGTTTGGCCGATCACTGGCGCAAAATCTTACGTCTGCGAGACGGGCAAGTCAATGAAAGCCGTGGAGTTGGCGGTATCTCAAAAGAGTTGTTGGCGTAACATCGCGATTGCGCTCATTGAGGGGTTTTGAGCGCTAACGCTTGTCAGTGTAGGGCGCTACGTGCCCGCGAAATCTCATGAAAATCGCTCAGAGTTTAACCATAATCCTGAACGGTTGGGAGTGGCGAGATTGAGTAATCAGTGGAGAAGCTGAAACCGAACGCCTGTC
>JABCYV010000290.1 GCA_013290025.1 Acidobacteriota bacterium
CAGCGTTACATCATGGTCATTCAGTTGCCTCCGGAGCAGCCACGGTTCGGTTGGCACCAGATGCTCTGGCTGGTCATTTCAATAGCGGTCGCCAGCTCAGGTCTGGTCTGTTACATCCTGGCGCGATACATGACCGCTCCCGTGGTACGCCTGCGCGCTGCGACGCAGCGCCTGGCCGCCGGTGATCTGAGCGCGCGAGTCGGTGGCTTGGCAGCACGGGGAGGGGACGAAATTGCTCAACTGGTGCGCGATTTCGACGCCATGGCCGAGCGTCTGGAAAAATCCGTAAATGCTCAGGCCCGCCTGCTGAACGACATTTCCCACGAACTGCGGTCTCCGCTGGCGCGTTTGAACGTTGCGCTGGAGCTGGCCAGACAGCGCTCGGGGCCGTCGGCGGACAGCGCCTTGGAGCGTATCGACCTGGAATCGAGCCGCTTGAATGAGCTAATTGGCGGCCTGCTCACCATTGCCCGTATGGAGGACAGCAGTGAGGCCGTGAAGAAGGTCCCGATTCATCTCGCGGAAGTGCTTGATGGCATCGCACAGGACGCCGACTATGAAGCCCAAAGTCGTAATTGCCGTGTGGAACGCGTGATCGTAGAGGATTGCTGGGTCATGGGTGCTCCGATGCTATTGCATAGCGCGATTGAGAATGTGGTGCGCAATGCCGCGCGCTACACCAAAGAGGGCACGGATGTGCAGATCCGCCTCGAATCAGCACTGGGGCAAAATGGTCAAGAGGCGGTCATTAGGGTCACAGATTCTGGGCCGGGCGTGCCAGAGGAGGCGCTAGAGAAATTGTTCCGCCCGTTTTATCGCATTGACGATGCCCGCGGACGCCAGACAGGCGGCGTCGGCTTGGGTCTGGCCATTACCGAACGCGCGGTGCGGCTGCATGGCGGAACGGTAAAAGCGGCGAACCGCCCCGAGGGGGGCTTAATGATCGAGATCCGCCTACCTCGCGCCGCCGTGGAAGTGGCTCAAGAGCAAGTCACAGTCCCAGCTCTGCAGACCGGCCACGACTGAACTATTTCCGTCCACCGCGAAATCACTTTCCGGGCAACTTTCTCCCTTGATGCCGGTTCCAACCACTCGGCGAAGTTTGCGCTTCGAGTTTGCTCTTACCCGTGAATTCCTGATACACAAGTGAAGGCAAAAAAGGACTTCGGTCCATAGAGTCAGTAGCCGTGCGGTCTGAGCGCTCAAGAAAAACAGAGGGAGAAAGAATGGGGATGAAGGTTGCTTTCTTTGCGGGCTTACTGGCTCTGGCAGTGCTCGGTTTGCTAAGTTGCTCCACTACTCGCTCATCGTCATCGGGTACGGGTGCTCTTTTCGTCACCACTCAAGGTGACAACTCGGTTTCAGCCTTTAGCGTGGCATTGGGCACGGGCGCGCTCACAGCGAACGGGAACAGTGTGGCTACTGACAAATTGCCGTTGGTGCCAACGGCGATGATTCTCGCGCCCTCGGGAAACGCGCTGTTCGTGGCCAACAGTAATCCCAACATCCCGCCCCCTTCCCCACCACCTCCATGTCCAGCTCCACCTGCAGGCACCATAACCAGTTACACCGTGAATTCGGATGGCACGCTGACTGCCGTGAGCGGGAGCTCGCCGGCTGGGATTATCCCGTCGGGTATGGCGATCGATTCCGCCGGTCACTTCCTTTTCGTCGCAAATCAAGGGGTCCAGAGCCCCACAGGTACCGACCAAGTGTGCCAAAAAGGGACAATCTCGGTCTTTGCCATTTCTGGTACCAGCCTCAGTAAAGTAGGCGATTTTTTCACCTCTGCCCCTGGCCAGAACGGTACCCGCCCGGTCGCGGTGGCCGTGAGTCTCTCAGGAAACTTCTTATACGTCGCCAACCAGTTCGACGGAACAGTCTCAGTCTTTTCAATTGCCAGCTCGGGCGCACTGACGATGATTCTGGCACCGTATCCCGTCGGCATGACACCTTCAGCACTCGCACTGAGCCCCGATGGAAGCTTTGTCTATGTTGCCAATTCGGGCTCAGGCAATGTCAGTGCGTTTACTGTCTGCGACAAGCAGTCTGCAACCTGCGCGGTGACTCCCGGATCCACGCCGGACGGGAGCCTCAATCCGATTCCAGGCTCGCCGTTCCCGGCTGCCCTGGGTCCGATTTCGGTTACAACCGACTCCGCAGGAAGATTCCTCTACGTAGTGGACAATGGGTCGAACCAGGTTTCACAGTACAAGATCAGCGCTGGGACCGGAGTTTTAGTCGCGGACAGTCCCGCGACGATTTCCACGGGAGACCATCCGGTTTGGGTGTCCTCTCGCGCTGGAACCACGACTGTTTCCGCCACCGGGGGCACAATTGACTACCTTTACGTCGCGAATATTGGAGCCAATACTATCTCGACTTTTAGTTTCGATTCGACCATTGGCGGCCTGAGTGTCTCGGGCACACCGGTGACGCTAGTCAACGGCGCACGCCAGCCCAGAGGTCAGCCTTCGGCGATTGCAGTGAAATGACCCCATTGCTTTCAAGGGAACTCTAGGTAGGCACGCGCAAAATCAGATAGCCGCCCACCAGCCCGAAGATCACATCCGGAGACCAGGCCGCCAGCACGGGCGGCAACTGGTTGACGTTTCCCATGGATTCGAACAGGCGGGAAACGATGATCTGCACTACTCCGATGCCGACTGCCGCCGCGATACCGGCGACCGCTCCGCGTTTGCCCGTGGATAGCGAAAATGGGATAGCCAGTAGCGCCATGACCAGCGTGATCAGCGGGAAGGCGAGCTTTTCCTGAAGTTGTACCTTAAGGCGCACTACGTCGAAGCCGCTCTCCTGCAGATCATGAATATAGCGGCCCAGTTCGTGGTAGTTCATTTCGGACGATTGCTTCACTTCCTTCTTGAAGTAGGGAGGAGGTTCGCCGACGGCGGCAAATGTCGCCACATCGAAAGTGTGGTAATCCTCGATAGCGGGCCCATGCAGGCTGCGTTCCCATCCTTGTGTACACACCCAGCGGTGTAGCCGTTCCTCCCAGTGCGCCCGGTCAGCGTAAATCCGGTGAGTGAGCTGAAAGCTTCCAGGATCAAACTGAAATACGGCGAGGTTGCCAAACTGGTTCCGGTCGGGGTCGAACAGTTGGTAATAATAGATGTTCGACTTCTGGCCGAAAATCCACTTGCGGTCAGGATTGAGGTACGTTTGCGCAGGCTTTCCTTTGATCTGATTGCGCAGCGCATCCTGCCGTTTGTTGGCGCGTGGCAGGTAAAGCTGATCGAAAAAGAACAGACCCGTCGCCAGCAGGGTCGTGGCCACCAGCACCGGCACGACGACGCGATAGATGCTGAGCCCGGAAGCCTTGATAGCGGTGATCTCGTTCGAGCGCTGCATCAGCCCAAAAGTGATAAGCACGGCCAGGAGAATACACAGGTGGGTTGAGTTATAGAGGAAAAATGGCACGACGTTCAGCAGATATTCTCCTACGACCACTAGAGAAATCTGATTGCGTATGATGTCGCCCAACAACTCAAACAGGGTGAACACCACCAACAACACAAGGAATGAGGCCAGAATCATTGTCAGATAGACGACGAAATCGCGCAGGACATAGTCGTCCAGAATCATCGGGAAGCGGGCGCGGAACATGCGGCGACGACTGGAGGCGCGCTGGAAGGCGTCTTCTGGCCGGCCGAAGCGCGGCAGCATCCAGACCGCTTCTCGCGGCTTTGCTTTGAAAGGATTCCAGCGCAGCGCAGCGATTTCCAGCGGTTTGCGTTCGGCGCGCCACAAAAGGAATGCCCCGCCCAAAAAGAAAATGACGTTTGCGAGCCATCCGCCCAATATGGCGGAGACTTTGCCTTGCCGGGCTAACGTGACTCCGATCAGTGAAACTGAATAGTAAGCAAACACCAGCAGGATCGTGAGAACGAAGCCGGCTGACTTGCCGCCCTTTTTCGAAGAGAGGCCGAGCGGAATACCGACCAAAGCCAGCACCAGGCACGAGGTCGGCAAAGCGAAGCGGCGATGGAACTCGATCAGGTACCAACGCGCCGTGCCCAGGTTCGTCTGGCTGGCTTGCCGCGGCAGTTCCCAGGTTGGGATTTCAGCGGTTGGCGTGGGCTCCTGTTCCTTGGTTTCGCTCTGCGGGAGCGGGACGGGCAGGTCGTTCTGCTGAAAAGTCGAGATCTGGTAGTGGTCCGGATTTGCGGGATCGGTCTCATGAGTCGCACCATTGCTAAGGTGAAGATGGAGCGTGTCTGGGCCTTCACTGACCAGAACACCCTCTCGTGCCATCGTAATGGTGGGTGCGGCCGGATTGGTGATGTCAGCGATAAACACACCCTTCCACAATGCCGCCCCATAGGCGCTTTTCACATCCTGCACGTAAAGCACAAGCTTGGGAAAGCCTTCGTAAAATACTCGGGGCTGAACTTCAAAGGATACTTGCGAGGACTTGAGGCGTTCCTGCAGGCGTCCCAGCGCGGACTGTGAAAGAGGGGCCACATACAAGCTATTGGCCATCGCCAACAGCCATGCAGTGACGGCAAAAAGCGAAACGACTCGCAGAAAGGTCCAGACCCCAACCCCGCTAGCGCGCATGGCAGTGATCTCGCTATCAGCAGCCAGTCGGCTCAAGCCGATCAGGATACCGACGAGCACACCCATGGGAATGGTGTAGGTAAGCGCGACGGGAACCGTGAGCACAAAGATCTCAAGCACGCTCGAGAAGGGCGCGCTGTTGCGAACTACCAGATCCAGGATGTGCCCCAGGTCGCGGGTAAACAGGACGAAAGTGAACACCCCTGTGCCGATCATCGCATGAGAGATGACCTCGTTCAGGATGTAGCGCGTCAGGATGCGCATCGGAGTCAGGGCTAAAAGCTGAGTCTAGCATGCGAAGTCTCACCCGATGAGTGCGAGGGGTTGACTCTGCACGCCTGCCCGCCGGATTAAGCCAGGCGTGATCGGCCACGTCGGGCTGCTGGATTGAGTAATCAGCGTCAATCATGAAAAAGGGCCACCCCTTGGATGGCCCTCTCGCCTGATTTGTCTGTTCTTAATGAGAAGAGGCAGCAGCAGCTGGTGCCGCTAATCCAACCACTCCTTGAATAAACGCCAAACCGTTCGGAGTGCCTAACCCCGTCATATTGTCCCAGCCAACGCCGGTGGTCAATGACGTGTCGGTTCCGAAGGTCAATACGAACCAGCGAGTGCTGAACGGGCTG
>JABCYV010000291.1 GCA_013290025.1 Acidobacteriota bacterium
GATGTTGCTCACCCATTCTATTACTCGCGCCGACTCATTCTCAGTCACCAAGAGCGGACAGCGCTGGTATGCCTGGGAATGGCTCTATGACGTAGTAATTGCGGGCATCCACAACCGAATGGGACTGAACGGCGTCGTGTTCTTCACAGCGCTCGTGATCGCGAGCACGTTCGCGTTGACCTTTCGCGTGTCTTTTGCTCGTGGAGCAGGTCTGCCAGTTGCCGTTGTGTTTCTTATTCTTTCAATAGGGGCTTCGACTATTCATTGCTTGGCACGCCCGCATGTGTTGAGCTGGCTGCTAGCTGTGATCTGGTTTCAGATCCTGGATGGCGCGGAAGAGGCAGACGCCGAAAACGCGCGATCCAATCACTTGTTCTGGTTGCCGATCCTCACCCTGGTGTGGGTCAATGTACACGGCGGATTTCTCCTCGGATTCGCTTTGCTCGGCATCTATCTCGTGAGCGGCCTCATTGAATATGCGCGAAGCCACGGCCCGAACCGGCAAAGAATTGGAAAATCACTTAAGAAGCTGAGTGTTGTTAGCTTGATCTCGGCACTGGCTAGCTTCGTGAATCCCTACGGCTACCACTTGCAGGTTCACATTTATCAATATCTCTCCGACCCGTGGCTGATGAGTCATATCGACGAGTTCCACTCGCCGAACTTTCACGGGGTGGCACAGGAGTGCTTCGCAATACTATTGTTGGTTACAATTGTGGCCTTATCCAGTGCGCGAAAAAAGCTGCGGCTCTCGCACTTGTTCGTGGTTATCTTCGCCACTTACAGCGGTCTCTACGCATCGCGCAATTTGCCAGTGTCATCCATTCTTCTGACCTTGATCGTGGCGCCCCTACTCTCGGACGCGGCCGCAGCAGCCGGCACAAATCTCGAACTCCCCGCAAGGGTGCGAAACTTCTTTGCCCGCTGCGAATCTTTTGCGTCGCGCATGAGTTCAATCGAATGGCAATTCCGTGGCCACCTCTGGCCCACAGCCGCGGTCGTCCTCGGGCTCTTGATATGTTGGCAGCAAGGCAAACTGGGATCGCGCACGCTAATAAACGCGCATTTCGACGATTACCATTTTCCGGTACAAGCTGCGGAGTTGATCGTCCAGCGCGGCATTCGGGATCCGATTTTCTGTCCGGATACTTGGGGCGGGTACTTGATTTATCGTCTATATCCGCAAACCAAGGTCTTCGTAGACGATCGCCACGACTTCTATGGGGCCGAATTCTTAAAGGATTACTTGAAGACAATTGGAGTCGCGCCTGACTGGGACGCAATGTTGAATAACAGACGGGTCAACTGGGTGCTGGTTCCGTCGGAATCTTCGCTAGCCAATATGTTGAGAGTGACTGGGCAGTGGACAGTGACTCATGAGGACGAAACCGCCGCGTTGTTTCAGCGAACCGTACCCATCTAAGGTTCCGCTGAGACGATCGATTCGGGTTCGTTCATTGTAGAATTGAAAACGGAAATCCCCATGTTTATGCGGCAGGGAAGCGCGATCTTGCTTTTAGCAAGCATGCTGGTCTTGCTGCATTCCGGCTATGCGCGCAAGAACGAGCACTTCGGTGATGGGTTCTCCATTGACCTGAACTACCCTTATGACGAGGTGGTGAAGGTAGTCCAGGAAGTGGCGAACAACGGGACTATCCAGGGGACGTTTGAGTACAAGGGAACCCGCGACCTTGATGGGGCGCAGACGGTAAAGAGCACAAGCGCTTTTCCGGCCTGGACCGAGCGGGGAACGGTTCTGTATAAGCAACGCCCCAATACGCTGGCACCTGAAAACTTCTATGCTACTGGGGATAGCGGCACTGTAGTGGTACGTTACGTGGTACAACCCATCGGGCCCAACAGCACCCGCCTGAGAATTGACGCGCTTTTCGATGCCGACACCCACCATGGTCCCCACCCTTCGAATGGCCAAGTGGAGAACAAGGAGTTTGAGGTCATTTCAAGCCGAATCGATGATCTTGAGGAACAACACAAAAAGCAGCAACAGGAAGCCGTGCTGGAACAGCAACAAGCGAAATTGGAGGAGCTGCAAGCGGATCTCGATCGGGAGAATGCGAAACTGAATGCGGTAACTGCCAAGGAGCAGGAACTCCAGAAACAGTTGGAAGCTCGGCAAAACGTGGGAGGAGCACGGGTGAGGACGACCAGCGCAGACTTGAAAACTGAACCGTACAACAAATCCAAAACCGTGCGGGCGCTTTCTCAGGGGGAGGTGGTGACGGTCCTACTGCGAACCACGAGTTGGTATCGGGTTCAGGCGGCTGACGGAGCACAAGGGTGGGTCTATCGGCTGATGCTGGAAGCGACACGATGAGGATGGGGGTTTCCAGTGCGTTCGTCGCAATCCTGGTCGTCACGTCTACTATCGCATTCCCTGCCGAAAACTCTACTGGGACGCAAGCCCGTGAGTATCCGTTTCCCCTGCCGGCTGTGAGACAAGCGCTCCAGCAACTCGGTGCTTACACGGGGAGCCGATTGCCCACTCTGGACGGATTCATAACAACCGTCCGCGCCGACTTGGGTCACTACGAACGCCCGTACTATGAATACAAGATAGAACTGGTCCCCGTCGCCGCTGATCGAACTATGGTTCGATTGAAGGCCAATGTTTCGGCTTGGTATTCCGATGCTCAGAGCAGGGAATCAGGATACATCGCGTTCGAATCGAATGGCCGACTGGAAAACGATCTTCTGGATCGCCTGAATGAACTTCTAACCAAGAATAAATCTAAAATCGCGACCGATCCAGATCTTGTGGCCAAGCAGATAGCGGACGTGCGACAGAAGCGCCTGGAGGCGGAGCAACGCGTATCGGAACTAGAAAAGCAGTTACAGGCGCCGCAGGTTCCAGTCAGTCAAAATAGCCCAACCGAAATTGTCTCTGTGGTCAAGGCACCGGTTCCCATCTTCAACGCTCCGGAAGAACATGCCTCAGTGTTGTTGCGGGCGCAGTCCGAGGATGAGTTCGAGGTGCTCGAACATCGCGAGGCGTGGCTGCGAGTGAAGTTGGGCGAGACCGGCAGCGGCTGGTTGAAACGCGCGCAGGTGCAGGCGAATCTTGCAGCAGGATCCAGTGACTTGCCGACCAGCGGCAAAGCGGAGGTCGATGCTTTCGCCGTCATCCGCGAGATGGTTTCTCCTTTTTCCGGTGACTGGACTCGTCTGAACGGCAAGCAAGCTCTTTACTTGTGGGCACGGCCTGAGGGTTCGATTCGCGATGTGGCGGTGGGACAGAAGCTCAGGTTTGTCGAAAGGATATTCAGAGAGCGTTACCGCGAAGTAGCCCACAGCTCACAGAGTCCGGTAGATGGCGTTGTGGTCATCTTTCTGGACAAGCGCGGAGGTGTTGCGGCGGCAGCCCTGGAAGACATCGCGCACTGGGCGGACGGAAACCTTAGCCAAACAGCTTTCCTGAAGAAATGTTCGCTGGATCCGCCAGGCGCTTTTGAAAATGCTGGCAACGGCGTGAAGGCTTCGGTTCCATGAGAGCCTTCAACGCGGAGAATTCGATCCGCGTTCTTTACTTCGTTGGAGAACGATGAGGCACATCGAAACCGTAGGTTCTCAAGACCTCATCAATGGCCGGCGTCTTGATGAACGATAAAAATTGCTGTGCCGTCTGCTTGTTTTTTGATGAGCTAAGAATCACACATGCCTGTTCGATGGGCGGATATTCAGCAGCGGGAACCTCAGTGTAGCGCCCTTTATC
Organism: Acidobacteriota bacterium; assembly: GCA_013290025.1. GTDB lineage: Bacteria > Acidobacteriota > Terriglobia > Terriglobales > Acidobacteriaceae > JABCYV01. The sequence continues at coordinate 3,731 of JABCYV010000291.1, forward strand.
CTTCATGTTTGGAGATAAAGCGAGCGACAACGCCACTATGCCCACATCGGCCGAGCCAGAAACTACGAACGCAGCGGTTTGTGAAATATTCTCTCCAAGCACGAGCTTATCTTTCACTTTGTCATAGACGTTTTCCTTTTGCATCGCAGCGACCGCAGCTTGCCCGTAAGGCGCGTGCTGTGGGTTTGCAACGGCGATCTTCATGATTGAAGGATTCAACAGAGCCTGGAGACCAGAACTTAGGTCGAACTTTGAGTCGTTCGGCACCCAAATAACAATTTTCCCTTTTGCGTACTGGTAGTAGCTCCCGGGCTGGGTCAAACCGGCCTCTTCCAGCTTCTTCGCGTAATCCAAATTGGCAGAGAAAAACATGTCAAAAGGCGCACCATTCTGAATTTGTTGGAAGAAGTTTCCCGAGGAACCGTAGATAAGCTTCACGCTCTTTCCCGTTTCTTTTTGGAATCGAGTGGCGATATCTTGCATGGCAAACTGAAGGTCGGCCGCGGCAGCCACACTTATTTCTTGGGCGGCACAGAATTGCGGAGGAAGAATGAATCCGACTGTCAGAAACGCTATTAGTCCCAGGTTTCGGACGATCATGCGCCAGCTCCGTACGGGTTTATAATTGAAAACATGCCAATTTCAGCCAGAAACAAGTTGCGTGGGAAGATCGAAGAAATTCAGTTGGGTGACATCATGGCCCACGTGGTCGTGCGCGTGGGTGACAATCTGATTGAGAGTGCTATCACCCGGCGCAGCGCCGACGATCTCAAGCTAAAAAAAGGCGACATGGTTACGGCTGTTGTCAAAGCCACCGAGGTAATGATCCAGAAGGATTGATTCGCCTCACTCCACGTTCACAATCTTTAGCGTCGTAACTTGCCTGACCCAGCGGGCCATCCTCTTTTCGTCGGGTATGACGATGCGGTATGGCCCTTCCTTCTCATCCAGTGGCTTCCCGTTTCGCAAGAAAGCCAGCACGATCTGTTTATCAGTGAATGCTGGATCTATTTCAGGCAGGGCAATGACCGCACGGTAGCCATCAGCACCTTCCACCAGCAGACACGATGCCAGTCGCTTGCCCCGTAGAGATTCGCCCAACCCAATTCCCGCCTTTTCCAGCGCAGTCCCGACCGCAACACCCTCAAACGTGATGGGAGAATCCGAAGCGCCAGTCGAGACCTTTCTATGCGGCAGGGCTTCGATGTCTGCCCGGGTCAGCACCGTCTGTTTTCCAGGTTCTGTTTGAATAACTAGCTGCTGACACTGACCCAGTGCAGCATCCAACGTCACAGCAATTAGTAGGAAAAAGAAGAGACGATTTTTCATGTCAAATACGCAGAATCATCACTTCGGTGGCTTTTATCAGGGCGGCGGCAGTCTGTCCTGGCTTTAGCTGCATTTCCCGCGCGGAACGTGCGGTGATAATCGACGTGATTTGCTGGTCGCCAATCGAAATT
>JABCYV010000292.1 GCA_013290025.1 Acidobacteriota bacterium
CATCCGCCAACCCGGCCGCGCGCGAACTCTCCCGTTGCCCCTGGGCGCGAAACGAGCTCGCAATTCTTTATCACGACAATGAGTGGGGCGTGCCCGTACACGATGACCGCCGCTTGTTTGAGTTTCTCGTGCTGGAAGGCGCGCAGGCGGGCTTAAGTTGGGACACGATTCTGAGGAAGCGCGACAACTATCGCGCGGCTTTCGCTGGATTCGATCCGACCGCAGTTGCCCGCTTTGACAGGCGCAAGATCGCGCGCTTGCTGAGTGATCCCGGGATCGTGCGCAACCGGTTAAAGATCGCGTCGGCAATTCAGAATGCCCAGGCGACGCTAAAACTGTCGCGGGAGTTTGGCAGTTTCGATCGCTATATCTGGCAGTTCGTGGAAGGCCAGCCGCGTATCAATGCGTGGAAATCACTGCGCTCGGTGCCGGCCCGCACCGGCCAATCCGATGCGATGAGCAAAGACCTCCGCAGGCGCGGGTTCACGTTCGTGGGTTCCACCATTTGTTACGCGTTCATGCAAGCGGTCGGAATGGTGAATGATCATCTGGTGGGTTGCTTCCGATACCGGCTGGAACGCTGAATGCAAGGCCTTCTCTTCAGGGAAGCCCATTCGCCCCGAGAGTCAAATTTTTGTACAATCCTCTATTCAATAATTTGTACGATTACCACGGCTGCGTGGCTCCTCCTGAGGAAACCACCGCTCATTTAATAACTTACAAGCTCTTGGAATGGGTGTTCGCTTGCCCTTAGCTCTCGTTCCGAGGGTCACGACAGCGGACCTTTTGTTCGTGGTTGTGAGTCCTTTGGATGAGGAGCAGTGCGCGTCGAATGAGTACAGTGGAATGGATGGACACCACGGTTAAGCCACCGGGAGAGGCCACCTCGAACAACCAAACCGTCTCGGAATCGACGGCGTTGTCGCATCCACCGAGCCACCCATTGCAGAAACCGAGCAGGTTTGTGTTGAACCTGTATCCCGATTCGGCCGTGCTGGGGCTGGATTTCGAGTCATTTCGCTGGCAAGAAACCACCTTCGCGATGCTGAACCTCGCGCTGCTGGCAGCTTTGCTGTGCGGTCACGCATTGTTTTCAGAGCACTTTGGAACTCCCACCCCGGCCCTGGTCGGATTGCTGAGTACGGGCTTCCTGCTGCAATTGGCAGAGCTGATCTGGATGCAAACTCGCACCGAGCCGCTGACGGGCAGCGCGTTGCGGACCCTGACCGCGATTTCGATCGTCTGGGATGTGGTCCTGGCGGTGGTTCTGGGACTACTGATCGATCGCGTGGACAGCCCGTATTACGTGCTCATGCTGGTTCCGATTCTGCTGGCATCGTTCAGGCGTTCGGCGATGGAGACACTGCTGGTTGTGATTGCGGCCAGCGTCTCCCAGTTTTATGTCGTCTGGCGCTTTTTCCAGCTCCATCCGCCGGCCGAGGTAGACGAGTACTTTGAAGCCGGCACGACCTCATTGATTTTCTTGCTGACCGGCGTACTGGTGTGGTTTCTGGTCAATCACCTGCGGCGCAAGGAAATCGGGTTGGCAGAGAACTTGCTAGAACTCACACGGACGCGGGAACGGCTGTTGCAGGAAGAGAAGCTGGCAGCGGTGGGCCGGTTGTCGGCGGCGATTGCGCATGAGATTCGAAATCCCGTGGCGATGATTTCCAGTTCGCTGGCAACTGCGATTCGCAGTCCGCTTTCGCCGGGCGAACGCGAAGAGATGTTCGATATCGCCGCCAAGGAAGCCGATCGACTGGAACGGCTGACCAACGATTTCCTGGCTTATGCGAAGCCGCGAGCTCCTGAATTCCAGGAGGCGAATGTGATGGACACCCTCGCGTACGTGGCCGGTGTTTGCCGTGCGCACGCGCTTCGCCAACGGGTGGACGTCCGCGTGGAAGGTCCGGAAGAAGTGATTGCGTGTATGGATGCTCCCCAGCTACAGCAGGCATTGTTGAATCTGGCGATGAATGCGGTGGAAGCATCGGCGTCGGAAGGCGCGGTTGTCTTACGGGCCCAGAATGAGGGCGAGTGTGTACGCATCGATCTGGAGAATGGCAACGGGCCGATTTCGGATTCGGTCGTGCCCAGGATTTTCGAGCCGTTCTTTACAACCAAGTTGTCGGGCACGGGGTTGGGGCTGGCCATTGCGCACAACATCGTGCGTGCGCATTCGGGCCTCCTGCTGCTGACGTTAAACACTCCGAAGACCGTCCGCTTCACGCTCACGTTGCCGCGCAAGGCGACGAGCCAGTAGTCGAGGAAAGCGTAACGAATATGGGTAGAGTCCTTATTGTTGACGACGAACCGCACATGCATAAGATCCTGGCTTCCAACCTGGAGCAGGACAAGCACCTGATTTTCCATGCAAGGGGACTGGAAGAAGCTCGCCAGGCGATCGGGAGCAATCAGTTCGAGGCCATTCTGACCGATCAGAAAATGCCCGACGGCGAAGGACTGGACGTTCTTGCGGCCGCGCGTGAGGCTGATCCCAATGTTGCGGTCATCTTTCTCACCGCGGTGGCGACCCTCGAACTCGCGGTCGAAAGCATGCGCAAAGGAGCGTTCGACTTCCTGGCGAAGCCTTTCACGCCGGAAGTATTGCGGGCGGCCATCCAGCGGGCTTGCGATCACACGACGCTGGTGCGGGAAAACAGTCTTCTGAAAGCAGAGGTGGGGCGTCTGGAAGGCTCCTCAGAAATTTTCGGGGATACGACCGCGATGCGTGAAGTGCGCGAGAAGATTGCACGCGTGGCGCCCACTTCGGCCACGGTATTGATCACCGGTGAGACCGGCACCGGCAAGGAACTAGTTGCGCGTGCCATCCACCGTCGCAGCCCGCGCGATTCCAAGCCCTTCCTCGCGGCGAACTGCGCGGCCCTTGCCGAGACCCTGCTGGAGAGCGAACTGTTTGGTCACGAGCGGGGCGCGTTCACGGGCGCGGATCGTAGCCGTCTGGGGCTGTTCGAAGCGGCCCATGAAGGCACGCTGTTTCTCGACGAAGTCGCGGAGATGTCGCCCGCGGCCCAGGCGAAGCTGCTTCGCGTTCTGACCGACGGGCAACTGATGCGGCTTGGCTCCGTCAAGACCCGCAGCGTGGACGTACGGGTATTGGCGGCGACCCATCGCGACCTGGAGCAACGTGTGAAGGAAGGTCGGTTCCGCGAAGACCTCTACTACCGCTTGGCCGTGGTGCCGATTTCTATCCCACCGTTGCGCGAGCGTACCGCGGATGTGGCCGCCCTTTGCGAACTGTTCCTGACGCAAACCGCTCGCGAACTCAAACTTCCCAAACGCCGCCTGAGTGCGCAGGCACTCTCACGCTTGCAGGCGTACGAATTCCCCGGAAACATTCGTGAGCTGCGTAATCTGATTGAACGCGCGGTCATTTTGTCTCCCGGCGAAGAAATAGGAGCGGAACACTTCCCGCTGCGCGCGGGCGCTTCGGTGTCCGCCGCAGGCGGCGAGAACGGGCGCGAAGGTCAGGTGAGCTTCGGCTGGATTGAGAGCTTGCCGCCGAGCTTCGATTTGCGCACTTTCCTTTCGACAGTGGAGAAGAGTCTGATTGAGCGGACGCTGCAATCCACTCGTGGCGCCCAGGCAGAAGCGGCTCGCCGCTTAGGCCTCTCGCGCAGCGATCTTTCCTACAAGCTCCTCAAGTACGAGTTGCGCAAGGAGACCGCGGTATCGTAGGGGAGAGCCTTGGCGACTCCATGGCGGCGTCTGCTTGAGTTGCGCTCTCCAGCGTCAGGGGGAAGCGCACTCGCATATCCGCGAGGCACACAACTCCATTCTGAGATCCGCTGGTTGCAAAGCTGCGCGGTTGTTGTAGTTCGGTGAGCCTGTTTTGCTCCAACGGGCATAGTTCAGACACGAGCTGAACATCAGAATGCTTGCTTAGGAAGTTCGCCGTCGAACGCGTTTTCTTCCTATCTCGGAAAGCTTAGAAGCGCACGCGCGCCAATGGGTCAACTCCAGTCGATTTCACCTGAGGCACTAGCGATTCCAGGACCTCAAGGAACACCAGCACGTTCGGCACTTTGTCCGATCTGACGCTGATCACGGCCAGCCATTTTCCCTCGCGTTTTATCTGCAGATTGCTGCGCAAGATTTCGGCTTTCGTGATTTGCGATACCGGAATGGAGTTCTTTTTCCAGGTGACAGCCACCGCCGAAAGTCCGATGCCGCCAAACTGCACGGTCTCGCCGCGCTGGAGTCTCGCCTTGACGCTCTGCACCATCGGAGGCATAACGCGGGCAAGGATCATTCCGATAGCCTCGCTCGCGTCCCGGATGGCTGAAGTGACCTTCAACTTTTTCCCATCCGCGCTGATCAGCTCCAGTGAGAGCTGCGCCTTTGTCGACTTGCTCGACATTGCAAGCAAGGCTCCCAGCAATCCGAAGTGCGCATACACGTTGATGGGAGTGACGCGATAGCGCGTTTCCGCAATTTGGCCCCACGCGATTTCTTCTTGTGCGAAAACGGACTCGCGCCGCACCCCGAAATCGTTGATGGTCAGAACGGTTTTGCCCAGGACAATCCACAACGCAACCGAGGCTCCCACGAGGCTGATAGAAATCCAAATCAGCGCTGGATGAGGCGACGTGCGCGGGGGCTGGGAACCCCAGAGTCCCGCCAGCACTCCGAGCGCGCCCAAGGCAACTAGAATCCGTACTGTGTATGCCGCCCCAAACCGGCGCTCCCCATATGCCATAGTTGCGGTAGCCATGAGTTTCCCCCTAAAAAGCTGCCGTCCCGGACAGCAGCCAACAATGCTCCGGCTATGGTAGACGCAAGAATTCCCGCCGACTAATTACCTCTGTAACTTCAAAATAGGGAGGGCGGATCGCCTCGTTAATCCTTTTGAGCCTTCCGCCAATGGGCCGACCTTGCTTTCTGTGCGGCTCGGATGCGGCTGGGGATTTAGCAGGCGTTGCGATAGGAGCTGACAGGTTAAGCCGTCAATTGCAGTCGAAGCAATTGAATGCCTTCCGCAATCGTTGAAGCAAAAACGGGCGCTGTTGAGCAGCGGCCCCTTGTGAGCGACTTAATCTGGCTCTCTGCGGGTCTTTTTCCGGGCGCGCTTTCTCGCCAACGCTTCTTTTACTCGGCGCTTCGCACCTGGCTTTAGGTAGAAAGAGTGGCGCTTTACTTCTTTGATGATGT
>JABCYV010000293.1 GCA_013290025.1 Acidobacteriota bacterium
CTTTCCCTCCGCAGTCTCATCGTTATTTTCGAAGCAGACGGTCACCATGACCGGTAAGCCAGTCTGCCTAGCGCGCTCGACAGCGATCAGCGCTTCTCCCAGCCATGAAAAGGTTTCGCCAATGATGAAGTCCACACCTTCGTCGATTTGGATCGCGAGCTGCTCATCAAAGGTCTTCCGAACACGGTCCTCGGCTGTCGTGTTGTTAGGTTCGTACATCCAGGTCAAGCTCAAGTTGCCGGCCACTAGACATTTCTCGCCGGCAACCTCACGCGCGATTCTTACCGCGGCTCGATTAAGTTCTTCGAGCCGGTTTTCGAGCCCGACCGTGGCCAGTTTGTCCCGACTGGCGTAGAAGGTGAGCGCTTGCAGGACATCGGCGCCAGCCTCGCGGAATTCCACGTGCAATTCGCGGAGGGCATCCGGATACAGCAACGCGACCTCTGGAGTAAACGGACCCGCGCGCACCCAGCCCCGCTTCTCCAGTTCCAGCAAATAACCGCCGTCGCCGAGGACCGGTCCCTCTTTAAGCCGTTCGAGGATCCCTTTTTTCTTCATACATGCTCCTTCGTCGTCAGTAGTCTCTGTATTCGTACTCCGCCTTGCCACCCGGCACGTGCGATCTTTGTCAATGACGGCGATGTTTCCAGGCTTACCCCGCGCCAGGTGAAATGTAATCGCAGCACTCATTACACAGCGCCGAGAATCACGATGCCGGTGGATTTAGGATTGGAGTTGCCGCTGTTCATGGACGGCCTCCTTGAATCGTCCTTTCTTCCAGTCACGCAAAACCTGTTGCGCCGCGTTGTGGCCGGGCGCGCCAGTGACCCCACCGCCCGGATGGGTTCCGGCTCCGCAGAGATAGAGACCATCGATGGGCGTGCGGTATTGCGACCAACCCGGAACGGGTCGCATGAAGAAGAGTTGTTCGAGACGAAGGTCGCCGTGAAAAATGTTGCCTTCGGTCAGTCCGTAGGTGCGCTCCAAATCGAGCGGAGTCAACACTTGTCTAGCGACGATTGCACCGGGGACGTTCGGCGCATATTCGGCAATTTTCTTGACGACGCGGTCGCCGAGCAGCTCACGCTTTTCGTCCCAGGAGCCCTGTTGCAAATGATACGGGACATATTGCACAAAGCAGGTGAGGATGTGCTTGCCTTTCGGCGCCAAAGAATCGTCGGCATTCGACGAGACGACGCAGTCCACCCATAGCTCTTCCGGGACCTCGCCGAACTTGGCGATGTCGTAGCAACGCTCAGCAAACTCAAGGGACGGTATCAGTGTGTAAAAGGTCCGCTCGAGGGGAGTGGCGTCTGACCTCGTCCCTTTGAAGCAGGGTTCTTCTGCCAGCACCATATTTACCTTGGCGCAGGGCCCGTTCATCTTGATGCCTCGAATCGCCTGCAGAAAATCGCCAGGCAATTCTCTGGTAGGGACCAATCCCAGGAAGGTGCGCTTGGGATCGACGTTGGACAGCACCACGCGTGCGCGGATCTCCGTGCCATCTTCCAGCACGATGCATCGCGCGCGGCCGTGACGAATGTCAATTTGAGCGACTGGAGACGAAGTGCGGACCTCTACCCCCAACTTTCGTCCCGCGGCAGCTAATGCTTGCGTGATCGCTCCCATGCCGCCGATGACGTGTCCGGAGAAACTTTGCAACTGCTGTTCGCCGCCGCCCAGCAGGTGGAACAACAGGCCGATCGCTGTGCCAGACTGATAGGGGCCGCCGTGCTTGCCATATACATTGTTGGCAAGAAACATGGTTTTTATCTTGTCGGATTCGTAATTGTGATCAAGAAATTCACCCAAACTTCCGGTTAGGAATGAAACTAGTTGTGAAATTTCACTACTGGAGATGCCGCGAAACCGCTTACCTACGCGAAATAGCTCAGCCCAGCCATTCATGCTGCTGGTGTCGAGATCGGGCGGTGGCTCCATGAAGAACGGCTGCAAGTAGCGCACCAGTTTTTTAAGTTGATCATCGACGCGAACGAAAGTCTCGGCGTCTTTCGCGGAAATCTTGGCGAATTCCTCCTTGGCTCGTTCTCGGTCGACCCACCACGAGACCACATGGCCATCCGGAAATGGGACCTGGATGGCAGGATCGCACGGAATCATGCGGAGCCCGTGTTCGGCGAGACGCAGATCTCGAACTACCTCGGGCCGCAACATGCTGGCGATATAGGATGTCGTGGAGACGCGGCAACCTGGAACGATCTCCTCAGTGACGCAGCAGCCGCCGACGATTTCTCGGCGTTCGAGTACGAGCGTGGAGAGGCCGGCACGCGCCAGGTAAGCGGCCGCGGTTAGACCGTTGTGGCCACCGCCGATTACAATCGCGTCATAGATTTTTTTTGAATCTCCAGCCATGGTTTTTTGGGAGTGACCAATGGTCAATCTATATCGATACGGGCAAGATACATTACCGCATGAGCCCTTAAAATAGAATTGAAATTCGATCAATCTTCCGATACAGTTTTATGACTTGAGGTCAGTTTATGGGGGGAATTAGTAGTATTGTCTCGCCGCCACGTTATCGTCGCATGCCGCAACGGCCTCGCTCCGAAGGTAAGCGGGCGAAAATTGTTGATGCCGCAATGCGCCATTTTGCCGAACAGGGTTACCAGGCGGCGCGCATGGGCGACATCGCGTCAGCTCTGGGCATTGCCAAAGGATCGATTTTCCAACACTTCGGCAGTAAAGACGGGCTGTTCTTCGAGGTCTATAAGAAAGCTGTGCGCTCGTTCCCGCGCTACCTAGATGCCCCGGCGGAAGTGCGCGAGGGCGGGTTCTTCGAAGTGTTGCGTTATTGGCTGGCCCGGACAGAACACCTACTGCACGAAGACTGGATTCCGTACCGCGTATCGCTGTTAGGAAATTATGGTACCGATCTCAGCTTGAAGCGCGAAATCAATCGCTTTCTTTTGGCGGAGGACCCGTACGGCACGGTCCCGTTTGTTCGCTTCGGCCTGGAGCGTGCAGAACTGCGCCGTGATCTTGACCAGGAGATGATTGTTTCCATCTTGGACTGGACGATGGAGCGCTTCCAGGATGCACTTCTCACGGAAGAACTGGATCCCGGACTCTTCCGTCGTCAAGGCAATGTGATGGAGAAAAAAGAAGCTCGTATTACGCAATTTCTCGACGTACTGAGACGGGCAATTGGAACGGAACAGCGTGGTTGAGGCGTCACGCGGTTGAGCTTAGAAGGTCCGTCTTCCATATCTCGAAAGGGAAAAACCGAGAGTCACGATTATGCCAATGTCCGTGCAGGAGATCCTGGCGAGTTACGATGATAGGGCGTCGCTGTCGGAAGCCTCGACCATTCCGGCGGCATTTTACGTCGACGCCCGAATTGCCGAAATCGAGGCCAGAACTGTCTTCAGCCAGACCTGGCAACTGGTGGGGCGCGCCGATCAGGTCGAAAAGCCTGGCCAGTTCGTGACGGCTACCGTTGCCGCGGAGCCGATCGTGGTGGTCCGCGGCAATGACGGTATGCTGCGCGGCTTCTACAATGTGTGCCGTCACCACGCGGCGGCCGTTGTTACCGAAGCTTGCGGACAAGCATCGCTGTTGCATTGCCCTTATCACGGCTGGAACTACGGATTGGACGGATCGTTGAAGGGGATGCCCGAGTTCGAGGGCGTTAAGAATTTTGAGCGCCAGAAAAATGGATTGGTGCCCGTGAGAGCGGATACGTGGGAGAAGTTCGTCTTCGTGAATCTAGATCCCCAAGTCGGGCCGCTCAATGATTTTCTTGGTGGCCTGGTCAAGCGAGTTGCACCGCTTGGGGTGAGCAAATTGCGTTACTTCGACAGTCGCAGCTACGACATTCACTGCAACTGGAAAGTCTTCGTCGATAACTACCTCGATGGTGGATATCACGTTCCCCATTTGCATAAGGGTTTGAGTTCGGTGCTGGACTATAAGCAGTACACCATCGAGAACGAAGACCGCTATTGCCTGCAATCGAGCCCCATGGTGTCGTCAGAAGAGGACGCCGCGACTGGCGCCACCCGAAAGGGCGACCGTGCCTGGTATTTCTGGCAATATCCCAATTTGATGATTAACTGCTACGAAGGCTATATGGATACCAATCTCGTGTTGCCCGTAGACGTCGACCACTGTCGCGTGATCTTCGATTTTTATTTTGGGGATGTGAGTGACGCCCGTCGGGAATATAACCAGCAGAGCGTGGCAGTAGGCGCCCGAGTGCAGGACGAAGACCTGGGCATCTGTGAGGCAGTACAACGCGGTCTGAAGTCACGTGCCTACGGGGCAGGAAGACTTTCGGTCCGACGCGAGGCGGGCGAGCACTTGTTCCATCGTTTGCTGACAGCAGACTTGAAGGCGGGAGTGGGTCGTAGCGCAGTAGCCGCCGATTAAGCTACCGATAGCACTGGAAAATAGTCTGTCCTCCGTTTCTACATTACGAACGAGGTGAGGCGTTGAAAAGAACTCTCGCATGCGTGCTGGGGCTGTGGTTTTCGTGTGTCGCGTCCACCGCCCAAGTCACTGTGGTCAAAGCTGGGAAGCTGATCGACCCCGATGCCGGCACGGTACTGAACGATCAGGTCATTCTTATCCGCGACAATAAGGTTGAGGCTGTGGGCAAGGGGTTAGCGATTCCAACTGGGGCGAAGGTCATTGATCTTTCGCGGATGACCGTGCTGCCGGGGCTCATCGACTGCCATACTCATGTGGCGGACGGGGCGTCGGACAACGGCGAGCCGCTCTCTCAACTCAAGAAAACGGCATCGCAGGCCGTGCTGGAGTCCATCCCCAACGCCCGCACCATGCTCGAATCCGGATTCACCACAGTACGTGATGTTGGCGTTTATCGAGCACTGAATGATATTGCGCTTCGAGATGCGATTGCGAAGGGATATGTCGAAGGACCGCGAATGTTTGTAGCGGGTGCCTACGTTACGATCACGGGTGGCGCAGGTGCGATGACGGGCTTCGCCCCGGACATTCAACTTCCCTGGGACTTTCATTACGGTGAGGCGAACAGTCCCTGGGAAGTGCGGCAGGTGATCCGTAAGTTGGCTCACGACGGCGTGGATCACATCAAGGTTCTCTCCAGTGGAGCCGTCCTCACCCATGGCAGTAATCCGAAGTCGCAAGAGTTCACACCGGAGGAATTACAGG
>JABCYV010000294.1 GCA_013290025.1 Acidobacteriota bacterium
GGCGCGATAGCTCTCACGTGCGTGGCACACCCGTTCGAGAAGGAGGATAACAATGAATCAGACAATGGAAGAAAAGAATAAAGAGCTTGTCCTTAAGGCCTTCGACACACTGTTTAACAAGCGGGACAATGCAGCGGCCGAGCGCTTCTGGTCGCCCAACTACATCCAGCACAGCGCTCATATCGAACCTGGTCGCGAGGGCCTATTCAAGCTCATCAAGAGCATGCCGCCGACTCTGAAGTACGAATCGAGAGAGATTGTAGCCGAGAAAGATTTTGTGATGGTGCATGGGCGATTTAGCGGTTTTGGTGCACCTGCGAATTGGATTGCGACGGACATCGTTCGCATCAAGGATGGTGTTCTGGCCGAGCATTGGGACGTGATTGAGGACGAGGCCACGCGAGAGCAATCAAGGAGCGGCCTCCCGATGTTCGGCGATGTGTTCACGAAGTGAACAATACTGAACCGGGCGCCAGGGGACCAGAGGGATCGATGGCCGATCGAGACTGCCGTGTGATGGGCCTAACCGTAACCCGAGGGGGCTCTTATGAGCAACGAAAGCATCGGCGTGGCTGATCAAAAAAGGGAGTCGATGGCACAGCATTTGGCCTTGGCCGAAAGGGAGTTATCCGCCTTTGTTACCGCAGTCCACCAGTTGTTCGGTGCAGAGCAAGCGTGGCGGGCGGCAGACTGCTGGATAGAGGAGTTAGAATGGGCGGATTGGCCGAGTGAAGCTCCGGTTATTGATTGGCGCAAGGTAACCATCGCGGCTGCGGGAAGGCTTGCCGACCGCGACAAACGTCAACTCTCACGAAGTTAAGGCAGAAGGTATGTTCGAGAGATGCTTGAATCCCGACTGCGGCTTGCCGTTTGACTACCGCGAAGGCCGACTGGTTCGAGTCTCTTCGGGAGATCCAAAGTCTCCCGCAGAACCACCTAGGATAGAGCATCTCTGGCTCTGCGGAAAATGCTCGGAACGATATGTGTTCCCGCATGAGCGCGGAGCGGGCATGAAGATCAGGCTTCGTGTAGAAGAATCTCAGGAAACGGCAGTTCGCAATTCCGCTGCAACTGTAAAGCCGTGGGAGCGAGCGGGGTACCACGAAGCAGGATCGATCGTGGCCTAGGAGATTTCGTCGTGAATTCCGTTGGCGTTTCGCCGAGATTTGCAGTCAAGGAGATGAATGACCTACTGCGGCTTGCCGTCGATGCCCACGGGGGGCTGGCGCGGTGGAATCGATTGAAAACGGTAAAGGCAAGCGTGTCGATCACAGGCGCAATTTGGCAAGTGAAGGGTAAGCCTGACGCGCTCAAAGACATCAGTATCGAAGCTGAACTGCATAAGGAACGATTGATGACTCATTTCAATGGTCAGGGTCTGTGCACCGTCTTTGAGCCGGGCCGAATTACAATCCAGACCGAAAGCGGTCGTCTAGTGGATAGCCGCGACGATCCGCGCTCTTTTTTCCGAGGCCACACGCCAGAGACTCCTTGGGACGACATGCACGTGGCGTACTTCAGCAGCTATGCGTTGTGGAACTACCTCACTATCCCCTTCCTTTACACCTATCCCGGTTTCGTGACGGAAGAACTCGCTCCATGGGAAGAAAACGGCGAGCAATGGCGACCGTTGAGAGTAATCGTTCCTAATTCCATTGCCAGTCACTCGCGCGAACAGGTGGTTTACTTTGGCCCGGACGGCCTTTTACGGAGGCACGATTACACAGTGGACGTCATGGGCGGCGCGCCTGGTTCAAACTACGCCGCTGACTATTGCAACGTCGGTGGAATTGTCGTGCCAACGAAACGTAGGGTCTGTGCACAGGATGCCAACAAACGAAAGATTCCTGAGCCTGAGCTGGTAGCTATTGACATTCGCGATATTTCATTCGGGGATGGGAAGTGACAACTGCCATGGTACGCAGGGGGTGAATTATGCAGATCGGAATGATCGGCCTCGGAAGGATGGGGGCCAACATGGTGCGGCGTATGTTAAGAGGAAAGCACCAATGTGTAGTCTTCAACAGGTCGCCAAAGCCGATAAAAGAGTTGGCTCAGGAGGGAGCAGTGGGAGCAGATTCGCTGGCGGATTTTGCAAGAAAGCTGGCGAAGCCCCGAGCGATCTGGCTGATGGTGCCGGCAGCGGCTGTGGATCAAAATATCGCCGACCTAGTCACACATCTCGAGACCGACGACATTCTCATTGACGGCGGCAACTCTTACTACGTCGACGACATTCGTCGCGCCAAGGAGCTCGCACGGAAGAAAATTCATTATATAGATGTTGGGACCAGCGGCGGCGTATGGGGTCTTGATCGGGGCTACTGCATGATGATTGGTGGGGAAAAAGATGCGGTGACGCACATGGACTCGATTTTCACGACACTCGCGCCAGGCGTTGTCAGCGCTTCGCGAACACCGGGACGCGAATTGCTCGGTGGCACCGCCGAACAGGGCTACCTGCATTGCGGCCCCAATGGTGCCGGACACTTTGTGAAGATGGTCCACAACGGGATCGAGTACGGCCTTATGGCGGCATATGCCGAGGGTCTCGGTGTTTTGCGTAATGCCAATGTGGGTAAGTTAGGGAATTCCGTCGATGCAGAAACGACGCCGCTGCGCGACCCTGAGCATTATCAATATGAATTCGATTTGCGTGATATCGCCGAGGTATGGCGCCGCGGCAGTGTGGTTGCTTCGTGGCTCCTTGATCTGACCGCGGCGGCCTTGGCGAAGGACCCAGCCCTCGTCCAGTTTGAAGGTCGCGTTTCCGACTCGGGCGAGGGACGCTGGACAATGAAGGCGGCGATTGACGAAGCAGTTCCGGTCCCAGTCCTTTCTGCTTCTCTCTATCAGCGTTTCGCCTCACGCGGCGAAGCGGATTACCAGAATAAAGTTCTTTCCGCCATGCGCTACGGTTTCGGCGGGCACTTGGAGAAGGCAGCCGCCAAGTAAATGCGAGCGCAATCTTCTACTCACGAGGGCGACAAGTTCGTGACCTAAAGCGAGTGACCGACAAGAAAGCAGATACCTCGCACTCCTTTAAGGAGGTTGAACCGCATGAGAGCGGACATTGTAGGCGGCGCGGTATTCCCCGATTATGAGCTGACCGATCACACGGGCAAACACCGCAAGCTTTCAGAACTACAGGGGCCAGATCCCATGATCCTTGTGCTCAGCCGGGGAGGATACTGCCCAAAGGATCGGCGTCAGGCTGAGGGGCTGGTCCAACTTCACCACGAGATGGAAGTCGGTTACTCTCGGCTCGTCACCATCAGCACCGACAACATGCTTCTAACGAATGAGTACCGAACCGGCGTCGGCGCTCATTGGACCTTTTTATCCGATCCGGGGCGAAAGGTTCAGAAGGATCTCGACATCGCCGAATACACGGACCCCGAGCATAATCCGATGATCCCCCACGTCATCGTCTTGGACCCTGGTCTCGTTATATTCAAAATCTACAACGGCTACTGGTTTTTTGGCCGACCGACCATCGAAGAGCTTCGACAAGACTTGCGCGCCGTGCTCAACAAATGCCGCCCGGATTGGGATATCACTAGGCCCGAACTGAAAGCCGCTTGGGAACGCGGTGAACATGAGGACTTTTATCCATACGGCAAAACCTACGGGGAGGTGTTTCGGGAGCAAGAGTAAACGGCGATAGGGCTCCACTTGCTGTCCGCAGGATCGTTCTGGGTCTCGCGGGCTTAACAGGACGCTGAAAAACGCAATATCCATTCCGCAGCAGTTGTCTTGCTGCCGAAAGTAGAGTGAACCCCGGGAGTGAGACAGTTTGATCGTGCACACTTTGCGGCAAAATCCGTCCGAGCGACGAAGTGTACATGAAAGATGCGCTCACGAGTACCTGTCTCGTGAGCGGGCGAGTTGTGGGAGCATCCGTGGCTCCGATTTGACGAACATCTGTGGCTGGTCTGTCGGATTTGCGAAGTGCGCCTTCGATGACATGCATCAGTCTTGAGTGGTATCGTATCGCGAAGGGTCGAACGCGGAACCCAAGGTCGAGAATATGATGAGCTCTCCGCAATTACACCTCAAACCGGAGCACGAAATAAAACTCAGTGATGCCGCGAGTGTGGTGCAGCCGGCAGGATCTGAATCCAAACATGTAACTGTTATGACAGCCGAGATGCGTAAGACCGGAGTCGACGTCGTGGGCGACATGCCTTGGGGCACACACTTCTGTCTATTCTACGAGACGCTAATGGATCTCCTCGAGCCATTGGTTTCCTACTGCAAAGCTGGATTGGAAAGCCAGGAGTTCTGCCTGTGGGCCGTGGCCGCACCCCTCACGGGGGAAGACGTCGCGCACGCGTTGAAACGAGCCGTTCCTGACTTCGATCGATACCTGAACGACCAGAGCATAGAGATTGTCCTGGCTCGTGATTGGTATTTGCAAAATGGCAGGTTTGATCGCAAGAGAGTAACTGGCGGTTGGAATGAGAAACTCGCGCGCGCATCAGCCAGAGGTTACGCTGGCGTGAGGGTGACCGGAGATAGCGCATGGCTCGAAAAGCAGGACTGGAAGGATTTCTGTGAATACGAGGATTCAATCAACCACTCTATCGCCAACCAGCATCTGACGGTGCTATGCACGTACCCGCTCGCTGCCTTCGGGGCTGCTGAAATCCTGGATGTGGTGCGTACACACCAGTTTGCGGTAACAAACCGACACGGGACTTGGGACGTTATTGAAACCGCTGGGCATAAGCAAGCTAAGGCCGAAATCAAGCGCCTGAATGAGGAACTCGAACAACGTGTCGTTGAGCGGACCAGCCAACTGTCGACGGTCAACAAGGAACTGACCAAGGAAGTTCTTGAACGACAGCGAGCTGAGGATGAATTAGCGAAGGCTTTCGAAGAAATCAAGCGGCTGAAAGACCGCCTTCATGACGAGAACGTGGTCCTCAGAGAGCAACTCGATCAGGTTTTCATGTTTGAGGAGATCGTGGGCTCTTCTCCCGCGTTGAAAACGGTCCTCTCCAGCGTCGTGAAAGTCGCTCCGACCGACTCTACGGTGCTGATTACGGGCGAGACAGGTACCGGGAAGGAACTGATTGCGCGCGCTATACATAAGGGTTCGCAACGTGCTGGCCAGGCTTTTGTTGCCGTGA
>JABCYV010000295.1 GCA_013290025.1 Acidobacteriota bacterium
GGCTCGCTCCAGACCTCGCGTCCCATCATGCACACACTCAACCTGAAAGCCTTCCGGTGTGAGATATTCTCCGACCAGACCGCAAAGCTCAACATCGTCGTCGATGACCAGGATGCGTTCCACAGCTCTTTTATTGTAATCGGAGTTCAATAACAAGTGGACGCATGAAGGGCGTAAAGAATTGTCAGTCTACGAGTTGGTAGACTTTACAAAACTTTACTTCGGTTGACTGACTCTTTACCGCTGTCGGCCTGAGAAAATGTTTCTAATGTAGAGAAAGCTAGTCCCCGGGAGGGCTCATGAAATCAACTCGCATCAAGCTAATGGCTATCACGCTTGCTCTCACACTCACGGCAGCGGTTGCAGTATCACAGACCGTCAAGCCCGTCCAAATGCACGGCGATGAGATGTTCGGCGGACACATGCTGAACTTCTTTGTCGACTATCTCAATCTCACCGACGCGCAACAGACGCAAATGAAGGACATCCTCGCCAAAGAAAAACCGATAATCCAGCCGCTGATACAACAGGTAGCGCAAAGCCATCATCAATTGCGCACATTAGAGATGAGCGGCGGCTTCGACGAAACCAAAGCTCGCGCTTTGGTCGCACAGCAGTCCGCGAATATCACGGAACTGATCGTGCAGAAGGCGCGCATCGAGTCCGAGTTGTTCCAGGTGCTGACTCCGGAACAAAAGACCACGATGACCCAGTTCATGCAGCGCCGTGAGCAGAGATTCGCGCAACACATGCAGGGTCAGACCCAGAGCCAGTAACGCCAGAGTTCGATGCGGGGTAGAAAGCTTTCCCGTCGCGAGTTTCGGGCTGGCAGTTGAGAAAGGAAGGTGCCGTCGTGGCGACTTCAGTGACTGTTGGAAATAGTTATTTGGTTCGCGCCGTTGCCGCGGAAATGTCGATTGGGGTTGAGAACGCCGTGGAGTGTTGGCTGTCGCAGATCGACCGGGCATTGACTGACGTGCACCTGACTACGCTCGGACGGCTGAATGCAGTCAACGAGATTCTCGACAAATATAAGCGTCTGACTGGTAAGACCCAACTGGCCTGCCGCCGGGCCTGAGTTATCGGCCACTATGAGATCCCTTATGGACGCCTTTTATTCCTACGTGATTAGCTCGAGCTGGATTTTCCTTTTGGGTTGGATTGTGCTCTTGGTGGTCGCTGGCGTTATTACCTTCCGCCGCGACTTATCGTAGCCGCGACCCGAGGCCGCCGGATTCATCGGGTTATAGAGTCTCCGCGCTGGGGCCCCTTCCTGGCAGCCTTGTCGCCAGGGCAATTCTGAAGCCGTCACTGCTAAAATCGCATCTACCAATAGCACATGCTGCCCAAAAGCCTGCGTCCACTGTTTCCTTACCTGAAGAAGTACCGCCTGAGTTTCGCGGTGGGTATGATCTGCGTGTTGTGCAACAACGGCATCTGGATTCTTTTTCCTCAGGTAATTAGGCGGGCAGTCGACGATCTTCACCTGGGGGTCACGCGCCATAAATTGTGGATCTACGCCCTGCTGCTGCTGGCTGTGGCGGCAGTCAAAGGCATTTTTCAGTTCCTGACCCGCTGGATCATGATCGGTATTTCGCGCGAGATTGAGTTTGACCTGCGTAATGATCTGTTCCGGCACCTCGAAAGCCTGTCTTATTCCTACTATCAGCGTACCCGCACCGGCGACATTATGGCCCGCGCCACCAACGACCTTAACGCGGTCCGCATGCTGTTGGGTCCTGCCATCATGTACTCGGCAAACACGATTGTGTTCACCGCCGGGGCCCTGGCTTTCATGCTGTCGATCAGCCCCCGGTTGACTCTTTATGCGTTCCTGCCCTTGCCCTTCGTGAGTGTAGTCGTGCAGTATTTTGGGCGCCGAATTCACGAGCGCTTTGAACGAATTCAGGCGATGTTTTCCGAAATTTCGGCTCGCGCCCAGGAAAACTTTTCCGGCGCTCGCGTGGTTCGTGCTTATGTGCAGGAAGAGCCCGAGATTGCGGCTTTTGAAACCTCTAACAAGGAGTACATTGCTCGCAGCCTCAAACTCGTGCGGCTGATGGGGATGCTCTGGCCCACGCTGGAGACCATGCTTGGGTTTGCTATAGTCCTGGTTCTCTGGCTGGGCGGACGGGAAGTCCTTTACGGCCGCATCACTGTGGGCGGTTTCGTGGCTTTCAATACCTACATGGTGCAGCTCACCTGGCCGATCATCGCGCTGGGATGGGTGATCAATATTTTCCAGCGCGGCACGGCTTCTATGGCGCGCATCAACGAAATCCTCACGGAGAAGCCGGAGATCGAGGACGCTCCTGCGATAAAAGCCGCGGGCGCCCCCACAACACATCTTCGCGGGGATATCGAGTTCCGCGGGCTGAACTTCGCTTACAATGGGACGCCGGTTCTGCATGACGTGAACCTCTACGTTCCGGCGGGCAGCAGTCTCGCGATCGTTGGCCCTACAGGCTCGGGAAAAACCACTCTGGTGAGCCTGATTCCGCGCATTTACGACGCTGCGCCAGGGACTGTCTTGATTGATGGCCGCCCGGTCCGCGAATATCCCCTGGAGTTTTTGCGGCACCAGATCGGCTTCGTGCCTCAGGAGACTTTTCTTTTCAGCGAGACTGTTCGCGAAAACATTGCCTTCGGCAACGTGGACGCAAGCGATGAGCAGGTGCGCTCGGCGGCGCAAGCCGCCAGCATTGCGGCTGATATTGAGAGTTTCCCGGAGCAATATCAAACTTTGGTGGGCGAGCGCGGCATAACTCTCTCGGGCGGACAGAAGCAGCGTACGGCGATTGCGCGTGCCATTATCCGCGACCCGCGTATCCTGGTCCTCGATGACGCGCTTTCCAGTGTGGACACTCACACCGAAGACAAGATTCTCAATCATTTGCGTGAAGTCATGCGCGATCGGACCACCATCTTCATTTCGCACCGCGTTTCTACGGTCCGCAACGCAGACATGATTGCGGTACTCCACGGCGGACGCGTCGTGGAGTTGGGGACTCACGACCAGCTACTTACCCTGAATGGTTACTATTCGGACCTCTACAATAAGCAATTGCTGGAAGAGGAACTGGCCGAAGTTTAGAGCAGGTTCAAGGTCCCTCAGCTGGTTGTCATCCCGAGCGAAGCGAGGGATCTGCATTTCACCGCATGAAGCGAGTAGCTATCCCCGAGTTGCTTGATACCGACTCCGGCACACCTGCTGAAATCGCCGGATCGCTTTCCGATCTGCGCTGGTTCAACCAACGATTTGGAGGCATCGCTACTGCCGAATCCATGATCAGGTACGTGGCTGGGAAGCTAGGTGTCTCTTGTCTTTCCCTTCTGGAGGTGGCGGCCGGCTCCGGCTATGTACCGGAAACCGCGCGTGAAAATCTCAAGCACGACGGACTGCGGTTGGAAATTACCTTGCTAGATCGCGCCCGGTCACACCTTTACGGCGCAGACTCGGATGGCAGAAACCGGGCTGTTGTCGGCGATGCGCTGGCGCTGCCCTTTCTGGACTCAAGTTTCGACTTGGTTAGCTCCACCCTATTCGCCCACCACCTCGCCCCTACGCAACTCGTGCAATTCGTCGATGAGAGTCTTCGAGTATGCCGAGCCGCCGTCCTGATAAACGATTTAGTGCGACATCCTCTCCATCTCGCGTTAGCCTACGCGGGCTCGCCTCTTTATCAGAGCCGCCTTACGCGTCACGACGCGCCGGCCTCGGTTCACCAAGCCTACACATCCGCGGAGATGGGCTCGCTACTCGCTCAAACAACAGCCGCACGAGTGGATCTCACTCGCCATTTTCTGTTCCGCACGGGTGTGATTGCGTGGAAACGACGATGATCTACGATTTGATCGTCACCGGTGGCGGACCGGCAGGTACCTCGGCCGCCATTACTGCTGCCCGTAGTGGCGCCCGCGTCCTTCTGCTTGAGCGTGGACAATTTCCTCGCCATAAAGTCTGCGGCGAATTCGTATCCGCCGAATCGCTGGACTTACTCGCGACGCTTCTTGATTCCTCACAGTCGCCGCTGTTGCACGGAGCAGTTCGTATTCCTCAGGCTCGCTTTTACCTCGACGGCCGCTTACTCACGACCGCAATCAATCCGCCAGCCGCAAGCATTGCGCGCCTCAATCTCGATGCCGCGCTCTGGCATTCCGCGGAGCGCACTGGCGTGGAATCCCGCCAGCGGGTTACGGTACAGGACATTGCGGGCACTGGTCCTTTCCGCGTCATGACTATGGCAGGAGAGTTTGAGACGCGTGCCCTCATCAACGCCTCGGGACGCTGGTCAAACCTGAATGCACCGACCGCAGACAATGGATCTTCCGGCGAGAGATGGCTGGGCCTGAAAGCCCACTTCGCGGAGGCGGCGCCGGAAGCTTCAGTGGATCTCTATTTCTTCGAGGGTGGCTACTGCGGCGTGCAACCGGTGAATCTTAATGAACAGAAAGGAAAGATGGGACGCGTCAACGCTTCGGCCATGGTGCGTGCTGATGTCGCCAGCAGCCTGTCCGAGGTCTTGCTCTGCCATCCTCAGCTACGCGATCGCAGTCGCAAATGGAAACCGCTGAGCAATCCAGTAAGTACGTCCCCGCTGATGTTCCGCGATCCTCAGCCGGAACGAAATGGCGTGCTAATGGCTGGTGACGCGGTCGCCTTTGTCGATCCTTTCATCGGGGACGGAATCTCGCTTGCCTTGCGGAGTGGCTCACTGGCCGGCCAGTGCCTGGTCTCGTTCTTCCGCGGGAAGATCTCACTCTCAGAGGCAGTCCGCGCTTATAGCGAGACCTACCAGCAGCAACTGGCCTCCGTTTTCCGTGCCTCTTCGCGGATTCGGCAGATGCTAGGCTTACCGCGCAGTGTGCGCAGACCAGTGCTGTCCGTACTGGAGAAAGTTCCAGCGGTCACCGATTATTTGGTGAGGAAAACCAGGTAGGCGAGGCGACCGACTCTATCTGACGACCAGTACTTCGCGCACGTTGTCGCGGGCCAGAAAGAACTTAATGGAGGCAAAATCGCGGAACAGATTCTCGATGTGCCGGTTGTTGAACACGCGTTGCAATCGGAAGCCGCCCGTGATCGCCGTGTGGGCTATGCCCGTGGGACCTTTGCGCACTTCCCGACGAGGCT
>JABCYV010000296.1 GCA_013290025.1 Acidobacteriota bacterium
ATTCGACTAAGGGCCTGATCCGTTCCCACTGCACGTCGGTGAGATCCGCCATGCCCTTGATTTGCTTCAAATCCGCCCGTGATTCAAGTGTTTATTCACGAGCAACGTTTATGAGATAGCTTCTGAGAACTGAGGTTTTGTTATGCGTCACAAAGTAGCTGGCTGGAAACTTGGACGGAATACTGCCCACCGGCGATCGTTGCTGCGGAATCTGGTGACTTCGCTGATTGTGGAAGAGCGGATCGAGACCACGATCCCGAAGGCGAAAGCCATGCGCCCACATGTCGAAAAGATGATCACACTGGGCAAGCGTGGCGATCTCGCGGCTCGGCGCCTCGCCGCGTCGTACCTGATGACGGACGAATCCGTAGTCAAGCTGTTCGACACCATCGCGCCTCGTTTTGGCGATCGCAATGGCGGGTACCTGCGCATCGTGCGCACGGCATGGCAGAAGGGCGATGGAGCAGAAAAGGCGTTCGTCGAGCTTCTGGGCAGCGAAAAGGTGCTGGATGAGAAGCGTGAGAAACGCGCCGAAGCCCGCGCCAAGCGGGTTGCCGAAGCCAAGAAAGCGATGGAAGAGGCCGAGGCCCAGGCACAAACGCAGGCTGCTCCGGAAGCCGCTGAGAAACAGGAAGAGGAGAAGTAAAAGGTTGAGCTTCGAGCTTCGAGCCGCGAGCTTCCAGAAGACTCCGCTTTCTACTTGCTTGCAGCTCGCAGTCTAATCTCCCAAGGACTTGTTTGTAGAGCAGATCTAAAACGCACCCGAATTCCGGGTGCGTTTTTGGTTTTAGGCAAGCGTATCAGCGCGAATCTCCCAACAGTACATGTACTCCCGTCTCTAACGAGGGTAACCTTGTTGGCCGCGGAATCCGTGCCTACACTGTTGCCACAACAATGGACTTCAGCAGGAACCAGATCTATATCGCGGTCGGTGCCGGCGTGCTGCTGGTGCTGATCTTCTTTGGTTACCTGGCCTGGCTCAACAATCAAGGCCCGGTGCTGTCGAAGTCCGAAGAACGCGACACACTCACCGGGATTCCTACCTCGATCAGTCTGAATCCCTTGCGCGATCATTCCTCCGAAAAAGCGGCGGCGGTGTTCATTCGGGCCATGAGAGATGGAAAGTGCCGCGAGGAACTCTCCGAGTGGGAGCACGATTACCGCAGGAAATATGCGGCTTTCATTTGCGACTCGGAGGAAAAGCATCCGCTGATTGGCTGGCAATTGGTGGATTGGGAAGATCGTCCGCCCTTACGCATCCTGCACTATCAGGGCAGACGCCTGAACGCTCCCGGCGACAGCACAACCTACAATGGCCTGCTCTCCGTTACGTTGGAGAGAAAAATGGGCCAGTGGGATGTGACGAAATACGACGCGATGTATTAAGAGAGCCCAGCCTTCAGTCGCCAGTCTCCAGCAAACACCAACAAAAAAGGCAAAAAGCTTTACCACGAAGGACACTCAGGCTGCACGAAGGATTTCAATTCATGCCTTTGTGCTACCTTCGTGTGCTTTGTGGTTATTTTGTTTTTGGATTGTCGAAAGTCGTCCGTCTTCAGCCAAAGAAACGTGCTCCGACGTGATAGAACGTTCTCGTGGACAAGCCTCACGTCGAGAGTGAACCCGCAGGCCGCCGTAACCTCTACGCCTTCGGTCTGACGTCCTTCTTCAATGACACGGCCAGCGAAATGGCGTACTGGGTGCTGCCTGCTTTTCTAGCCTCTCTGGGGGCAGGACCCGCAAAACTGGGAGTCATCGAGGGCATTGCGGAGAGCGTGGCTTCGCTGGCAAAGCTGTTCTCCGGTTATTTGGCGGATCGTTGGACGCGACGCAAGCCGCTGGTGGTGGCCGGCTACATTGTTGCGAATGCCGTCAAACCACTGCTAGCGTTGGTGACCTGGTGGGGTCAGGTGCTGGCGATCCGCTTTGTCGATCGTTTCGCCAAGGGAGCCCGCGGCACCGCTCGGGATGTCATGGTTGCCGAGTCGGTGAGCCGTGAACGGATGGGCTCGGCTTATGGCCTGATCCAGGCGATGGATTCGGGTGGTGCGATCGCTGGTCCCTTGCTCGCACTGTGGATTCTGGAACGCGGTCACGGGATGCGTGGCGTATTCTGGATGGCGGCCATTCCCGGTACTTTGTGTGTGGTGGTGGCGTTGCTCGGCATTCGAGAAACCAAGAATGCCGTCTCGAGCACAGAGTCGCCCCTTGGGGCGGAGTTGGGGGATGAACCCAGAGATCTCGTCTCGACGTCGCGCTTTGGAAACGCAAGCATACCCAGTGCACCTGCGCGTCTTTCCCGCACTTTCTACTATCTCCTGTTCACAGTAGGCCTGTTTTCCCTGGGGAATTCGAGTGACATGTTCCTGGTATTGCGTGCGGAAAATGTCGGCATCCCCGTTTCCCTTGCTCCCCTGTTGGGATTGGTGTTCAACCTGACGTACACCCTGTCTGCGTGGCCGGCCGGACGTATCAGCGATCGAATGTCGCGGCGCACGGTGGCCGCTCTTGGCTATGTTGTGTTCGCAGTCGTCTACTTTTCATTCGCGAAGGCCAGGTACAGCACCGTGATCTGGGCGGCAATGTCATTTTACGGGCTCTTTTATGCACTCACGGCGCCGGTTCTGAAGGCACTTGTCGTGGACACGGTGGCGACTGAAGTGCGGGGAAGGGCACTCGGTATCTATTTTTCGGTTACGAGCGTTGCCGCGCTGCTGGCAAGCGTGATCGCAGGCGCAATATGGAAGGTGTTCGGGGCACAGGTGCCGTTCTACGTCTCATCTGGGATGGCGCTCGCTTCAGCCATGCTTCTGCTGTTGGCGCCAAGCTCGAAAGGTGTGGGTGCCCAGCCCTCAAAGGCTATTCGGTAACTGGACTGGAGCCACGGCCAGGTTCTTCGGAAATTCTGTGAACCGGCGAGCCGGGTGCTTCCGGCCTGTCGCTCTTTTGGCCACGTAGCCATAGGAACAGGAGAATCTGCGCGGCGAGACCAGCCGTGGTGTCGAGCACCACGTCATGAATGGTGCCGGTGCGAGAAGGCAGAAAGCTTTGGTGCCACTCATCGAGGCTGGCCACGAGAGCAGTCATCGCCAGCGCGATTCTTCCCCATACGATGGACCAGCGCGGATTGTTCTTCACCGCAACGCTAGCTCGCCAGGCACGAAAAAGCAGGATGCTCAGGACGGCATAACCAATAACGTGGCCTGTTTTTCGGATCAGGAAATGCCAAGTCAGGAATCGGACCGGGTCCAAACCGAAAAGGAAGTGGAGAACCGGATACAAGAACCGGCCGGTGTTCTCCGAGGAAAGCGAAGCGGTGGATTCAATCGCGATTATTCCCAACCAGATGATGGCTGGTATCCAAGCTTTCCAAACACTGGGACTCTGATGGACGGAACCCTTCAAAAAGACTGACCCAGGAAAGAGGCCGCAGAACTCTTTTCACTATTCGAGCGCATAGTTGGGCGCCTCGCGGGTAATGATGACGTCGTGCACGTGGCTCTCGCGCAAGCCGGCTCCGCTGATGCGCACGAAGCGTGTTTTCTGCTGCAACTCGGGGATCGTGGCGCAGCCACAATAGCCCATGCCGGATCTCAAGCCGCCGACCATCTGATGGACGATCATGGCGACGGATCCGCGGTAGGGTACGCGGCCTTCAATGCCCTCGGGCACGAGTTTGGCGAGGCGGTTGCCATCGCCGTCGGCAAGGCTCGGCATGGCAGAAGAGGCCTCGTCGGTACTCTGGAAATAGCGCTCGCTGGAGCCTTGCGCCATAGCGCCCAGCGATCCCATGCCGCGGTACGACTTGAATGTGCGGCCTTGGTAGAGGATCAGTTCGCCGGGGCTTTCGTCGGTACCGGCGAACAGAGACCCGATCATCACGGCACTGGCGCCGGCGGCGAGGGCCTTGGTGATGTCGCCGGAGTACTTGATGCCGCCATCAGCGATGATGGGGACCTGCGCATCCTTGGTGGCGCGGAATGCTTCTGCAATGGCCGTGATCTGCGGGACCCCTGCCCCTGTAACCACGCGCGTGGTGCAGATCGATCCGGGCCCGATTCCGACCTTGATGCCGTCGGCGCCGGCTTTGCTCAGCTCGCAGGCACCGTCGAAGGTGGCAACGTTGCCGGCGAGCAGTTCGATTTCCGGTAATTTGGACTTAACGGCGCGGATCGCTTCGAGCACGCGTGTGGAATGTCCATGCGCGCTGTCGATGGCAACGACGTCGACCTTTGCCCGGGCGAGTTCGTGGGCGCGCTCAAGGAAGTCGCCGGTCGCGCCCAGGGCAGCGCCGACTCGGAGGCGGCCATGCGAGTCTTTCGCAGCGTTCGGGTATTTGAGCTTTTTCTGAATATCTTTAACAGTGATGAGGCCTTTGAGGTTGTACTTGTCATCGACCACGAGCAATTTCTCGACGCGGTGCTCGTGCAGAATTTTCTCCGCTTCTTCCAGGGTAGTGCCGACCGGCACGGTGATCAGATGATCCTTTGTCATCACATTGCGGATCGGGACGTCAAAACGAGTCTCGAAGCGGAGATCACGATTGGTAAGGATTCCCACCAGCCGACCGTCATTTTGGGTGATGGGGACTCCGGAGATTTTGTACTTGCGCATCACCTCGAGCGCATCGGAAACCTTCGCGTCCGGCGACATTGTGACAGGGTCAACAATCATTCCGCTCTCGGACCGCTTGACCTTATCGACTTCGTTGGCTTGCTGCTCGATGGTGAGATTGCGATGGATAATGCCGATTCCGCCTTGCTGGGCAATCGCGATGGCCATATGCGATTGAGTGACGGTGTCCATGGCCGCGCTCACGATGGGAATGTTGAGTTGAATATTGCGGGTGAGATGGGTTTGCGTGCTGGCCGTGGCCGGAACGACATCGGAACGGGAAGGCAGCAGCAACACATCATCGAAAGTGAGCGCTTCGGGAACAGGGAAATGGATCATAGATGTATTCCGGGTTCAGGGTATCTTTCTATTGTAGGGAGAATACGCGGGCACTGGCAAGAATGCTGAGATGAGACGCGATGTGCGGGTCGCACCCGAGGAGTCGCCCGAAATTCAGTTTTGACCTCCCCAGTACTTCCGA
>JABCYV010000297.1 GCA_013290025.1 Acidobacteriota bacterium
GGTTTTCCCTACGGCCTTTCCGGCCAGGAACTCGCCAATCGAGCCATCACCCAAGCCGAAAAATTCGGCGCCAAGATGATGATCGCCCGCAACGTGGTGCGCCTCGAATGCGCCCGCCGCCCCTACAGAGTCGTGCTCGATAACGGCGTCGAACTGGCCGCGCGCTCGGTCGTCATCGCCACCGGCGCGCAGTACAACAAACCGCGCATTGCTAATCTCGCCATTTTTGAAGGACAGGGCGTCTATTACGGCGCCACCTTCATGGAAGCCCAGCTCTGCGGCGACGACGACATTATCGTCGTCGGCGGAGGCAATTCCGCCGGCCAGGCTGCCGTTTACATGTCGCAGACTCAGCGCAAGGTCCACATACTCGTGCGTTCCGGCCAGCTTTCAGACGCGATGTCCCGCTATCTCATTCAACGCATTGAGCAGAATCCCAACATCGAAATTCATTACCGCACCGAAATCATCTCGCTCGAAGGCGATTCGCACCTCGAGCACGTCACATGGCGCAATAACCAGACCGGCGAAATCGCCACAGTCCCCATTCGACACGTTTTCATCATGGCCGGCGCATCGCCGCGAACCGAATGGCTGAAGGGTTGTGTCGCGCTCGACACCAAAGGATTCATTCTCACGGGACGCGATCTCGACGGTTCCACTGACCAACCCGCCTGGCCGCTGGCCCGCAGTGCGCAGATGCTGGAAACGAGTCTTCCGGGCGTATTCGCCGTGGGCGATGTTCGGTCGGGGAACGTAAAGCGAGTCGCTTCGGCCGTCGGCGAAGGTGCAATCGCCATTCATCTTGTCCACCGAGCGCTTGCTGAACTCTAGCAGCAGCCCATAAGGGCGACACATGTCCGGCGCGAGTCGCGTCTACCTCCATGATGATTCCCGCCGGGAATTCTCGATATGGCGATCAGCGGTACAACCGCAACCTTTCTGGCTCGGCGCTTCGGAAAGCGCCACGTTAGCGGCGGCAGATCCGGAGCTGTATTTATATTTGATTAGTTATTCGGACCTTCTCCAGATTTCAGGAACCATCCGCCTAAACCAGGTGCACATTTCGCTCGATGGTTTTGATGACCGTGTCCAAACGCCACTCGAATACGTAACGGAGTGGCGGATGCAGACCGTCCAGTTGTTACAGCCACGATAAGAAGCTGATTGATGTTGCGCAATCCGTTGGCTACGAGTCCGATGCTGCGTTCAGCAAGGCATTCAAGCGAGTTGTGGGTCTTACGCCCGGCGAATACCGGCATAATGGCGGCGCAGCACAACAGCAATAGCGCCATTCGTTCTCGAAATCCGACAAACGCGCATGTGTCCAGGAATGGAGGTAAGTCCCGATCTCTGAGAACACTATGCGGACCCATCAAAGTGTTAGCCTTATGGCTCGATGGACCACCATACCGTCGCAGCCGTCAGCATTATGGGTACATGCCTCGATGTGTTAGGCAGCCTCTACCTCGCCTACGATTTGTTGGGTGGACAGCACGGTCCGTTGAGACTGTTTACCCGCGCCGTCACGTACTCTATTGTCTTTGGAATCGGCTACGGCCTCGGCCTTGGTCTCTTCTTTGGTCTGGCCGCTGGAGCTGCGACCGGCATCACGATGTGGACGCCTACCATGCAGAGTGTTTCCGGGGTTCAGGACCCGATCGAGCTCTGTTCATTCGCCGGATAATTGCTACGTATCACAGACGGTCATCAGCTCAGCTCGTTTCTTCCACTGTCGTCAAAGCACCGCGACAAATCGCCCCTCCACTCTCCCGTGTGATGTGCTCAGCGGTGCGACAAGCCTCGCAGGGCCTATCCACTCGCCGCGTATCAAGGGAGCTCAGTCCAGCTGAAGTCAACGAGATTTCGCGTGCGCGCGGTCTGGCGATCTGCTGGCAACCCGGAAACGTGTACCGCATGGGGCGCACTGCAGACGGGAAATCCTGCCTCGTATAGGTTGATGTGCACGGGACAGAATTAGTGAAGTATGGTTCATGGTGAGGAGTCTCCAGACTTAGGATGTGATTCTGGTTGATGCACCGAGGTGCACAGAACTGAACGGTCTAACCGAATCAATGGATTACGAGCACTGATCAAGCACAGCGATGCAGCAAAGCGCACAGAACCCCAAAACGAACTGACACCAGAACTGACGCCGCCTGATAGTCCTGTCGGCGGCGGGGTCGATGCGTAGTCAGGAATTTAGCGCAAACTGACCTGTTCGTGTCCCCGTCCTTCATTGACTTGCCCGAGCCTTGATCCTAAGATTTCAGCCCAATGATCGGTCAGAGCGTTTCGCACTACCGCATCGTCGAGAAACTCGGTGGCGGCGGGATGGGTGTGGTCTACAAGGCTGAGGACACCGACCTAGGCCGCTACGTCGCC
The DNA here is from genome assembly GCA_013290025.1 of Acidobacteriota bacterium. GTDB lineage: Bacteria > Acidobacteriota > Terriglobia > Terriglobales > Acidobacteriaceae > JABCYV01. Next base: position 2,386 of record JABCYV010000297.1, read on the forward strand.
CTCAAGTTCCTGCCCGACGAAGTCGCGCAAGACCCGCAGGCTCTTGAGCGTTTCCGGCGCGAGGCGCGCACGGCCTCCGCCCTGAATCACCCCAACATCTGCACCGTCCACGAAATCGGCCGACAGGACAACCAGTTCTTCCTGGTCATGGAATTTCTCGACGGAATGACGCTCAAGCATCGTATCGGAGGGCGTCCCATGGAAACCGAATCCATTCTCGCACTCGGCATCGAGATCGCCGACGCCCTCGATGCCGCTCACGGCGCGGGCGTCATCCATCGCGACATCAAGCCAGCCAACATCTTCGTCACCAAGCGCGGCCACGCCAAGATTCTGGATTTCGGGCTCGCCAAGTTGGACGAGCGCGGCGCCTCAGCCAGCCGAATCGCAACCGCCAACACGCTGTCCGACGATGATCATCTCACCAGCCCCGGATCAACTCTGGGCACAGTCGCCTACATGTCGCCCGAGCAGGTCCTTGGCAAGCCGCTCGATGCGCGCACCGATCTGTTTTCGTTCGGCATCGTTCTTTACGAAATGAGCACGGGCGCGTTGCCCTTCCAGGGCGACACCTCGGGCGCGATCTTTGATGCAGTACTCCACGGCACTCCAACATTACCCGCCCGATTGAATCCGCAGGTCCCAGCAGAACTCGAGCGTGTGATTCAGAAAGCTCTGGAAAAAGACAGGGAGGTCCGCTACCAGCACGCGTCTGAGATGAAAGCCGATCTGGCGCGTGCGCTGCGCGATACAACTTCCTCCTCGTCGGGACGAGTAACTGCTCCGGCGTTACCGCCACGCCAAGTGCCGGCGAAAAGATGGCTTTGGATGGCCGCCGCCCTGATTCTTGCCGGCATCGGGGGATTGTTGACTTGGCGCTTCCGTGAGAAATCGCCACAGCAAGAGACCGCCAAGACAGTCTCTGCCCCAGTCTCCATCGCCGTTCTGCCTTTTCAAAACTTCGGCGGAGACAGAGACGACGACTTCCTCCGCATGGCCTTGCCCGACGAAGTCGCCACCACTCTGAGTTCGGTCCGGACATTATCGATCCGCCCCTTCACGTCCACTACGAAATACACTGCCGGAGACTTCGACGTACAGCAGGCGGGAAAGGATATGCACGTCGGCCGCATCGTCATGGGACACTACCAGAAAATCCGGACCCAGCTGCAACTGACCATGCAGGCAATCGACGTCGGCGACAATCGCGTCCTCTGGCAGGAAACCATGAGCGTTCCCGCCGACGACCTAGTGGCCATGCGTGAGCAAGTCACTTCCAAGGTGCGGCAAGCACTGATCCCTGCACTCGGCGCAAACGAAGCGACCGGCGATAGCGGCACGCGTCCCACCAACGAAGAGGCCTACGACCTCTACTTGCGGAGCGTGGCTCTCGCACATGATGGCGACCAGAATAAGGAAGCTATCCGCATGCTGGAGCGGTCCGTTGGGCTCGAGGCCACGTTTGCTCCCGCGTGGTCCGCTCTGGGAAAGCGCTACTACTACGAAGAAGAATACGGCGGCGGGACAGGAACGATGTCGCGCACGATTCCAACTTTGCGGCGTGCCCTTACACTAGATCCTAATCTCGAAGATGCAGCCGCGCAGATCGTCAGCCTCGATACCGACGCGGGCAAGCTACCTCAGGCTTATCAGGAGGCCAGGGCGATGATCGACAAGCGCCCTCAGAGTGGCTTTGCCCACTTTACCTTGTCCTACGTCCTGCGCTATGCGGGCCTCAGCCAGGAGGCCGCTGACGAGTGCAACACCGCCGTGCGCCTCGACCCGGGCAACTACCAGTTCCGCTCCTGTGCCGCCGTTTTCTTTATGACCGGCCAGGTTGCGCGCGCCCGCGACTTTTCGAATCTGGATGCTGGATCCGAGTGGTCCACCCATTTAGAAGTTCGCCTTCTCTTGTACGATGGGAAAGCAGCCGAGGCCCTTGGTCGGATGCGCCAGCTTCACGACAGCCCTTTCTTCCACACCCGCGCTCTGGAGGCTTGCTATTCCAATCCCAGGCCGGCGGGCTCCGACGAGCTTCTGCAGCAGACCAAGAAAGATCTTTTTTCGTTTCATGACCCCGAGCCTCGATTCACCCAGGCGATCACCTTCAACCACTGTCTCGGAAACGAATTTACAGCGCGCCTGATCAAGTCCGCGATCGAAAGCGGATTCTGTGGCTACGACTACCTGCAGCTCGATCCCATACTGGCCTCGTTTCGCCAATCGCCCGAATACTCCGCCGTGCTCGCTCAAGCCAAACAATGCAGCGACCGCTTCCTCGCCGAACGCGACCAACCCGCGCACTAACGGCCTCAAGGAAATGCTAACTTTGCTCCAGGGCGTTCCAAAAATCTCCCCTCCGCGGTTGCCTGAACTAGTTGATCCTGCAATTTCTGATTTTCCCTTCCCGCCCTTCCAGAAAGACTAGTTTCTGGGACGCGTGACCGACGGGGAAACGCCACCAATTGGTGATATCAACCGCGCGATAACTCCGACGTACCGTCCTTGCCCTATGCAGGCAGAAACTCTTCGATGGCCGCACGTGCCAAGTCTTCTACCACTCGAACATCCTGAGAAATTCGGATGTAGTCGCTTTGGTCATCAGGATTTTGTAGCAGTTTTGATATCGCAGTGAAAGGGCGCTGTCCTGAC
>JABCYV010000298.1 GCA_013290025.1 Acidobacteriota bacterium
AGACCCACCCGGACGCGGGTCTCCATGCGCTGCGGCACACCTTTCTGACCGAGGCCGGGGAGTACACGGATCCGTTCACGTTGCAGTACGTAGCTGGACACGATAACATTAAGACCACGATGCGCTACGTGCACCCACGCGAAGAGGCAGTTGAAAAACTGTTTGTGCGGCTCGGGGATCTGGAGCGGCCGGAGGGGCGTGTAGAATGCAAAGGGTCGGTGCAAAATCCGGTGCAGTGGGATGGACCCTCAGACGCCGATATCGCTAAGTTGTTGAGTACAGGTAATTTACAGAGTGCGGAAGTGGTGGAACTGGCAGACACACCATCTTGAGGGGGTGGCGCCGAAAGGCGTGGGGGTTCAAATCCCCCCTTCCGCACCATCAGAGTCGCCCTTGAGAAGGAAGAGCAGGTTCGGGAAAAGGAGAGGAGTAGTCGCCTAATCGTATGGTTGTTACATTGATCACGATCGTTCACATCATTGTTTGTTTCTTTCTGATCGTCGTAGTGTTGCTGCAAAGCGGGAAGAGCGGAGACATTGCGGCTGCATTCGGCGGCATGGGCAGCCAGACTGCTTTTGGTCCGCGAGGGGCGGCCACCGCCCTGTCCAAGGCGACGACATGGTCGGCCATCATCTTCATGGTGACGTCCATCACACTCTCAATCTTCGTTTCGCGCCGGACTGGGCCCAACTCGGTTTTCCAGGGTATGAAGTCGTCGCAGACCAAGTCGCAGCCGGCGGCGCCGGCGAATCCGCCAGCGCCGGCCCAACAGAAGTGACTGCGGCTATCAGGTTGGTGGCAGCAAGCCATCTCATGACTGAAGGGCTCCTCAGGGGCTAAAGCCCCGCTTCTTTATCGGCTGGGCGGCACGGCTGAAGCCGTGCCCTTCGCAAAAACGATGGTCGTTAGTCGTTGGGAGCCTGATGTTCGTCGAGATCGTTGGTCTCTTCAGAATCCCCGCCCAAGCACAGCTTGGACGGGCCACCCGGCCAAAAAAAATACGAGAGGGATTCTAGTAAATCCATCCTGACATGATCCACGAAATCATTCCCGTCGGCCCGCTCCAGTGCAACTGCTCCATCATTGGAGATGAAGGCACGCGCGAAGCGCTGGTGATCGATCCGGGCGATAATATTGAAGACGTTCTCGATCTCATCCGCAAACACAATCTTCAAGTCAAGCAGATCATCATCACGCATGCTCACATTGATCACGTAGGCGGCGCGATGAAGCTGCGGGCCGCTACAGGGGCGCCCATCCTGCTCAACCAGAACGACTACGCGCTGCTCAAAATGCTCGATGTGCAGGCGGCCTGGATTGGGGTGGCAGCTCCGGGCAAGGTTGAGATCGACCAGAATCTGGGACAAGCTGATGTGGTGAAAGCTGGTTCGTTGGTCGCGGACGTGATCCACACGCCGGGTCATACTGAAGGCAGCGTCTGCCTTTACTTTCCTGCAGAAAAGAAACTGATTGCCGGCGATACGCTATTTGCCGGGAGCATCGGCCGCACCGATCTGCCGGGTGGTTCGTTCGAGAAGATTATCAATTCGCTGCGCGAAAAAGTTCTGGCGCTGCCGGATGAAACGATCGTCGTCCCAGGTCACGGGGAGTTAACGACGATTGGCGAGGAGCGCGAGAGCAATCCGTTTTTGGTCGTTGGGCGTTAGTCGTTGGAAAACAGTCGTTGGTCGTTCGTCGTTGGTCGTCGGTAAGAAACAAATTCACCCCTTCCGGTCGTTAATCTTTGTTCCGGTCAAAATCCCCGCCTAAGCAAGCTTGGACGGGGCACCCGACCCTCCGTACCCACTTCTCGCACAAGCGGCGAGAAATGGGGCACCCGGCACCCGGCCGGCAAGTTCTGGCGTTCGGAATGAAGAGGTGTTCCAGAATCCGGACAATTAGGGAATGTTGTCGTAGTGGGGAGATTCTCATTTCGAATAGTGTTTGGGCCGAACAGGGGTCTGAGGCCTCGCGTGAAAGATGTGGGAGATGTGGGGCCTCAGGATGATAAGGTCTCTGCGGCGCCGCTGATGCCCGCACAGTACACAGTCTTTTCCTCGGAGATTCGACTATGGATGAGCGTATCCGGTTCATCACTCATGAGGGCAAACAGATTCTGCTGGTCGACTTCACAAATTGCCCGGCGCGCGAGGTCGAACAAGTTGCGCGGCACGTCCCCAACTACGTGACCGTGCAGCCGCGTGGTTCGGTGCTGGTGCTCGCAGATTTCACCGGAGCACCGATTGACCGAGAAGCCATTCGGGCGATGAAGGAAAAGCGCGGTTTTCGATAAGCCATACATTAAGAGATCAGCGTGGGTGGGAGCAGAGATGTTTCCTGATGTGTTGTATGAGAACTTGAAAAGCTTTTCACGGCGCGAATTTCCTATCTTCAAAACCCGCCAAGACGCCTTCTCATGGTTGGTGAAGGATTGACTGAGCATGCGCTTTGGTGAGCTGTTGGCGGCACGGGTGGAAGCCGTCGCCCTCCGCGGTGGTCGCAATTAGCGGCCCTGGCGATCCTCGCCAGATCCCTCGCTCCGCCTGAAAAAACGGCTGCGCTCGGGATGACGCCCGTTCGAATGGGATGGGAAGCGTTCGTACCCATTTCTCGCAAAAACCGCGAGAAATGGGGCACCCGGCAAGCAGCGGGTCCCTCGACTACGGATGCCCCTTCGACTTCGCTCAGGGCTCAGCCTTCGGCCTCGGCTAACTCGGGACACAAGTTTGGAAAGATGGCCCGCTAATTTGACTGCGATTCCAGGGTGGCGTCGATCTTGATGTGTCCGCTCGACACCGTGATTTTGCGTTCCCAAGGCTTGAATCCGGCTTTCTTTACGGAGACCAGATGCGGTCCTGCCGCAACCCCCACCGTGGACGATGTGCTGCCGACGAAATTGCCATCGATCTCGATATCGGCGCCATCGGGAGTCGAGGACACTTCTAATTCAGCCGCCGCGCCTTGGTCCGGCGAATCAGAAGAGATCTCGGCGGGCCCGGCGCTCGGACTCGCGCCTGGCGATGCAGTGGGGACCTGTTGTGCGGCAGGGAGTGGTGCTGCGGCAGGAACGAGGGGCGCTGGCTCAAACTTTGCGAGGTCCAGTTTCACCTCACCGCTGATGTAAGCCGTGACCTCGGTCCCTTTGGGGATGGTGACATCCTTCCCATGCATGAGGAGAAACACTGGCGCTGCGGGCCAGACGACCAAGCTGGTGGCGACCATGCCCCCGGCCATTATCCCGGTGTGACTACCTCCTTGGCTCTCCTTCACGGCGCGTAGTGTTGCCTTTTCGCCATCCGCCAATTGGACGCTCTCGATGCTTACATCGAGTTTGCCGGCACGACCCATCCGTCTTTTCTTGTGGGCCGTAACTACGGTTCCTGACGCAGGGCTGTCCTTCGGGATGACAACAATTCGGTTGACGCTTACTTCTTCAGCCACCTCGAAATCCACTCGATCGCCCGCGTGGGCGTCGGCGGAGGACAAGCTGCGGCCCAGCCGGAGTATCACGGCGGTTCCATCCTGCAGAACGAAACCCTTTGAGAGCGGGGTGCGCTGAGCGCTTGCTGGCTGATTTTGGCTGGACGGTGGAGGCGGTGAACTCGACTGTGCGAGACCAGTCGATAGCATGCAACAGAGCACAATCAAAATAGCGAGCCTGGGGGACATGACGTGAGACTCCCTACTGTTCAGGATGAGAAGATTACTGGCGAAGTTGCAGAGTATTCGGTACGCCTTTACGCTTCTTTACGATGGAAACGTGCAACTCGGCATCTAATTGCATAGGAGGGGTGCTATGAAGAGGTTGATGATGATAGGAATAACGGTGGCAGTGATGATGGCGCCTCTTGCGGCTTACGCGCGTCCAGTTCGCGTCTTCGTCACGCCGGGTTTTGGGTGGGGATGGTATTCAACTTATTGGGGACCGTATCCGTACGGATATTACGGTTACGCTCCTACGACTGGCGCAGTGAAGTTCGATACCAGCGTTAAAGATGCAGAGGTGTACATCGATGGCGCTTACGCCGGAACGGTGGGAAAACTGAAAACGATGAATCTTCGGCCGGGCAGCTACGACATCGAGGTGCGGGCACCGGGACGGACGCAGTTTGATAAGAAAGTCTACGTCGCGGCGGGCAAGACCTTGCACTTGAACCCGGACCTGCACGTTGAAGCGCAACCGCAAGCGCAGCCGTAATTTATTCGAGGGCACGGCTGGAAGCCGTGCCCTTCCCAATTGTCTCCAGCGCCATTAGTCGTTGTAGGCCGGTCGGTGGTAGCTAGTCGTTGGTCGTTCGTCTTTGGTCGTCTCAAAATCCCCGCCCAAGCAAAGCTTGGACGGGGCACCCGGTCCCGTGACGATTCGCGACCGAATCGGTATCCTCCGATCGGGATGACAATTTGCTGGTAGGTTCGGCACACTTGGAAGCCTTTGCTCTTCTACAGCCGTTTCAAGGGGGGATTTTCCTTCCCTACTCACCTTTTCGCAGTTGGTTCGACTCGGATCGGAAGCTCTGCGTACCCGCTTCTCGCAAAAACGGCGAGAAGTGGGGCACTCCTATCCCAAAAGGGTTACCAGACTAGCGGGATCAAGCGATAGCGCACTTTGTTTTGGTACTCCACGTAACCCGGCAGGTTCCTGGACAGGAATTTTTCTTCATCAAGCAGTCTCCATATGAGCGCGGGCATCATGGCGACGATAACGAGCAGCCCCCACGACGAACCGAGCGCAATCGGTATACCAAGAAGCATGACGAGAGCTGCGGCGTACAGCGGGTGCCGTACGCGGGCGTACGGGCCAGTCGATATAACTTTTTGGTCGGGGGCCAATTCGATGGTGGCGGAGGTAAACGGATTTTCTTTGAACACAAAGAAAACGGCGAGAAAGCCGAGCGCGACAAGTACGTCCCCTGCCAGGGCTAGGTACGGCG
>JABCYV010000299.1 GCA_013290025.1 Acidobacteriota bacterium
TCACTTTCAAATTCTTCACCACCGTGCGCCCAATTCCTGCCACGATCGCTTCTCTCTCCTTGGATAGCCTGTCCATGGCGACGAGCAACTTGGATTCCAAGTCGGGATCGTCTACATTCATCAACAGGTCCTCGTGGCCGCGTTCGCGCATGAGGTTACGGATGCGTTCGTCCATCGTGACTCCCGCTGACGGTACCAGCGCCGGCATGGAAGTGACGATGCCGTGGAAGCGCGACGAAACCATCATGTGGCCGGCACGCAGGATGCTCACCATCTGATACATGTCGTAGTCTTCGGAGCTAAACACGGGGATTGCGCCTCCGAGTTTTTCCGCAATACGTCGGCAAGCGCGGGCGTCTAGCGCCTCGGTGGCAACCAGAACCGTGAACACGCTGCGCTTCAGGCGGAATGCGCCGACCGCTCTTGCAATTGCCGTCAGATAGCGCTCGAAAGCGGCGTCTACATCATGGCCGGACTTGTGAAAGTAAACTGTCCGATAATGACTGTCTTTGTAAGCACCTGTCGCCACCCGAGCGGCGTATTTCACCAGCGACGGCTTCACCGGCCACCAGAACGGATTGATAGGGCAGACGATCAAAACCGGCTGCTTGCCATCCCAGCCCGCGTCGATTAGAGTTTTGCGCCCGTACTCAGGCGGAAGCGGCTCGAACGTCCAGGCGGTATCGGTTCCCAGCTCACTCGGCACTCCAAGATTGCGGAGCACCATGCGCGATTCCTCATTGCGCGTGATGATGAAAGAATTCTTGCAGTAGCGTCCGCACATTTTGGCGACCAGCGGATCCATGTATCCCGCCTCCGAGCCGTATCCAATCGCCAGTTTGTTCTCTGCTGCTGCCAGTCCTAACGAGCCGATGATCATGGTCGTCAGCGCATTGGCGAACTTGCTCTTGAACGCCGAGCCTTCGTGAACTACCACTCCGTGGTGCTTTGGGACTTCGCGAGAGAGGAACGGCGGGAAAATGTCCGGCAGATGAGCCTGCTCCGCATCTTGAAAGTAGCCGCGCGTTAGGTCGAAATTCTGCGACATCACGCTGAAGGCAACATTGTCGGCGCCGAGAATGTGGCGCAATTGACGGAGAGTCTCTTCCGGGCGCACATCGGACCCGGTATTGCGCGTGCCGTTATAGCCGGCAAATAGCAGCTTGAGTTTTTCTCCTGGCTGCCATGGTTTGCCTTTGCCCAGCATCCATCGGGTTTTGGACATCTCAATGAGGCTGCTCACCCAGGCCTCGAGGATGAAGTCCATCATGCCGCAGACCCTCCTGCCTTGGCTGCGGGCCAGCCCCGGTACTGGTAAGAAAAGTTGCTCTCCCGGCTGAACTTCAGCAACGGGTAGCTGTATTGCGAGAAGGGGATGGGTTTACGTCCCAACTCGGAGGTAACGCGGGTGTTGTCGAAGACTGTATTCCAAACAAGATATGGCAGGAATACTTTCATCAAAGCGGCGCTTTGCGAGATGGCGCTGCGCTGATTTGCCATTGTATTTACGGTGACCGCGAATGGTCGCTCGAGAAGCGGCAGGAAGATAGGGCCGCGCCGATTCTGCGCGGCCGCCAGCGCACTAGTCAATTGACGAAATGTTTGGGAGTCAGTGCCTGAAGAAAGGTGGTACGTGTCGTATCGTGGATTTTCCTTCTGATGGAGGGTCGCGATGGCGTCGGCCACGAAATCCACGTTCACAATATCAATCTTGTCACTCGAACGGAATGGAAGCACAGGCAGGCCGGCCAGAAATACGAACGCCCGCACCATGTCGAACTGGGTGGTTTCCGCATAACGGCTGTCACCCAGCACAATGCTGGGACGGAAAATCGTGATCGGAACTTCGGGCAGCAGTTCCCGGATCATGTGCTCGCAGAATTTTTTAGTACGCGCATAAGGATCGTAATCTGACCGGTCCCAGTCGATTGATTTGTCTTCAGTCACCACTTCGTCGTTGCGTTTTCCCGCCACGGCTACAGTGCTGACCTGACTGAAACGCCGCAAACCATGATAGTGATACGAGCGCATGGCAAGCTGCAGCACTTCCAGCGTGCCGCGCAGGTTCACGTTCAGACAACTCTTTTCCGACTTGCGATTCAACGACGCGGCACAGTGGACGACCGAGTCACTGGTATGGATCAGGCGGTCGTAATCATCCCGCCCCAGGCCAAAATAAGGTGTGGTCAGATCGCCGCGAAAAATCCGCATGCTGGTCTGCAAATGTTCATAGAATCGCGGAAAGTCCATGTGCAATTGCAAGGCTTGCCATAGGCGCAGCTCGGCCTGGTGGGCGTCCGGCGCTCGGACCAGCAGGTTCAGCGACGCGCCGTGCCCATCCAGCAGATTGGCGGCGACGTGCGCGCCGATGTATCCGGTGGATCCAGTCAGGAATATCGCCACGTGGCTCCGTTGGTGCCTGTCTTGATGACTTCGCCCGCACCAGCCTCTTCCATCTCAAAGCTGCGGGCGGGACGAGCCTCCAGCGGGCGTCCTTCAATCAGAGGATACGTCCACTTGCGTAGGGCGGGAATATGGATGTTGATCCAATACTCCCACCAGTCAATGGATCGAGTGTTATAACCAAACTCTACTTTCTCGTCAGCCACCAGCGCGTGCGAAAGCTGTTCCACGTTGTCCGCCACGAAGTCATGCTCGTTGTGCAGGATAAATGGCTCAAAGAGCTGAATAAGCTTTTCTACCTTTTCGAGGTTGCGTTCGGCGCGCGCCAACGGTGTCTTCTTTAGCGGAAATGGCGACATGATGCGTTGGATGGATTTGATAATCGCCATCTGCGCCGGCGCGGACATGCGGTTATAGCGCTGCTTGGAAACTGGAATTGCGTCCAGTCGCAGACGCAACCAGTATTCCAGGCCCTCCTGGGCACGATAGTGTTTACGATGGCCGAGTGACGTGAGTTCGATCGAACGGCGCATATCACACGGATTCGTGACTGAGGTAGCTAGTTGGTATACGTGATGATTGCGCCGCTGGAGAATCGCGGCGGCAATCAAAGTCATGCCGGCGCATACCGAATCCACTGGAATAATATCGAGGCGCTTGCGTTCGTTTGTCGGCAGTTGACGGAATGACGTCCCCAGCAGATACGAAAGCGAAGCTGACGTGTTGATGCCTTCGTTCCAGCCTCGAAATGGTTTTTCGACTGAGGTCTCGACGATCGCCGGACGCACGATGGCAATCGGGAGCCCGGCACCGTACTTGCGAATTAAAGACTCGGCCAGGCTCTTGGTCAGGGTATAGGTATTCGGCCATCCCAGCTCGGTGGCCCGCTTGGTTCCTGCCTCGGTCAGGCGATTCCGCAACCAGCGTACGCGATTCTTGCGAATCTGATTATCCAGGGCGGCGCCGTGCAGATCTTTGGCTGCGTGTTCCTTGTCGAGCGCCTGCCGGCGAAGTTCTTTAGCGACTTCGGCACTCTCAGCTTGTTGCTCCGCGTTCTTAGCTAGCTCGTGGAGGTCTCGCCACTCTTGCTCAGCGTCGAAGTGGATCACTCCGGCAGGTGTGTAGTTGGGGCGTAGCGTCTCCGCTACCCGGCCATCGCGGGCTCCCGCCACGTAACAGGTAGAAAGATGCAACAGACCAGCGTGATCCGACTGGCGCACGAAATCCACGATGTGGACTGGAGCATCCACGTTCGCGGCCAAAGCCTCGCGCAGGTCCGGATTGAAGTCGGTGAGACCCGAACTATTGATGATCAGATCGAGATTCTTCTCCAGGGATTCTGCCACTTGCACACTGAGACCCAACCCAGGCTGACAGACGTCGCCCTCCACCACTTCCACGCGATCACGGAGAAAGCGCCGCAGATGAGCACCGTAGCGTGCAAATAATGGATCGAAGACTGGCGATTCCTCAACTAACTTTTCGAAACGCCGTAACGCCGGATTCGATTTCTGCCGTCGAATGAGTAGATAGATGCGTCCGATCTCCGGCAAATTCATCAGGGTGTTGACCAGCCAAACCTTGCCAATGAATCCGGTCACCCCGATCAGCAGGACATGCTTACCCGCGAAGGCTTTGCGCACCGACAGCGGGCCTACTCGTCGCTCTCCGTCAAAGTGCACGATGGGTCGCTCAAGTAATGGGACGCGCCGTTCCGCAGGAATCACTGCTGACCGCAGGACCTCTCTGCTCAGCGCGAGTTCGCGGAGAAGCGAACCCGGAGTTCGCTTCCCGTCCGGACCTGCTCCAGTGATGCGGGCAAAGAACCCGCGTGGCCGAATGACCGGCTCGAGCAAGCGCCCTGTGGCGATCCCGTCGCGGAACTCCAGCCGATTCGCGATCAGCCACCTCACCCCCAGATGTCTGGCCAGAGGGCGCATCACATGGTCCAGCCCTTGGCTGACCAAGACCGCTTCCGCTCCCGAGGTAATCAGCTCTTTGAGCTGCCGAATTCCTTCCGGTTTGAGATACGGTTGCAGCTTGTACTTGAAGTATTCCTCACCCAGCAGATCCAGACGATCGCGGCTGACTCCTCGCAAAACCGTGTGCACCACTCGCGTGGCATAGACCCGGTTGGCGGCGTACAGGAATGGACGCAGTACTGCCATCAGGAAGACCAGCCCGCGGCGCACCCAGCGCTCCAGAAACGTCTGGGAGTTCCAGGTAAAAAAGGCTACCGGCTGGACCGTAGTCAGGTCTAATAGGCTGCCTTCAACCCGCCAGTACATGGGGAGCTCAGGACGTGGATTGTGGTTTGACTGTACCAATATTCTTTGTGCCGAGACTCGAATGGCTCGGGATGCCCCCTAATTGGAGGTGAAGCTTTCTATTCTAAACTGTTGGGTCAAAAGGACAAAGCGCAGAATTGACGCCTTCGGTACTGGAGAGGAAGGGTCGGGATACTGTTTTTGCTGCTGGCAAAACTAAAGAGTCTTGCGCGGGTGTTCGAGACT
>JABCYV010000300.1 GCA_013290025.1 Acidobacteriota bacterium
AACAGACGATCGCGGCGGCAAGAATCAGCCTCCGATGTTGCAGATGAAGCATACGCATAGTAATACCTCCAAAATTTGCCGACATCTTCCTGCGAACCCGCTTATTCAGCAATAAACATCTGCTGATCCATTTCGCGGGCGCAATTGAATCCTAAAATCGCGATCCGCTCTTTTCATACCTTCGCGCGCCTTGCACCCTGTTCCAGGCGGGCTTTGGCTGCACGTGCCGTTTCTCGCAAAAGCGGATCCGCATCATTCAGGCACCGATTTAATTCACATTCCAGAGATACCAATCCAAAGCTGCCGATTGCGTATGCTCCACAAGATCGCAGCCAGGGGTCGTCGCTGGTCACGAGTGCCGCCACGGCGTGCTCCTGACTCTCGATCTTGGCGCGCACCAGGCGGTTCGCCAGCCGAGCGCGCTCACCCACGGTGATCTTGCCATCCAGCAACGGCACCAGCATTTCACGCAACTGAGCCTTCAAGACGTTATCGAGGAACTCCAGCGCGTTGTCGTGGACCGATATGCTCTTGGATTTCAATCCCAAGTAAGCACTCTTCACATCAAGGTGCGGATATAACAAGCCCAGCAGACGAAAGATACGCTCTAATTCCTGTTGCATGGATTCCGTGAGTGCGTTAGCTACCGGATCTTGACCGCCTTCCGTCGTGCCCAGCTTGTCAAGAATCTGATATGAGCGGTAGTGCCCGAGAATTTCTGCAGCCAACACCGTCTCTAACATCTGGACGTCAGTCTCGATCTCAGGATGGGCGCGGCAAAGCTTGTTAAGAGCACTGATAATACGGAAACGCAGAGTAGTATCACTTTCCATCAGGTTTTCTAGCAGCACTTGCGCTCCCGCTGGTGTCCCTACCTTCACCAGTACCGCAGGAATTTCTCTTCGGGTCTCAATTGGAACTGAGTAGTCGCCCAGATGGTCGCGCAAAGCTCCGACAATGGTGTCGCCCATTTCCCCAAGGGCTATCGCAACTTCCGCGCCGAGTTCGCGATGCGACAGCCGATCCAGTAAATCCGGAACGAGCCGCCGCTTGCGCAATTTCCCTGCAGATCGAATCGTTTCCCGCACTACTGGGATGTCAGGGTCTGCGAGCAGAGTGGAAAGCAGCGGATCAAAACAGTCCGGAAGCAGGCCCAGTACACGGGCCGCTTCCATCCTGGTCCGCTGCCCTTCTGCTCCCGGTTCCCCGACCATGGTGCTCAGAATCTGTTGCGCGGCCTCCAGGTTCTGGGCTTGGCCGGGTCGGGCCAGAAATGCCACCATGGCCGAACGCACCGAAAACCCGGAAAAGTCACCCACTTCCTCAATTAGTTCCAGCGGGTCGACATGCGCATGGTGGGTCAGGTAAAGCAGGGCTTCGGTGCGCACGTTGAGGTCAGGGTCGCGGAGCAGCCGCTCCATGTCTGGCCGAACCGTGGGGTCGCCGGATGCCGACAGAATAGAGATTGCCTTCTGCCGGATCTCTGCTGACGGGTGGCTCAAGAGGCTACGAACCGCGGGATGCACGGCTCTCTGCCGCTCCACTTCAAACAAGCTGAGTGCATAAAGGATGTCCTTGGGGTCAGAGGCCGAAAGCCCGGTCGCCAGCAACTCGGCGGTTGAACGATCCAGCACGGAAGTGGAGGCCTGCTCTGTATCCACCCGATGCTGAATGATGCTTTCCTTGAGGGTTGCCACATATTGTCGCCGCGCGATTGAAACCGCAACCAGCCAACCTCCGGCCAGCAGTATCGCCAGCCAACTTAGTTGACGCGCCGGCAGCCGCAAAGTTGTGGCAAAAATCAGAACGCTCAACCCCGCCAAGCCATCTCCCAGGCGCCAGACGACCGTGTCGATGAACCATTTGACCTGTAACTTTACCCAAGCCGGCAGCGGCAGATAGAGCAGCTCGGTCGTGGACTTATCAACCGAATAACGCAGTACCTGATCGCAGCCTTTCAAAGCGATTGCTGCCCCCAACGTGCCCAGAATCAGCAAGCCCGCTGACCCCATTAACACAGTGAAAGGAAGCACCATGAGGGAAGTACCAATGCCAAACCTGCGCAGGAACCTATTGGTGACGAGGAACTGCAACAGCAGTGAGAGCACCCCGGCATAGAAATTGAAGTTGCCGAATAAGATAGCCAGGGCGTCTTTTTTCACCAGCACCTGTTGCGCAATAGCCAGGAATTGCCAGCCTGTGAGAGTGGTCACAAAAGAAGAAATGCAGATTACGGCGGCAATGGCGCGTAAGTATGACGAGGAGAGCACCAACTGCATACTCTGGTTCAGGTTCCGTGGCCCAGTTGCGGCAGCTCTTTCCGCGACTTCACGAGCTCCGCAGGCCGCCGCTTGTCCGTCACGCCAAATCAGGATCACCAGTCCGGCAGAGATCAGGACGAACAGCGCCATGCCAAGCAACAAGCTCTCCGTGCCGAATGCTTTGGTGATAGTTTTGGAGAGGTAACCAGCAAAGATCCAACCCCCAATGGCTCCCCCGCCCACCATTCCGAACACACGCTTGGCCTCGCGCGTGGTCAAAACGTAATTCGCGACAGTCCAGACCTGGGTGGGCGCCAGCACTCCAAAAATCTTGACCCATATGTAGAACGCGGGAAAGACCCAAATCAGACGGGAGTAGTAGTGGGTAAGCCACCAGAACAATGCACAATTGGTGGCAAAAAATAATAGGCTGAAGACCACCAGATTGAGCAACGATATTCGCCGCGCAATTAGTACGTAGCCCGCCACGACCAGAGCCACCAGCACTGAACTGGAAATGTCAGCGTAGGCGAGTTGCTTCGCCTGGAATCGCGACAGGAACAAGGCAGCGCCAGCCACTTTGCCGATTACGTAGCTGCTGATAACCAGGAACAGGCACGCGCAGAGCAGAGTGCCGCGCCCCAGATCTCCGGGGTGGATGTTCAGAGCGCGCTCAATCCACCGTTTCATCGGCAGAAGCCTTTCATCAGTTTGCTCTATCGCGGTGCGGCTACCGGCTGAGCAACCTCCTCCTTCTGTGCGGGTTCGAGAACCACTTGCTCGTCCATGTAGTCGGCCGTGAACCTGGTATTGTCCTGGATTTGCAGAGCGGATGCGCGGCCACCAGCGTAGTAAGTACTCAGCATGCCAGTGTCGATCAGAAATACTTTGTCGCCAAAACGAGGCCGGATTCGGCCGCCTTTCTGCACGGTGTGTCCCACGACGATGCGCGTCGCTTTGAGCGCGTCGAGGATCTTACCCATCTGCGCGGCGCCTTCTTCATCGCTCCACTGGTCGTAACCGCGAAACCACAGTGGACCGTCAACTTTCACGCTGAGCCAGTCCGTATAACCGAGGAATTGTATTAGCCTGTTCTGGCGTGGCACATTTGCCGACACCTTTCCCTTTTTTTCCGCCGAAATTTCTGCCAGGACGGCTCCCCTAATTTCCTCAAGGTTGAAAAACGGCAAAATTATGTCGGCCTCCTGCAGGAATTGTTTGGCGGAATCGAATTGTTTGATCTCGTCACGGATACGCGTGTTAATCCCATCCAGTTTCATCTTGGCCACATTAGGACTGATTCCGCCGTGCAAGAAGATCACTCCACCAATATCGGCTAGAGCCGAATGTTCACGCAGCCACTTGCCATAAACCCCATTCGGAGTAAAGGCGTCGCGCTGCTCGACGTAGCCAGCCGGGTGCCGCGCCATCCACTCCCCTTCCGTCAACTCCATGGGTTGGGCCAACTCGGCGAAGAGCGCCATATGGCTGCTGCGCCATTTCACATACGCCTGATAGGCCGCCTTCTGGCGTTCCTCAGATTTAGAATCGGCGAAGCTGGCGAAGTTCACGGGCGTGACATACCGAAGGTCGCCCATGATATTCATCATTTCGTGGTTGCCCAGCAAGCTCACTACCTGGCCACCTGCCTGCAGTGCTTCCTTCTCCAGCGCCATCAGCAGGTCCATTACATCGCGTGGTTTCGGCCCTCGATCCAAGAGGTCCCCTACCTGGACCAGGGTAGTCTTGCCCCCGATCCAGTGATGCTGGGCATCGATCAGCCCCGACTTTTGGAGTATGGCGACAAAGTCGTCAAAGTCACCGTGCACGTCACCGATGGCCACTACGGATCCGGGAGGGTTCTCTACCGCCTTAGGGGATCCTGCCCACGCCAGGCTGACCGATACCAGGAAAAAGACGATGGTAAGGCAAACGCGGCGCAGCGAAACGTGCGCAGAGCTGGGCACTTCTCTCCTCCTATCACACAGTTCGTATCGAGCTGGGACGAACGCCTTGGTGGACGCCGCATCTTAGGATGCCCGACGGTGGAAGTCAACAAAACAGATGTAGTTTGTGATGGTGGCCCTCGTTCGCAAACAGGGCCACTACAGGCGGCATTAACTAAGTTCAGCGGAGTCGGCCCCCACCATGTTTTCGGTCGGCATATTCGACGAGAGTAACCGAATTTCTCCGCCCCCGGTCGACGTTACGACCGCAGGCGCGCTCGGATTCTTTCCAGAAGGTCAGACGCGGCTTGGCCCGCATCTAGTGTGGAAAATTCGCTTCCAAGTTCCACCACCGGCACAGTGGCGCAGGCGGCGCGAAACGCTTGCTGCGTTCCCGGCGACGCCGTCAAGTTCGGACCGAGGACGGTCAGGCTAGGCCGCGTTGCCTTCATCAGGATCAGTGAGTCGGGCAGGCTACTATTCGTTAGTACGTTATACCCGGCGCTCCGTAACAACTCTCGCAAGTAAGCCAGCACATCAGCAGATTGGTCGACACAGAGCACGCTCGGGCCTGCGATCGCGGCTCGCTCCCAAGTGCTCT
>JABCYV010000301.1 GCA_013290025.1 Acidobacteriota bacterium
CGCTACGGGGTCGGGTGCCAGAATCGCAACACATTCGAAATTAATGGATCCAAGGGCATGTTGCGATTCAGTCTGGAAGACATGAACCGGCTAGATTTCTACGGCGCTACCGAAGCCCCAAACCTGCAGGGTAGCCGAAGCTTGATGGTAACCGGTCCGAACCATCCTTACTGGGAGATCTTCTGGAAGCCGGGTCACGCACTCGGCTACGAACACCCCTTCATTGCCACACTCGGAGACTTTCTCCACTCGATGGCGCGGAAGGAAACATTCCACCCCAATTTTGAAGATGCAGGTGCCGGGCAACGAGTGCTAGATGCCCTCGAACGATCGGCTCTATCTCGCAATTGGGTAAGGCTGGACGGCAATCAACAGTGAGAATGCGCCGGCGAATGTCCGGCAGAACGGATCGATTCCTGAGGTCCCCTTACTGGAGGGCCACCTTCCCAGTCAGTTCAATCTGCGCAGCCGAACGTGCAACGTAAACGTCGAAATCGCCGGGTGCAACCGTCCATTTGCGGTTCTTGACATCGTAATAGGAGAAAGCTCGCCGATCGAGTTTGACTTGAACATGCCTGGTCTCGCCGGGACTGAGGTTCAGCTTTGCGAAGCCCTTCAATTCCTTTACGGGGCGGGGTACGGGAGCATGCCGATCACCAACGTACACCTGCGTGATCTCCGCACCGGCACGAGTGCCGGCATTCGTTACATCGAAGGCCACCGTGACAGGCTGGTTCTCTGAAGCCGCAGCCGGAGAGACGGTCAGATTCTTGTATGTAAAAGTGGTGTAAGAGAGTCCGAAGCCAAATGGAAATAGTGGTTTGGTGCCTGACTTGTCGAAGTGGCGATAGCCCACGAATACGCCCTCGCTATAATTCACCTTTTTCTCGCCATACTTCGGGTAGTAACTGTCATGCACGGCATTGTCTTCCCAACGTCGCTCGATCGAAATCGGGAGCCTTCCCGAAGGGCTAAACTCGCCAAACAGGAGTTGTGCCAGCGCGGTGCCTCCTTCCTGGCCCGGGTACCACGCCTGGAGGAGCGCTGGGACACGATCGACCCACGCCGTCATATCCACCCCGCCTCCAGAGGTCATGACCACGACCGTGCTCTTGTTTACGGCAGCGATTTGGTTGATGAGTTCATCCTGCCCAGGAGGGAGACGAAACGTCCGGTCGCCGCTTTCACCCTCGCTGGCGGTATCAAAGCCCACCGCTAGCACGACGGCATCCGCATGAGAGGCCAACGACTTCGCCTCGGCACTCACTAGAGTCTCGGGGCGGACGATGCCGAGATTGGCCGTGGTCTTGCCCCATCCGCTCTTGGCGTAGTAGTCGAGTTCGACCTCATGCGGGCCCGCGGTGAGAGTAATGGAAGCCTCTCCAACGAAGGCGTACCACTGCTTCCAGTTATCGAGCGCAAGCTTCTTGTCGATATAGAGCCGGTAGCCACCGTTTTCACCAGGACCTTGTACGAATGCAAGATATTGGCCGGGAGTAGTCGGCGTGAAAAAGCCGGTCCAACGAACGGAGACGTTACTATCCGCACCACTCGCTCCTCGGGCTGGCTCGTAGTGGACGTATTTGTCGTATCGCACGATCGCAGGTGTGCCGCTTAGGTCCGCGTTATTGAATAACTCTGTCTTCAAGCCTTTCTGACCCCCAGTCGGCTGGGTAAATTCCATCTGCTTTGAAATTTCATCAAGTGTGCTGATACCCGGCGAGTAATAGACATGCGAGTTGTCGCCCAGGTATTTCACCATGCCTTCGAGATAGCTGACGGGTGTGAAGGGCTTGGCCTCTGCACTTCCCCCTCCACCGGGTTGGGCGGGATACGCGTCAGGACCGATGACGGCGATCGATTTGATCCTTCCCTTTTCCAGAGGTAGCACGTTGCCTTCATTCTTGAGCAGGACCATGCCCGAGCGAGCCGCTTCAAGTGCGGTCTGCTTTCCCGCGATATTCAGAAGCGGGATTGACAGGTCGGTTTGGTCGCGGTCGAGCCATCCAAACTGAATCGCGGTGCTCAGGATGCGACGGACCTTATCGTCGATGGTTGCTTCGCTCACCGTTCCAGCTTTGACGGCTGGCAACAGACTCGCGCGGTTCATGAACTTTCCCGACGGCATCTCGAGGTCGAGGCCGGAATTCGCTGCGGCTAGGCCGTCATATGTGGAATCCCAATCAGACATCAAGATTCCAGTGAAGCCCCACTCCTTCTTTACGAGGTCCGTATTCAGGTAACCATTCTGGCTCATGTGAAGGCCGTTGGTAAGGTTGTAGGAATCCATGATGGACCCCACGTGTGCTTCCTTTACCGCGGCTTCAAAGACTGGAAGATAGATTTCGTGCATGGTGCGTTCGTCAATAATGGAATCGGTATTGTGACGGTCGAATTCCGAATTGTTACCCATAAAGTGCTTGATAGTGGCGCTGACCTGCTGGCTTTGCATGCCATCGATGTACGCAACCGCAGTTCGTGCAGCCAGGAATGGGTCTTCTCCGAAGTATTCGAAGTTGCGGCCATTCATCGGCGCGCGATAGATGTTGACGCCGGGGCCGAGCATGAAATGCACACCACGCGCACGCGCATCCTGCCCGATCACGGTTCCTATCCGTCGCGCCAGCTCGGGGTCCCACGTTGCCGCAACGCCGATGCCGCCAAAGACCGTAGAGGGGCCATAGTTGCGCACCCCGATTGGCCCATCGGCCATCTTCAGCCGCGGCAGGCCGATATGCTTGATTTCGCGGATGCAGAAATCATCGACGCCGCCGATGAGATCGATTTTCTCTTCCAAAGTCAACTGCTTGAGGAGTGAATCGACGCGGGTCTCGATGTTCGCCTGCGATTGCTGGAAGACCTGGCACAAGGCGGGTAAGACAACTGACACGCTGAGGAGCAGACAAATAAATTGGAGCCTGCGTACCATTGCGATCCTCCGATTATGCGACCTTCTAAATAACCCCAAGAAAGCCCGATCCGACTATTTGCCCGTAACCAGCTCGACGCCCAAGGTTGCCAGAGCGATGTCCTCGGTCGACGAAAGACCACTGACAGCGACTGCGCCAGCCACAGCGCCGTCCTTCCAGATGGGAATGCCGCCGCCCCAGCCAACAAATCTGGGATCGCCGTAGTAGGCAATGTCGTGCCCTTTTTCGGGGTGCCGCACCTTCTCTCCGATTTCCTTGGTCGGTTTCCGCTCCCGCGCGGCGGTCCATGCCTTATTCGCAGCAATTCGGACGGAAGAAACCGGAGCGCCGTCCATGCGAGCAAAAGCGATCAGTTCACCGTGGGAGTCGACGACGGCAACTACAACGGATTTTTGCATTTGCGCAGCTTTTTCCACGATCAGGTCAATGATCTTCTTGGCCTCAGAGTAGTCGATGACGGGGACATTCCTCATGCGGGTCGGAGGAAATCTACTCGAACGGAGGGCCGCGCGCAAGGCCGCAACTCTTGGTGCTCGGTGAGATAGCCTCAGCAAGGACAAAAAAGCCGAGCTGAGCAAAGTGCCCAGCCCGGCTGATTGGAAACGATTTAGAAGACAAGTTTTAGGGCAAACTGAATCAGACGTGGGTTGCTGTCCGGATTCGATGACGCCACCTGTCCAAAGCCGTTTGCGCTGTTGTTGCCCGCCACGGGATTAAAGTTCGTGCCGGGGAAGCCGAAGTGCGGGTGATTAAACAGATTGAAGAACTCCGTGCGGAACTCGAGACCCACTCTTTCCGTGATCGCAGTTCTCTTGAAGGCAGCGAAATCAAAGTTGTTGATTCCGGCGGCTCGCAGTGAGGAATCCACGCGCTGTTCAGTCCCGAATCCATAGTCGGGCGGTTTGCCGAAGCAGTTGACATTAAACCACTGATTGAGCCTGCCTCCGCTTCCCTGCGTCGACTTATCGCATCCTCCTAAGACATTCGGACGGACGTTAGAGACACCCAAATTGAGATTCTCCAGTGGAGTTGCCGGCCCACCCCAGGCAATCTTCAGTGGGAACCCTCGCTGGAACGTAGTGACTCCGTCAATTCCCCACCCGGAAACCACTTTGCTTGTCACTCCGCTTACGCCGCCGAGGAACCTCTTCCCACGACCAAAGGGGAGGTCCAGCACGTAGCTGATGACGAGGCGTTGCGAAACGTCCTGCGAGGAGAGAGACTTTTCTCCGTTGAGATTATTCCAGTCCTGGACTTGTCCCACGCCACCGGTGCTACCATTCTCCAGCCAACTGGTAAGCGTGTCGGTATTGCTGAGCAGTTTTGCATTGGTGTAAGCGACCAGCAAAGTTCCGCCGCCCTGGAACCTTTTGGTACCCGAAACCTGCAGTGAGTTATAGGTGCTGCCACAGCAACCAAACCCGGCAAGATTTAGGTCGGTGTATTGGGGGAAAGGTCGATTCAGCTGACCGGCAACGATGTTCGCGGCGCCGATGGTTGCGTTCGAGCTAGTTCCAGCCATGGGGTTTTTTATTGTCTGCCCAATCGAGACCGTTTGACCGGCCGCAGCCTGGGCTGCAGCTTGCGCAACAGCGCTATCAGGTATCTGGTTCAGATGGGTCGAGTACTGCGGCAAATGTACCCCGTGAGAGCCGGCATAGGCCACATCAACGAAGATCCCGCCAGGGAACTCGCGCTGGATGTCCAGATTGTACTGCTCGACATATGCCGGCTTGAGGTTCA
>JABCYV010000302.1 GCA_013290025.1 Acidobacteriota bacterium
CGTGGCTAGCGCCGTAAAAAACGTGGCGAAGGTGCGATCTATTCCGCCGAAGGCATTATTAAACTGACTTTGCAAGAGGGGATCATCTGCGGTGGAACGGAAAATCAGCGAGAATTCCACAGTTCCCAAAACAACGTCATCATTGGCTTGGCTCCAGCCCGCGCCGAAACCGTCTCCCCCAATCGGCTGTTCCCAAACGCTACTGCTACCGCGGCGAATGAACGTGCCGTTGTCTTGCAGGCCCATGATGGAAGTCTCGGGACGCCCAGGAGTGGAATTAATCGTATAGCCCAACAAAGAGACCACACCCTCGTTACGATGATTGTCCCATGTGGCGCCACCATCTTGACTGGTGAACAGACCTCCGTCGGTTCCGAAGAACAGCGTAGATCCTCCCCCCGGCTGTACGGTGAACGCAGCGGCATGGTAGTCGGCATGAACGTACGGCAATCCAAACTGTGCCAGCCAATTTGCAATCACGGTCCAGGTATTTCCGCCGTCAGTGCTCTTTACGGAACTGAGCTCTCCACCCAAATAGACGGTGTTTCGGCTGCTATCTGTCGGGTCAACCAAGACCATCTGGTTATAAAATGCCTGTATTTGCATCAGGTCAAGGTTGCGCTGGTCCGGATTGGGATTGGTTGGTTTTCGGTGGGTGATGTGCAGCGCCTTCCAGTCTTGCCCGCCGTCGTCAGAGCGGAAAAGGTCAAGTTGTTTCACGTCGTTGGTATTTGCCGCGAAGGCGTAAACTCTCTGGTCTCCCGGAACTCCAACTCCTAAAGTTGTACGGCCAGCGCCGGTAAAAATGTTTCCCTTGTTCGTGATGGGCTGCCAAGTAACGCCATGGTCGGTCGATATGGCGATAGCACCTACACCATCGGTCGCTGGATCACCCACCGCAGGATTTTCAGTTGACGCTAGCCATCCAGCGCTTGTCCTGGCAATGCTCCAAACCGTATTGCTGAACAGCCCGAACACTGTGTTATCCAGGAAGACGTTGTCAGGAGCGCGCTTATATTTATGCCCGCTATCAGTGGAGATGTACAGACCGAAATCGGTGGCGACGAACACGACGTCCTGCGACCCGCTGGTATCGACTTTAACGTCTCTAATACTGGTTACGTTGGGCAGGACTATCGGTGCGCTGAAGGTGGCGGCGCCGTCGGTCGTCTTAATCATGTAGCCGGCGGTGGAATGACCCTGCTGGAAGGGGTCGCCTAACCCGACATAAATTGTCCTGGAGTTTCTCCCAAAGGCAGCGGCGCCCCCTGAAGTAGTAATAGTAGTGTCAGTCTTTGGCGCCCAGCGGGGATGTGTAGCAGTGAAGTTCGTCGTCTTCCACAGCCCGCCGGAGGAGGTGAATAAATAAACGATGTCAGGGTTGGTCGGATCCGGCAAGATCGAACGCATGCGTCCGCTGTCGGTAACATGCAAGGTCACACCATTCTGAATGTAATCGTTCTTGATGGGTCCGATGTTCACCCACTGAGCCACCGCTGACGAAGACGCTGCAGCCCCCGGCAGCAGGTGTCCGAACTGTATACGTTCTTTCGCTGCTTCTTTTAGTAATTGAAACTGGAACTGCGGATTGCCGCCTCGACTCTCGCGCTGTGCCTCCTGGCGGGCTCGTGGGTCATCGGATTCTTTTGTGACGGCTGCGCGATCAATGCTTGAAAGATAAGGGCTTGTATATCCGGAATCGTTGGGATCGCTCTTGAGGTTGGGATTCTTCGCGAATGCGGACGCAAGCAATAAGCATACACACAATCCTCGAAATGTGGCGCTAGTGGCCGAATTCATCGGAACGCTCCAGGTGGGCGAGGCGCCCAGAAAATGCGAATCATCATGGACTGAGGGGACGATGACTGTCAATACTCAGTACTCAAAGA
This sequence comes from Acidobacteriota bacterium, assembly GCA_013290025.1. Lineage (GTDB taxonomy): Bacteria > Acidobacteriota > Terriglobia > Terriglobales > Acidobacteriaceae > JABCYV01. Next base: position 1,890 of record JABCYV010000302.1, read on the forward strand.
TGTTCGATGGGAAAAAGGTTGGCCGCAATAGACTTTGATTCGGTGTTTTGTTATAGAACAGACCCAGAGGGCTCGGCTTCGGCGGAGCCGCATAACTTTGCACATTCATCTTCGCGAAGAACCTACTGAGGAGGACAAGAGAAGGCTAGTTCTTCTCCTCTGCTACCTTGAGCCGTGTTTCCGCGCGCTTCAGCGCGTCTTCAGCGTGGGTGAAATCATCTTCGGTCTTGCCTTTCCCAAACTGTTCTTCCGCGCGCCGCTTGGCCTCCTGGGCCCGCTGTACATCGATGTCCTCAGCCCGTTCCGCAATCTCCGCCAAAACAGTCACTTTGTCGGGCAGTACCTCGGCGAAGCCCCACGCCACAGCCAAGTGATGCGCGCTACCGCCGTTACGATAGCTGATTTCGCCCACCGCCAACTCGGTGACCAGTGGCGCATGGCCAGGCAGGATCCCAAGATATCCATTCTTGCCCGGAATCTGAATCTCCTCGGCGGTATCGCGCACCACCATCTTTTCTGGCGTGACGATTTCAAGTTGGAAAGTGTCTGTCATGTGTCAAAACTGGCGTCCGACCACGCCTGTGTGACTTCAGGAACTAAGCATGAGGTCAGGTCCGAGGCCCAGCGTCCGTTTATGCTGCTGCTTTCAACTTCTCGGCTGCCTCGAGCACCTCATCGATCGTGCCTTTCATATAAAAAGCCTGCTCGGGGATATCGTCGTATTTGCCTTCGGCAATGTCTTTGAAGCCCTTCACTGTGTCCGCAACCTTTACATAGCGGCCCGGAGCTCCTGTAAACTGCTCGGCCACATGGAAGGGCTGCGACAAGAATTTCTGGATCTTACGCGCCCGTGCCACGGTAACTTTCTGGTCTTCGCTCAACTCGTCGATGCCGAGAATCGCGATGATGTCCTGTAAATCTTTGTACGTCTGAAGGGTCTTCTTCACCAATTGCGCAACGTCGTAATGTTCCTGGCCCACAACTCGAGGATCGAGAATACGGGAGGTGGAAGCCAACGGGTCGACTGCGGGATAAATCCCAATCTCAGTGAGCGCCCGGGAAAGCACGGTGGTGGCGTCCAAATGGGCAAAAGTTGTGGCCGGCGCGGGATCGGTCAAGTCGTCCGCTGGCACGTAAATCGCCTGTACCGATGTTACCGACCCTTTCTTGGTAGAAGTGATTCGTTCCTGCAACTCGCCCATTTCAGTCGCCAGGTTCGGTTGGTAGCCGACGGCGCTGGGCATGCGCCCCAACAACGCGGATACCTCTGAGCCGGCTTGGGTAAAGCGAAAGATGTTGTCGATGAACAGCAGCGTGTCCGCGCCCTCGACGTCGCGGAAGTACTCAGCCACGGTAAGTCCAGTCAGGGCTACGCGCAGACGAGCGCCGGGCGGTTCCGTCATCTGACCATAAATCAGCGCCGCTTTGGATTTTTCCGGATCGCCGGGCTTGATGACACCCGACTCTGTCATCTCCAGCCACAGGTCATTGCCCTCACGCGTGCGCTCACCCACTCCCGCAAACACCGAGAAGCCGCCGTGTTGCTTGGCGACGTTGTTAATTAGTTCCATGATGACGACGGTCTTGCCGACTCCTGCGCCGCCAAACAGGCCGATTTTGCCGCCCTTCAGAAACGGCTGGATGAGGTCGATAACCTTGACGCCTGTTTCGAACATCTCGGCCGTGGTAGCTTGTTCATCAAACAGTGGCGCGGGACGGTGAATGGGCATGGTTTGGGTATGCTGAATCGGCCCAAGCTGATCTACTGGCTGGCCGATGACGTTCATCACGCGGCCGAGCGTACCGCGACCGACAGGCACCGAAATTGGACCACCCTGGTCGATGGCTTTCATGCCGCGCACCATGCCGTCGGTGGCTTCCATGGCAATACAACGCACACGGCCCTCACCCAGGTGCTGCTGCACTTCGAGGATGACATTGATGGGCGCCGGCACAGTAAAGCCGTCGCTGACCACTTTCAATGCCTCGTAGATCGGAGGCATCGTGGCCTCAACGAACTGAACGTCCACGGCAGGGCCGGCGATTTGAACTACGTGTCCAATGTTCTCTGGCATAGACTCCTTTGATTGTCACCGCGAGCGAAGTCGACGGATCCCTAATGTAGACAGTACACTGCGGCTATAGGGATGCTTCGACTCGGAACGAAGTTCGCGCAGCGAACCTCGTTAGTCGCTCAGCATGACAACAAAAACCTAATCTACTGTGCTGCCGCTCCACTCACAATCTCGATAATCTCTTTCGTGATTTTCGCCTGACGGGCGCGGTTCATGGCCAGGGTCAGCGAATCGATCATGTCGGTTGCATTGTTGGTTGCCGCGTCCATGGCGGTCATGCGGGCAGCGTGTTCTGCCGCGACGGACTCCTGCAATCCACGAAAAATCTGAATGCCCACATACTTCGGCAACAGTGAGCGAAACAATTCTGCTGCTGGCTGTTCGTAGATGTAATCCACCGGAGCTGATGCGAACCTAGCCGCCTCGGCGTCGATTTCACGAGTATCTGCCGGGCGTATGCCCACGCCCGCGCCCTTTGCGGCTTCCAGCGCCCGTTCTTTTTCCTTTTGAGTCATTCCCTCCGCTTGTCGTACCTCAGGCGCGCCGATGTGCTCGATCGGTAGAACTTGTTCGACAAGCAGACGCTGTGCGATTACAGACTTGAATTCGTTGTATACCAGGTACACCGAATCAATCTCTTCCCTGGCGTATCGCTCAATGACGCGCTCCGCCAATTCGGAAGCCATTGAGTATTCCAC
>JABCYV010000303.1 GCA_013290025.1 Acidobacteriota bacterium
GCAAGCCTCGCCGCACCGCCCCTCGAACCGCCTTCATCCTTTTCATTCCCGCCCTCTCAGTTACGTTCAGTTGCTCGCGCATGACGATCATCAAAGCTTCAGCTTCTTATTTCGCCTGCGTCAGCTCCGCAACAACCGCAGCAAGTTTATCGAGTATCTGGTTCCAGCCCTCTAATTGACCGCTATTTTTCGCGCTCTCCATGGGTTCATTTCCAATGAAGGTGAGTTTCGTCTGGCCGTTTCCTAGATCCTCAAAGATGGTCACGTCGTACGCACCCTCTATGGCCTCATGTTCTATGCCAAGCTGCGCAGGATCAATCCTGTTTCCCTTCGAGTCCGAAAAGTACATCAAGGAAACGATCTTCTCGTGCGGAACAATCTCGTGGTATTCAACGGCATTCCAGAACTCCTGCCCATCCGGTGCCTTCATGCAGCAGAGGAATTTCCCCCCAACGCGAAAATCCATCTCGCAAAAAGGCGCAGTAAAGCCCTTCGGCCCCCACCACTGCATCACATATTTCGGGTCCGTCCACGCCTTCCAAACCAACTCGCGTGGAGCATCAAAGACTCTTGTGACAACCATCCGCTCCGTCTCACTCACCGTATTTTTTGTCATCTCTGACCTCATTTTTTTTTCATTTGTTTCAAAACCACATCCAGCTTGTCGAAACTCTCTTCCCAGAATCGGCGATAGCTGATCGCCCAGTCGCTGACCGTCTTTATAGCCTCTGGCCTAAGCTTGCAAATACTCTCTCGTCCACGCTTCGTCTTGCTCACAATCCGCGCCCGCACCAGGTAGGCAATATGTTTTGAAATCATCTGCTGCGAGAGTGCAAACGGTTCGGTCAAGCCGTGCACAGAGGCAGGCCCACGGGAGAGCCGCTCGATCATCGCCCGCCGGGTTGGATCCGACAAAGCCGCAAATGTTGTACCCAGTCTATCCACAACCATATGGTAGTGGATGTTCCTTGAATGTCAAGCGGTATTCTCGCGAGCCCAGATTTCTGTTTACTGGTCCCTGAACCCTGACACCTGCGCGTGATAAATCGCCAATGCACTTACTGAACAGGATCGCTACCCTTAAGTTGGCATATGGGAAGTGATCGCGACTGCTCCCCGTTGCGGGACAGACGAAACTCATGCAGATCTCACGGAATCCGCAACGGTTCCTTAGACCGTTGTACCTGGCATTCGCCGGATTGTTTGTAACTACACGTGAGTCCTGCAACTGCGCTCCTTGTGAGAGCAGATCAGCGCGCATAACGCCGCGATGTCATGTTCTTGCTCGCGGCTGCAATCTCAGCAAGCCGCTAGGCTATTTTTCTTACTGTCCACCGTGGCTGCCAATAATCATTAGGATGCGGCCTTGAGCCACAGATCGGAGGCTGCCATGAAAGCATATTTCCGTTACCAAAAGGGCTACCTGTACGAGGAGCATGGCGCGTGGTATGTCCGATATCGCCAACGAGTCCCTCAAGAGGACGGCTCCAGCGAGCTTAAACACATCTCCAAGCATCTAGGGCGTTCCAATGATTTCTCCAACATTTTTGCGGTTGAGCGATGCCGGGAATCATTCATGCAATCGGTCAATCAAGATCGGCTCAGCACGAATTCGAGAATAACGTTAACCGCCTTCGTCGAGGGGCTCTACCTACCTTGGACCAAAGAGGAGCGTCGAGCCAGCACAAGCACAGGGCATCGTCAAATCTGGATCAATCACCTCCGCGATCGCGTCGGAGAACTTCGCTTGCGTGAATTCCGCACCGTGGACGCGAGTCGAATGTTGCGAGCGGTCGCCAAGGAGAAGGATCTAACGAAGACAACTTTGCAACACATTAAGTCAGTGCTGAGCACCATCTTCACCTGCGCCAAAAATGAGGGAGCCTTCGATGGGGCAAACCCTGTCGATGGCGTTTTGATGCCCTGGAATGCGAGAGAACCGGGAGAGACGCACGCCTACAATCTCGGCCAAGTGCTCCAAATTCTCGATCTCCTCCCGCTTCTCGCAAAAAGTCTTATCGCGACTGCGGCCTTCGCGGGGCTACCCCGAGGCGAGCTCCGCGGACTTGAGTGGACCGATTACACGGGCACTGAATTAAAAATCAACCGTTCGATGTGGAGATCGGTGGTCAGCCTTCCGAAGACACGTGCCAGCCGCGATTCCGTCCCGATAATTCCTGCCTTGGCGGAAATCCTCGACGCATACCGAAGATCTGCGGGTAACCCAGAATTTGGTTCCGTTTTTCGCTCCGATGATGGGCTTCCTATCAACCTCGATAACGTCGTGCGTCGGATGATTCGGCCGGCTCTAGAGGCCATCGATCTACCGTGGCACGGGTGGCACGCGTTCCGTCGAGGCCTCGCCTCGAACCTATACGCCATGGGAGCTTCCGACAAGGTGGTACAACGCATCTTGCGCCACTCGAGACCGCACGTTACCAAGGAACGCTATATAAAGGGTGTTTGATCGCACTGTGCTCGAAACGGCGAAGAAGATGCAGAAAGGGATCGAAGAACTAAGACAAGCAAAAGAATCCTGCCGGCAGCTAGAATTGAGCTTTGGCGACGGAGTTGAACGACCACGAACTGCGCCAGACGAACATCCAGCGTTCACGCGTCTCGTGGCTTCATCGCTCTCCGGCCAGCAGTTGGCCAGCACATTATCTTGAATACGGCCTAAAGCTTTTTGAAACTATGCCGGCCCACTTGAAGCAAAAGTCTCGACGCTGGATGCAGTTAGGGGAAATCTGGCGTAGAGGGGGGATTCGAACCCCCGGTACAAGTTTTAGCTCGTACAACGGTTTAGCAAAAAAAATTCCCGATTCCACACGCTGTTGTTCGGAATCAATAGCTTACGTTCGGATGAGTTGCCTCATTGTTGGGCAAAGAGCCCCTGTTTGGGAGCATTTGTGCAACTATTGTGCAACCAGAATTTCAACGCTTTGCCCTGCCGATCGAGCGACCAGACTGGGAAATCACCAGTCTGCGTCACGGCAATAAGGTGACCTCGGTTGCTTTGCCATCGAGATATATCTTCCCGTCCGCGCTACGAACAAAGACGAGAGTAGTTGAAAACTCTGTTTCTGGTAGCTCGTGAGCCTCAACCCAATACGACATATATTGATCAACGTCGAGACCGAGCCCTTCTTCTCGGTTCGAGAGAACTCGAGTCACGACTCCCTGGCGCTCAGTCAGAACATCGTCCATCAGGACTGTGAACTTGAATCGTTGCCCAACTTCTACTATAGGTTGCATCGTCTTTAACTGGGTCTTCTGATCTGCGCCTACTACGCGTGAGTTGGCTTCGCCTAGGGGCATTCAACATCTACGGGTTCTGACGCGTAACGCTCACCCGCGCTTTGGACTGTCCTTGACCGAATTCAGCTTGCTTGGCCTCAGGAACCACATGATCTCATCGATGCCTTGAGCGGAGGCATCAATAGTAAGCCCAAAGGGAACGCCATCGCGCAATACGAGAACAGTTGTCTGTCCGTTTGTCTCGACCCAGTCAAGCGTCACGCCCTTCCAACACCATTTGGAAAGAGCGGCAATGAAAGTTGCTACGTGCTTGCGACCAGAAACAGGGGCCGTCGCTGCGTGCACAATTCCGCCGCCATCTGCGTAAGAAACAACATCCTCTGCGAGGAGAGCTTCTAGTGCAGCCATATCTGCGTTCTGCGCGGCAGCGACAAAGGCCTCCAGCAGGCGTCGCTGCTCGCTCGGAGCGACGGACGTGCGCCGGCCATCTGCGATGTGTTTGCGGGCACGGGAGACGAGCTGGCGGATGTTTGCTTCCTCCAAGTGCAGGATCCCTGCAATGTCGGAATATTCGTAGTCGAATGCCTCACGTAAAATATACGCAGCGCGTTCCGCAGGAGATAGTTTCTCAAGGAGCAGCAGGACCGCAAACTTGAGAGCTTCATTGCGCTCCGCACCTATTCTGGGATCGCTGCTGGTGTCCACTGGTTCGGGAAGCCATGTCCCGATGTAGGTCTCGCGGCGTGTGCGTGCGGATTGGAGAATGTTTATGCACTGTCGAGTAGTCGCCGTCGCCAGGTACGCGGGCGGGTTCTCTACCGTGCTCCGATTCATGGACTGCCATCGCATCCAAACGTCTTGGACCACGTCCTCGGCTTCAGCAACGCTCCCGAGCATGCGGTAAGCGATGCCGAACAAACGCGTACGCACGCTTGCGAAGATTGACAGTCCGTCATCCTGCCCAAAGGTCTTCACGTCGGCGTGAATAGAAGGCGGGGTTGGTAGCGGACCCGAGGCCACGGATGTACCTTCCTGCCAGTCAGATGAACGTCGCCAAAACCAACGCCTACCGAAAATAGCGAAAGCATGCCCCGATGTCTAGCGTTATCCCTCCCATGGTCAACTCACCGATCTTCCCTAGAATCTCCGAGTGCGAACTGCCTATTCGCCAAGCGGTGATCAGTTTTTCAGCTGTTTGTTCTGGTCCTTCATCGAGACTCGCCGCTGCGCGCGGAGAGTACTTCACATCGGACAACCCCAGGTTGAATCAAATTAAGACAAAGCACAGCGCCGATTTGTGACAGCTAGCGCCCAGATTTGTATGTGAACGAAGTTCTTGTCACGGCTACGAGGGTTGCCTTGTCTTAAGAGGCGAGGGTACG
>JABCYV010000304.1 GCA_013290025.1 Acidobacteriota bacterium
CCGTGGAAGCGCGACGAAACCATCATGTGGCCGGCACGCAGGATGCTCACCATCTGATACATGTCGTAGTCTTCGGAGCTGAACACGGGGATTGCGCCACCGAGTTTTTCCGCAATACGCCTGCAAGCGCGGGCGTCTAACGCCTCGGTGGCAACCAGAACCGTGAACACGCTGCGCTTCTCGCGAAATGCGCCGACCGCTCTTGCAATTGCCGTCAGATAGCGCTCGAAGGCTGCGTCCACCTCATGGCCGGACTTGTGAAAGTAAACGGTGCGATAGTGACTGTCTTTGTAAGCACCGGTTGCCACTCGGGCCGCGTATTTCAACAGCGACGGCTTCACCGGCCACCAGAACGGATTGATAGGGCAGACGATCAAAACCGGCTGCTTGCCATCCCAGCCCGCGTCGATCAGAGTTTTGCGCCCGTACTCAGGCGGAAGCGGCTCGAACGTCCAGGCAGTATCAGTTCCCAGCTCACTCGGCACTCCAAGATTGCGGAGCACCGTGCGCGATTCCTCGTTGCGCGTGATGATGAAAGAATTTTTGCAGTAGCGTCCGCACATTTTGGCGACCAGCGGATCCATGTATCCCGCCTCCGAGCCGTATCCAATCGCCAGTTTGTTCTCTGCTGCTGCCAGTCCTAACGAGCCGATGATCATGGTCGTCAGCGCATTGGCGAACTTGCTCTTGAACGCCGAGCCTTCATGAACTACCACTCCGTGGTGCTTTGGGACTTCGCGAGAGAGGAACGGCGGGAAAATGTCCGGCAGATGAGCCTGCTCCGCATCTTGAAAGTAGCCGCGCGTTAAGTCGAAATTCTGTGACATCACGCTGAAGGCAACATTATCGGCGCCGAGAATGTGCCGCAATTGACGTAGGGTCTCTTCTGGACGCACATCGGACCCGGTATTGCGCGTACCGTTATAGCCGGCAAACAGCAGCTTGAGTTTTTCTCCTGGCTGCCATGGTTTGCCTTTGCCCAGCATCCATCTGGTTTTGGACATCTCAATGAGGCTGCTTACCCAGGCCTGGAGGACGAAGTCCATCATGCCGCAGACCCTCCTGCCTTGGCTGCGGGCCAGCTCCGGTACTGGTAAGAAAAGTTGCTCTCCCGGCTGAACTTCAGCAACGGATAGCTGTATTGCGAGAAGGGGACGGGTTTGCGTCCTAACTCGGAAGTGACACGCGTATTGTCGAAGACCGTGTTCCAGACAAGATACGGCAGAAATACTTTCATCAAAGCTGTGCTTTGCGAGATGGCGCTGCGTCGATTCGCCAATGTATTCACCGTCATTGCGAATGGTCGCTCGAGAAACGGCAGGAAAATAGGTCCGCGCCGATTCTGCGCGGCCGCCAGCGCACTGGTCAATTGGCGAAACGTTTGGGAGTCAGTGCCTGAAGAAAGATGGTACGTGTCGTATCGTGGATTTTCCTTCTGATGCAGGGTCGCGATGGCGTCGGCCACGAAATCCACATTCACAATATCAATCTTGTCGCTCGAACGGAATGGAAGCACCGGCAGGCCGGCCAGAAATACGAACGCCCGCACCATGTCGAACTGGGTGGTTTCCGCGTAACGGCTGTCACCCAGCACGATGCTGGGACGGAAAATCGTGATCGGGACTTCGGGCAGCAGTTCCCGGATCATATGCTCGCAGAATTTCTTGGTGCGCGCATAAGGATCGTAGTCTGAGAGGTCCCAGTCGATGGATTTGTCTTCAATCACCACTTCGTCGTTGCGTTTTCCCGCCACGGCTACAGTGCTGACATGACTGAAACGCCGCAAACCATGATAGTGATACGAGCGCATGGCAAGCTGCAGCACTTCCAGCGTGCCCCGCAGGTTCACGTTCAGACAACTCTTTTCCGACTTGCGATTCAACGACGCGGCGCAGTGGACGACCGAGTCACTGGTATGGATCAGGCGGTCGTAATCATCCCGCCCCAGGCCAAAATAAGGTGTGGTCAGATCGCCGCGAAAAATCCGGATGCTGGTCTGCAAATGTTCATAGAATCGCGGAAAGTCCATGTGCAATTGCAAGGCTTGCCATAGGCGCAGCTCGGCCTGCTGGGCGTCCGGCGCTCGGACCAGCAGGTTCAGCGACGCACCGTGTCCATCCAGCAGATTGGCGGCGACGTGCGCGCCGATGTATCCGGTGGATCCAGTCAGGAATATCGCCACGTGGCTCCGTTGGTGCCTGTCTTGATGACTTCGTCGCCCGCGCCGGCCTCTTCCATCTCAAAGCTGCGGGCGGGACGAGCCTCCAGCGGGCGTCCTTCAATCAGAGGATACGTCCACTTGCGTAGGGCGGGAATATGGATGTTGATCCAATACTCCCACCAGTCAATGGATCGTGTGTTATAACCAAACTCTGCTTTCTCGTCAGCCACCAGCGCGTGCGAAAGCTGTTCCACGTTGTCTGCCACGAAGTCATGCTCGTTGTGCAGGATAAACGGCTCAAATAGCTGAATAAGCTTTTCTACTTTTTCGAGGTTGCGTTCCGCGCGCGCCAACGGTGTCTTCTTTAGCGGCAATGGCGACATGATTCGCTGGATGGATTTGATAATCGCCATCTGCGCCGGCGCAGACATGCGGTTATAGCGCTGCTTGGAGACTGGAATTGCGTCCAGTCGCAGACGCAACCAGTATTCCAGGCCCTCCTGGGCACGATAGTGTTTGCGATGGCCGAGTGACGTGAGTTCGATCGAACGACGCATATCACACGGATTCGTGACTGAGGTGGCTAGTTGGTATACGTGATGATTGCGCCGCTGGAGAATCGCGGCGGCAATCAAAGTCATGCCAGTGCACACCGAATCCACTGGAATAATATCGAGGCGCTTGCGTTCGTTTGTCGGCAGTTGACGGAATGACGTCCCCAGCAGATACGAAAGCGACGCTGACGTGTTGATGCCTTCGTTCCAGCCTCGAAATGGTTTTTCGACTGAGGTCTCGACGATCGCCGGACGCACGAGGGCAATCGGGAGCCCGGCACCGTGCTTGCGAATTAAAGACTCGGCCAGGCTCTTGGTCAGGGTATAGGTATTCGGCCATCCCAGCTCGGTGGCCCGCTTGGTTGCTGCCTCGGTCAGGTGATTCCGCAACCAGCGTACGCGATTCTTGCGAATCTGATTGTCCAGGGCGGCACCGTGCAGATCCTTGGCTGCGTGTTCCTTGTCGAGCGCCTGCCGCCGAAGTTCTTTAGTGATTTCGGCACTCTCAGCTTGTTGCTCCGCGTTCTTAGTCAGCTCGTGGAGGCTTCGCCACTCTTGCTCAGCGTCGAATCCGCTCACTCCGGCAGGCGTGTAGTTGGGGCGTAGCGTCTCCGCTACCCGGCCATCGCGGGCTCCCGCCACGTAACACGTAGAAAGATGCAACAGACCAGCGTGATCCGACTGACGTACGAAATCCACGATATGGATTGGAGCATCCACGTTCGCGGCCAAAGCCTCGCGCAGGTCCGGATTGAAATCGGTGAGGCCCGAGCTATTGATGATCAGATCGAGGTTCTTCTCCAGGGATTCCGCCACTTCCACATTGAGACCCAACCCAGGCTGACAGACGTCGCCCTCCACCACTTCCACGCGATCACGCAGAAAGCGTCGCAGCTGAGCACCGTAGCGCGCAAATAATGGATCGAAGACTGGCGATTCCTCAACCAACTTTTCGAAACGCCGCAAAGCCGGATTCGATTTCTGCCGTCGAATGAGTAGATAGATGCGTCCGATCTCCGGCAAATTCATCAGGGTGTTGACCAACCAAACCTTGCCGATGAATCCGGTCACCCCGATCAACAGGACATGCTTACCCGCGAAGGCTTTGCGCACCGACAGCGGGCCTACTCGCCGCTCTCCGTCAAAGTGCACAATGGGTCGCTCAACTAATGGGACGCGCCGTTCCGCGGGAATCACTGCTGACTGCAGGACCTCTCTGCTCAGCGCGAGTTCGCGGAGAAGCGAACCCGGAGTTCGCTTCCCATCCGGACCTACTCCAGTGATGCGGGCAAAGAACCCGCGTGGCCGAATGACCGGCTCGAGCAATCGCCCTGTGGCGATCCCATCGCGGAACTCCAGCCGATTCGCGATCAGCCACCTCACCCCCAGATGTCTGGCCAGGGGGCGCATCACATGGTCCAGCCCTTGGCTGACCAAGACCACTTCCGCTCCTGAAGTAATCAGCTCTTTAAGCTGCCGAATTCCTTCGGGTTTGAGATACGGTTGCAGCTTGTACTTGAAGTACTCCTCACCCAGCAGATCCAGACGATCGCGACTGACTCCTCGCAACACCGTGTTCACCACTCGCGTGGCATACACCCGGTTGGCGGCGTACAGGAATGGACGCAGTACTGCCATCAGGAAGACCAGCCCGCGGCGCACCCAGCGCTCCAGAAAGGTCTGGGAGTTCCAGGTAAAAAAGGCGACCGGCTGGACCGTAGTCAGGTCTAATAGGCTGCCTTCCACCCGCCAGTACATGGGGAGCTCAGGACGTGGATTGTGGTTTGGCTGTACCAATATTCTCTGTGCCGAGACTCGAATGGCTCGGGATGCCCCCTAATTGGAGGTGAAGCTTTCTATTCTAAACTGTTGGGTCAAAAGGACAAAGCGCAGAATTGACGCCTTCGGTACTG
>JABCYV010000305.1 GCA_013290025.1 Acidobacteriota bacterium
AAAGCATCTGAAACCATCCCTGGTAGAAGCGAATGATCATGGCGGGTAACAGGAGTACCGAAAGCACGACCATCAAGGGGTAGCTGAGATTTGCCGTCAGATGATACCAAGCCTCCAGCTTCACGCGAAGCGGCTGGTCGCTTCTGAGCACACGCGGCAAAATTTTCTTACTGGTCTGGATCAGGCCTTTGGCCCAGCGCGCCTGCTGCGTTTTGAACGCTGTCATCTCCACCGGCAGCTCGGCTGGACATTCCACGTCCTGCAGATAAATGAACTTCCAGCCCTTCAGTTGCGCCCGGTAAGACAGATCGGTGTCTTCGGTAAGTGTGTCGTGCTGCCATCCGCCGGCTTGCTCGATCGCCGCGCGACGCCACACGCCCGCGGTCCCGTTGAAATTGAAAAACACGCCGCTGCGAGCCCGGCCGGAGTGTTCCAGCACAAAATGCCCGTCTAGCAGAATGGCTTCGACTTCCGTAAGAAACGAATAGTGGCGATTGATGTGGCTCCAGCGGGTTTGCACCATGCCGATCTTTGGATCGGTGAAGTGATGGATCGTACGCAGCAGAAAATCTTCAGGAGGAACAAAGTCAGCGTCAAAGATCGTGATGAATTCGCCTTTGGCAGTCTTCATGCCCTCTGCTAAAGCGCCCGCCTTGAAGCCTTCACGATTACTGCGATGGTGATACGTAATTGGACATCCGCGCGCAGCGTATTGCTCAACCAGGCCACGAGCAACGTCCTCGGTTTCATCAGTCGAGTCATCGAGTACCTGAATGTCAAGCTTCTCCGTCGGATAATTCAGACGACAAACGGCTTCGAGCAGCCGCTCAATTACAAACTGTTCATTGAAGATGGGCAGCTGAACCGTCACCCGCGGCAAGTGCGAAAATCGTTCAGGTGGATCAGTAGTACGGCTTTTCTGGTTCTTGTAATAAAGGTAGACCAGCACGTAGCGGTGCATCCCGTAAGATGCCAACCAGATGAGAACGACGAAATAAGGAATCAACAACGCCATGTCAAAGGCGTTGGCGCGATAGAGACCCCGGAAGGTCGTGTCGAGAAAATGCTGCCGAATGTACTGCCCAAAGCCCCGTGAGGCGACAAAAGCAGCCAATGAAGAGATCAAGGCAGGCATCCCTCAGTAGTTAGCAAGCAGCCATTCTGAGACCTTCATTGTACTCGAATGGTTGTTCCGAATCGGGACAGTAGTCGCACTCGTGTGACGGATGACCATGCTTTTGCGCTGCGCCGCAAGGTAGTCTTCGGCCTAGTGGGCCTGTGGTGTAATGGAAGCACGGAACTCAGTCACAGTTTCAACTGCGGGTTCGAATCCCGCCAGGTCCATTCCCTTGATTCAAAAGGGTTGGCCTTACAGTGCCAAAACAGGAGAGCCGACTAGACGGAGTGCACGGCCCTCCCAAAATAACTTGCTTTCAATCGGCTGCAGATCGATAATTCAGACTGGTTTGACGGAGTTCCGCGCAGTTTAGACGGCCTCAGATTTCGAGGCCGTTTTCCTTTTTCCCGCTAATTCAAGAAATACGTCCGGTACAGCGTGTCTCTTTGCACTGGCTTGAACCCCGCATCGCGGATGATCCGCCGCAATTCTTCCTCAGTGGTGCAGTTAGTTACACCCGCAGCGCGGACCACGTTTTCTTCCAGCATCACCGAGCCCACGTCGTTGCCGCCAAAGCGCAGACCCATCTGGCAGACTTTCAATCCCTGTGTCACCCAGCTCGATTGAACATTCTTGAAGTTCGAGAGATAGAGCCGCGAAATGGCCAGCACTTTCAAATACTCGACAGCCGTAGCCTCGTCCCAGTGACGCCCTCCCAGCGCCGTGTTCTGCGGCTGAAAGCTCCACGGGATAAAGGCGGTAAAGCCGCCGGTTTCTTCCTGCAACTCGTAAAGCCGCTGGAAGTGATTGATGCGGTTTTCGAAGTTCTCGCCCACGCCGAACATCATGGTCGCGGTCGTGCGCATTCCCAGTTGGTGCGCTGTGCGGTGTACGTCCAGCCAGTCGTCGGTCAAGCATTTCAGCCGGGCGATCTTGTAACGGACTTCGTCGTCCAGAATTTCCGCCCCGCCGCCAGGGATCGAATCGAGACCAGCGTCCCGCAGCCGCGCGATGGTGTCGCGAATGCTCAGTCCGCTATATTCGGCGATAGCGATAATTTCTGAAGCCGAATAGCAGTGCAGATGAACCCTGGGGAAACGCTGCTTGATCCCGCGCAGCATCTTTTCGTGCCAATCAATCTTCAGGTCAGGATGCAGCCCGCCCTGCATTAGCACGCCGGTGCCGCCAAGCTCTACCGTCTCGCGGATCTTGTCGTAGATGGTTTCGAATTCCAGGATGTAGCCCTCTTTGGCCTTAGGGCCTTTCAGCGGGCGGTAAAAAGCACAGAACGTGCAGTACTCGGTGCAGTAGTTCGTGTAATTGATGTTGCGGTCGATGATGTAGCTGACTACGCCTTCCGGGTGCAGTTTCCGGCGCACAGCGTCGGCCTCCATCCCAATGCCAATCAGGTCATCAGAACGAAACAGGTCGAGCGCTTGCTGTTTGGTCAGAGACATGCGATCAAGAACCCACCATGATTCTAACGGAGGCGTTGGGCGTGCTCCAAATAGTGCCCGGCTCAGGCAGGGCTGTGACGCGCTACAGCAGCAGATGCATCTCTCCTGTAACGAAGGTATTGGACCAAACTGAGAACTCCGCCCACCACCGCTAACCCGATGAGTACAGCCAGCGCTGGTTTGTTGTACCGCGCAAAGAAGCGCACGATGTGATTTCCATAGAGCGAGCCAAAACCGGCAACGATCGTATACCGGACTCCGCGGCCAAGCGCGAGTGCCGCCAGAAACTTCTTTCGCGAGTATTGCATTGCGCCGGCGGCCAGAAGGAAAGGCACAAAGGGGAATGGCGGAGGAAGCAGGGCTGGAACAGCTATTGCAGCGAATCCCCATTCTTCGAATTTCTGGTAGGCCTTCGCCGCACTTTTTCTTGAGAGCCTGCGCTCCATCGCTTGTTTGCCGCCTTTGCGGGCCAAACTGTAAGTGACGTAGCCGCCGAGTACCGCGCCTGTCGTTGCCATAAATGCGTAATAAAGCCAGGGCTCGCGATGATGAGCGGCCAGCCAGATGGTCAGAACATCCATGCTGCCGGTAAGCGGGACCACCGAGTTGTCTGCGATTCCCAACAAGATCAGGCCCGGGCCGCCCATGCGGTGCAGTCGGCGCCAGATGGAAACCGCGGCAAACAGAAGTTGAGGATGCGGCACCATTCAACCAGCTCTCGCCTGACGTTGAAAATACGCCTACATTACCGCTGGCTTCGCCACATCTAGGAAGCGCAGTGGCGGGGCGACCGGGAGAGCACCGCACTCCGCGGCATAGGAATAGAAAAGGCGCATGCCATCCAGACAGGCGTCGTCCAGAAAATAGTGGATGTTGTTTGTCAGATAGGAGTTCACAGCAGCGTGGCTCAAGCTCAGACGCGGCCCCCACTCGTGTGCGATCCGATCGAGATTCGCAGGCTGTAAACCATGGTCACGCGAGTCCTGAAATATGGTAGCCAGATCGAGATCAGTTGATACGCCCAGCAAAGCCGCCTGGCGTACCGACCAGAAAGCAAACACAAAAGGCTTTCCGGTCAGCCGAATCCATTCTTCGGCCAGATCGTAGGCCAGATAGCGTGAGCGATCCACCTGCAAAGCCGGATCGCCAATCAGCAGAGCGGCGTCATGCTGCTCCAGCATCTTGTCGAGATCCGGCGCCATGGGCGTGAATCTTCGGACCCCGCCCCACCACTTCGCGAAGAGAACTTTGGTCAGTGCGACTGAGGTGAGCGACGAGGTATCGAGGGCCACGAACTGTATCTTTTCCAGCGGCACTTTACTCACCAGCAGGATGGAGCGAACCGCACCCCGCGAGGCGATGGCTACTCCTGGAAGGATTGCTAGTTCAGGAATCGTGGCAAAAGCCGCTGCCGGAATGATGCCGATGTCGGCCGATCCCGTCTGCAGAACTGCCGCGCATCCAGAAGGGAGAGTATAGGAAATGTCGAATGTTAAACCTGCATCCCCGTGTTCGAAGTCCCACATCAGGGGTGCAGTGTTGAGGTATGAAATCGCAGAGATACGAAGTCGTTTCATGCCGGTAATGTTTGATTCTAACAAACCACTGTGTCGGCTAACCTTGACACCGATTTTGAGCCGTGTATAGAGTCCGCCAATGGCCCACCATGCGAGGTGTCGCAGTGCCCGAAGCAGTTATCTCCGCTAGGAAGACAACCGAAAGCCCCACGCTCCAGTGGCTGGCTCTCGCGCTCACTCCGGGACTAGGTCCCACAAAAGCCCGACGTCTCGTCGAACGATTGGGAAGCGTTGAAGCCGTCTTCCAAGCGTCCCTTACCGAACTTGAAGCTACCGGAATTCAATCGGTTGCAGCACAATCGTTAGGTACGGGCCGCTCGATGGAACTGGCACAGGAGGAACTCAATCGCGCGACCGATGCAGGAGTA
>JABCYV010000306.1 GCA_013290025.1 Acidobacteriota bacterium
TTTCAAACTCGACGTTCGAACCCACTTCCAGAGAGGCATCTGCCCGGATGTAGACTCCGGCGGCGCTAAGGTTTCCCGTCACACCGCTATGCTGCCCCCCCTCTTCCGCTCGATGAATCTTGATGGGCAATTCCAAGGGGAATCGTTTCCCCGTCCGCGCTTCGGACACAAGACCTCCTCGTTCCTGGCCGTTCCTGCGTGCGAAAGCCAGCTCCATGCCTAAATCTCCCTGGAGTCCAAACAAATACGCTTAGCGCAGGTTATATCACGGATGACACCCCTCGCAAAAGCCTGATAACTCTTATATTAACCGTAGGAACAACGGTAGGAAATAGGTTCCCCCGTCGGGACGATAGGAAAGAAAGGGCAAAACCTGGTCAGGCTTAGCGGTCCTTTGGAAGCTTGACCGCCGTCGCAGTTCGAATGTCTTGCCTGAATTTTCGCACTTCCCGGCTTTCTGGCACAATGTCTGGGCACGCGTTCAAGGAGCGCCTTCATGTTGGTTTCACTCGTAGCCGCTAGGACTCTGTCCCGCACTTTTCTTCTTAGCCTTGGCCTCTGTATCGCCGCGTCGGCCCAGCAAACCAGCACGACACCCTCGCCGAAAGCGGCCCCACAGAAAAGCACTCCGGCCGCCGCTGGCCAGGCGAAAGAACCAGAGACTCGACCGTCGGAACCGCCCCCGGTCTTGCGGGACTTGAATTCCGCGCTGCAATCCCTGGTAGCTAGAGTCTCGCCCGCAGTGGTTCAGGTTCTGGTCACGGGATTTGGACCGGCTCGCCCGAACAGCCGCACCGAGACTGCGCTGATCGTGCGCCAGCACGCGGTGGGCTCGGGTGTGATCCTGGATTCCAATGGATACATCATGACGAATGCCCATGTGGTCGAAGGCGCACAACGTATCCGGGTGGCGCTTCCCATGCCGATGGAAGCTTCTCAGTCCGCTTTCGCTCCGGCTGCCAGACGGTCGATCCTGGAGGCCAAGCTTATCGGAGTCCACAAGGATTCCGACCTCGCACTGCTGAAAATTGATGACACCAATTTACCTACGCTTGCACTTGGTACCACGCGATTCGCGCACGAAGGACAATTAGTATTCGCCATCGGCAGTCCCGAAGGCCTACAGAATTCGGTCACCATGGGTGTGGTCAGTGCGGTGGCCCGTCAAGCTGATCCGGAGAAGCCCATGGTCTACATTCAGACGGACGCGCCGATTAACCCCGGCAACAGCGGCGGTCCGCTGGTGGATATGGAAGGCTACGTGGTCGGCATCAACACCTTCATCCTGAGCGAGAGTGGGGGCAGCGAAGGACTCGGGTTCGCCATTCCCGCCCGCGTGGTCCGATTCGTTTACGAGAGTTTGCGCAAATATGGTCATGTGCACCGGACCGAGATTGGAGCCGGAGCACAGGCCATAACCCCGGATCTGGCGGAAGGTCTACACCTATCCCAATCCTGGGGCGTGATCATCTCTGACGTCAAGCCCGACGGACCCGCAGCCGCAGCCGGCCTGAAGGTGCAGGACATCATTTTGACCGCAGACGGCCGTCGTATCCAAACTCTACCGGCGCTAACCGCAGCAATGTATCTTCACCGCTTGGATGAGATCCTCAAGGTTGAGGTCTTGCGCGGCAAGGAGAAGCTAACCCTCGAAATACCGGCTATCGAACATCGCGACCCGATGGACCAGGTGTTGGACACAACCGATCCGGAAAAGAGTCTGATCCCGCGTCTGGGAATCCTCGGCCTTGATCTCAGCGATCAGTTACACGCCATGATCGGAACTCTTCGCATCCCGTCGGGAGTCGTCGTCGTGGGTCGCGCCGCCGATCTCACTATCCCTGATACTGGAGTGCAAACCGGTGACATCATTCATAGCGTAAACACCACACCAATCGACTCAGTGGATTCCCTTCGCGCCGTTGTGAGGCCGCTCAAAACCAATGATCCGGTGGTGCTGCAGGTGGAGCGAGACGGCGGACTACTGTACTTAGCTTTCGAGATGGAATGAAAAGCAAACTCGTCAGGCCAGACGGAGAGTAACATCTCAAAACGCGCTTCCGCCTCCGCCGCCAAATCCGCCACCGGAGAATCCTCCTCCGCCACTGAACCCTCCGCCGCCTCCAAATCCTGATCCGCTTGAACTTGCCCTGGGAGAGGAAACGAACACCTGCTGCATGTCCGACGCCATGCTGTGCATCGAACTGGAGAAGAAGATTGGATTGAAGCCGGTCATTCCATTGGGTGAGACGTACCAACTCGGAGGGTCTTTCACGATTCCGGCAAATGCGTGTGCCCAATTATGCTCCACGCCCAGCGCCATCGCGTATGGAAGATATTTCTCGAAAGTGTCGGGAGGCATGCGCTTGAGCCGGTCGGCATCGACGCGGTTCATGAACTCCTGGAAGCCGAGCAGGGCAATCCGCGTGCGCCCGCCCTTCAAGGTCTTTGCCGTCATCTGACGGGCGAAGAGCCACCAAATGATAGCTGAAATAATGCCGCATCCGACCAACAGCGGAACCGAACTGAGCACGTCAAATTCCCACAACTGTGCGAAGACAAACGGGACCACGATAAGGATGATGGCCATGATGCTGTAGGCATTCGCTGACTCTGGATCGACCAAGTACATGCCCTTGTTCTTCAGGGCCGACATGATGTCCTCGCGAACCACCGGAATCGCCGCGTAGAAACGGTTCTTCAAGGAGGAGAGACGAGTCTCGCTCGTGCCACCGGCGAACACATTCTCCATCATGACGCTTTCATGAGGTATCAGCTGCCCCCATTGCTCGTGCGGCTTTAGCAAGTGAAAAACGTAATCTTTGTGATGAAAGAGAATGCCACTTTCCTGCTTCTCCTCAATCTTGACGTAGCCGCGCACCGCCAAGTCAACCAGAGTGCAGGTGATGTCGCGAGGATGAACTTTGTCGTCGAGCAGCGAGCCGGCCTCTGCCGGAGAAATTCCCGCGGGCGGCTCATACATCGGAGCTACTGAAACTCCGGGGTCGGGATCGCGTCCCTTGTACCACCAGAGCATGAACATCACGCCCAGCGTGACGAACGGCAGAAAAACGATGGGATTGCTGCCTATAAACCATATGGCGCGAGCAAACGCGCTGGGTTCTTTGAGAATTCCCTTCGGGATGTAGATGTCAATCGTCATGCCACCGCGCATGGGCAGCGGATTGGTGGTCTCAAACGAGACTTTCGAACCTTCGACTTTGGAGATGGCTTCGCGCTGTACGGCGCCATAAATCCCAGTGAAAGCCTGGGCCCGTAGCGAACCGGTTGCTTCGCCGGGAAGGCTGACGAGCGCGGTGACATGATCAATCGGCACCGGCCAATCATTGCCGGTAACATTCCAGTAGAACTCGTCGTGGTCCTCGAAATAGCGCACGGCGTTGCGCACGTTGTACTCGATTTCAACGGTGCGGGTTGTGTCGCTTGCGTCAGGAATGTAGATCTTGAGATCGCGATAGTTGCCAGATGTTCTGGACTCGTACTTCAGCTTATTGCCGGCGCCGTCGGTGACACGGGTTACGGTGAGGAAGAGGGTGTAATTCGTCTCCCGAGGCCCGGGGTACTGGACCGGAATGATTCGATGGATGCCCTGGAACGAGCCGACAAAGTCAAGGCTAATACGCTCACGGACCGCAGTAGAGCCATCTGTTTCGACCGTGATCGTGTCGCTGAAGTCGGCGATTTTCCAACTGCGCGCAGGGAGCGGCGAGGGGAACGTGAGCAGGCAGGCGAGAAAAATCAGTGCTGGCACAACCGTGGACGAGCATGGCTTGGGCCAGGCGGATAATAGCCGACTCGAGAAAGCCGCCGATCGAGTCCCTGGGGCCAGGTTTCGGGTGGCGCAGTTTTGGGCGGCGCGGTTTTGGGTGGCGCAGCGCTTCAGCGCTACGATTGAAGACTGCAAGAACTTGCCGGCTTTAGCCGCTGCGGTCATTTAGAAGAAAACTCTAAAACTTGACCGCCACGGGTTCGCGATCGGCTTCGGCTACCTCGAAGAATTGCCGCTGCTGGAAGCCAAACATGCCGGCGATCAGGTTGTTGGGGAAAGACTGGATTTTGGTGTTGAGGTCGCGCACCACGGCGTTGTAGTAACGGCGGGAATTCTGAATGGTGTCCTCAGTCTGGCTTAGTGATGTCTGCAACTGGGTGAATTCCTCGGACGCCTTCAATTGCGGATAGTTCTCTGCGACGGCAAACAGACTCTTCAGCGCCCCAGTAAGCTGGTTCTCGGCACCGGCTTTATCGGCGGGCGTTGTGGCTTGCATCGCCTGAGAGCGGAACTTGGCAATGTTCTCAAACGTGCCCTTTTCATGGGCGGCGTAACCTTTTACGGTCTCGACCAGATTCGGGATGAGGTCATGGCGGCGTTTGAGTTGCACGTCGATATCAGACCAGGCCGAGTCGCAGCGAACGCGCAATTGGACCAGGCTGTTGTACATCCCGATCAGCAGAAAGGCGATGACAATCA
>JABCYV010000307.1 GCA_013290025.1 Acidobacteriota bacterium
TGAGAGGAGCGTGCCGCCATTTACTCTGATGAGTAGCGATCTTTGCCAGGACCTCGCCGCAGATACATTCGAACTGGCGATCGTAGGCGCGCTGCGTCCCGAAGTTTTTCCCGCCGTACTCCGGGCGCTCGATCCTTCCCGCAAACCGGTGGTGTTTGTGTGCGAAGGAACTCAATCCGCACAGGCGGTGCGCGACGCGCAGCCTCGGATCATGGTGCTGCGGCAGCACGAAGGCTGGCTGGACGCTCTGGTGCTGGTCGGGGTCGAAGCTCTTCGACTCTGCGAAGTTATGGGCCGCGCCCATCGCGCCGAACAAGCCAACAAATTACTGGAGCGCCAGGCAACACTTGGCCGCTATGTGCTTGAAATGCGCCACACCTTGAATAATGCGCTCACGTCGGTGCTCGGGAACTCTGAGCTGCTGCTGATGGAATCGGGATCGTTTTCCGCAGTGGCGCGTTCGCAGATCGAAACCATTCGCAACATGTCGGTGCGCATGCATGAGATCCTGCAGCGGTTTTCCTCCATCGAGAAGGAACTGAACGTTGTCGAGCGACAGGCGGAGAGAGATTCTGGAATGCGGTCACAGGCTACCGCTGCCAGCTTGTAGCGGCCGGTGAAGATAAGACCCTCCCCAGGAAGATGCCGGCAAGAACCGCGCCAACGGAGTGAAGACTGCTTCGTTTTGGCGGCGGCAGTGTCATTCATGCACAAACCTTCCACGAACGTGGCGATTCTGGAGCACGAACTTTCCGAACTCCGCCTCCTTCTGGAGAGGAAAACTGGCGTGTTGCTCGATACGGAGACGGAAACTCTTGTCGCGGTCGCGGGAGAGTTCCTGGAATCGCAGCGTCTGGCATCAGCGGAAGAGTTGTTAGCGCGACTGCGTGCGTCCGACGCGGAATGTGAGAGCCTGGCTGGGCGATTACTGGACGGAAAGACCGGATTCTTTCGTTGTCCCGCCGCACACGAATCTCTGGTTAAAATGGCCCTGCCGGACTTGCTGCAACGCCGCAAGAGCGACCATCCGCGGGCAGTTCGCATCTGGAGTGCCGGTTGCTCTAGCGGGGAAGAGCCTTACTCGATCGCCATATCGGTCTGCGAAGCGATGAACGGCAATGGTGGATGTAATGTGCACGTTGTTGCCAGCGATATCCGCCAACGGGCTCTGGAAGCGGCCCAGCGCGGCCTATATCCCGAGCGCGACCTCCAGCGAGTCCCACGTCAACTGGTGCAAACCTACTTTGCCCGGGTGGGTGAGCACTTCCTGGTGAAACCGCGGCTTCGGAATCTGGTGACATTTTCGGCCATGAATCTGGCCCAGCCAGCTTACCTCGGGCAGTTTGACTGCATTTTCTGCATGGACGTTCTACCGCGGTTCTCCGCCGCCCAGCGGATGGCGCTCACCCATCGTTTGCACCTCTATCTGCAGCCCGGCGGATTTCTTTTTCTGGGACAAGGAGAAAAACTTCCGGCCTCGGATGTACCCTTCCACTCCCACAAGAACAAAGACTACGTCATTTACCAGAAGCCCCTGGCGATTGCAGCAAAGAGTGGACGGTAGGAAATCGTTGAAGCGTACCCCGGCAGCCTTTACCGAGCGCCGTTTGTACCCCTCGGGAGGACCTTCACGGCGCGGACTCCGGAGCGCGCACAAACGGATTGACAACCTCGATTCCGTCCAACTCTTGTCCGGATTGTAAATCTTCCGTGAGCAAGTACTTGCAGGAGGCAGCTTTAGCTGCTGCCACGATGAGCGCATCCCAGTACGAAAGCTTGTAGCGGTCTTGTAGCTTCCATCCCCGCTCCAATAGTGCTGCGTCGGTGACCACCGGATTCCACGCCAACAAATCACGAACTTCAGCGCGTGCTTCTTCGCGGGCTGAAGGGCGTTTCCGAACCGCGTTGACGTAGAATTCGCTAAGCACCTGAAAGCTGATGCGTCCCCTGTGGCTCTTCCACAGCTCCGCACGCCAGTTCTGTGCGATCTTTTGTTTCTTGGGATCTGCCTCGTCTAAGGCATAAAGCAACACATTCGAATCGACAAAAACTAGCGCACCGGCCGCCGGCTGATCGACTCCAGGCGGATCAGCGTAGCCGGGCGCGGTCATGGGCTTCGTCGCGGCTCAGGTAACGGCCGTCACTGCGCAGAAAGGGCTTACGCCCTAGGGCTCGCCGCATGGCGCGGTTGTAATCGTTATGGGTCAGCATGCGTTCTTTCAGCAGCGCTCCCAGCAGCCGCGAAACGCTGGTATCTTGGCGCGCCGCCTCTATCCGGGCCCAACGGGCGACGTCCTCTTCGAGGGTCACAGTTACATTGCGCAAGCGATTGTTGATGGACACGAGAACAGTGTAACACGAAATTCATGGTCGTTGTCCCGAAGAAACCCAAATTTGACCAATTTGTCTATTTTATCTAATATAGACGGATGAAGACCGTCTCTGCCACAGACGCTAAACAACGTCTCGCCGCCCTTCTCGACGCGGCACAGCGTGAGCCCGTGCTGATCCGCCGCCAAAACCGCGATGTAGCGGTCATTATCTCAGCCGAAGAGTACGAACGGATTCGCAAGATTAACAACACCGAACTGAAGCGAATGATGGACCGCATCGGCGCTCGGGCCGCAGCGCGAGGGATGACTGAGAGAGTGCTGGCTGACATCTTGAAAGACTGATGCGCACCGATTCATGCGAATCCTGTTCATGAGAATCATGGATCATGCGCAACTTAGATCGCATCGTCGTCGACACAAACGTATTCGTCAGCGCAATCGTGTTGCCCCTCTCCATTCCACGTCAAGCCGTTGACAAGGCTCTGGACCATGGCGTCCTGCTCGTTTCCGAGGCCACGATGAATGAGCTGGCCGAAGTTCTCTCGCGTCCAAAATTTGATCACTATGTGAGCACAAAAGACCGTGCGCTTTTTCTGGGCCGTCTCGGCAGCACCGCCGAATTTGTTCCCATCATTCACCTCGTCCGCGAATGCCGCGACCCGAAAGACGACAAATTCCTGGAAGTCGCGTTAAACGGGAGAGCAGACGTGATCATTACCGGCGATGCGGACTTGCTGGCGCTGCACCCGTGGCGAAGGATTGCGATTCTATCGCCGACGGATTACATCAAACGATGAACCGGAAATGATTAAACCGCTGGCGGAACTTTGTGCTGTTCAATGTCAGGGTGAGAACCCCCACTGAGGTTTGCCTTATCCTGCAAGCTCAGGCAAACAGAAACTCCTTCGTCCTTAGCTCCTTGATCATGTCCCTGAGCTTCGCGGCTTTCTCGAACTCAAATCGCTTCGCTGCCTCGCGCATGTCGCTCTCCAGTTTGACGACGTAGGCGTCCAGCTCCTCCTGTGATTTGAATTCCGGGACGCCTTCGGCTTCATCTCCGGTCAGGTCGGCGTAATCAGCCTCAACGATGCGCGCCAGCGACATCTCCAGCGGCCGCACGATGGATTCCGGCGTAATCCCGTTGGCGTCGTTATAAGCTTGCTGAATGGCTCGCCGGCGATCGGTCTCCCCGATGGCTTTTTTCATCGAGTCGGTCATGCGGTCGGCGTAGAGGATCGCTCGTCCGTTCAGATTGCGTGCGCAACGGCCAATGGTCTGAATCAGGGAACCGCCCGACCGCAGAAAGCCTTCTTTATCCGCATCCAGAATCGCGACCAGCGAAACCTCGGGCAGATCGAGGCCCTCGCGCAACAGATTGATCCCGATCAGCACATCAAACTCGCCTTTGCGCAAATCGCGCAGGATCTTCACTCGTTCCAGTGTCTCGATTTCCGAATGCATGTAGCGGCACTTCACCCCAACTTCGCTGTAGTATTCGGCCAGATCTTCCGCCATTCGCTTGGTGAGTGTGGTCACCAGCACGCGCTCCCCCCGCGCGACGCGTTGACGGATTTCATGCAGCAAGTCATCAATTTGTCCCTTAACCGGCCGCACCTCGGTCGGCGGATCGACCAAACCTGTCGGCCGAATAATCTGCTCAACCACCACGCCCGCGGATTTGGTCAATTCGTAGGGTCCAGGCGTCGCCGAAACGTAGATCATCTGATTCATACGATGTTCGAACTCTTCGAAGGTCAGAGGACGATTGTCCAGCGCCGAAGGCATACGGAAGCCGTATTCCACCAGCGTTTCTTTGCGCGAGCGGTCGCCGTGATACATGCCGTGCAGTTGGGGCACGGTCTGGTGGGATTCGTCGATGACCATCAGAAAATCACGCGGGAAATAATCCAGCAGCGTGGGCGGAGGCTCTCCTGGCAAGCGACCGGTAAAGTGCCGCGAATAGTTTTCAATGCCATGGCAATAACCCATGGCCCTGATCATCTCCAAGTCATACATGGTGCGCTGGTGTATACGTTGCGATTCAACCAGACGGCCTTGCTTCTGCAGTTCGCTCTCCCACCATGCCAACTCCTCCTTGATTGATTGGA
>JABCYV010000308.1 GCA_013290025.1 Acidobacteriota bacterium
TCTGGTGCAGGACGGCATCCAGAGTGGTCACGACGTTGCCGCCCTGAAATGGCTTTTTCCCGGTCGCCATTTCGTAAAGCACTACACCGAACGAAAAGAGGTCGCTGCGAGGATCAAGTTCCTCGCTGCGGGCCTGTTCCGGTGACATGTAAACCGCGGTTCCAGGAATCACACCGACAGCCGTGAGCGAGTCCTCAACGGGAGTTTCCTCGCTGGTTGCCAGCTTCTCATCGCGCAGCAGTTTCGCCAGACCAAAATCGAGCACTTTCGTCTGCCCGCTCTTAGTGATGAAGATATTGGCGGGCTTTATGTCGCGATGCAGGATTCCCTTGGCGTGCGAGGCGGCAAGGGCCTCGGCAACCTGGATGGCGATGTCGAGCAATTGATCGATTTCGACGGGTTTGCCGTGGATGCGTTGCTTGAGGCTTTCCCCCTCCAGCTTCTCCATGACGATGAAGGGGTGGCCATTGTGGTCTTCGACTTCATGGATGGTACAGATGGCGGGATGGTTCAGCTGCGAAGCGGCGCGGGCCTCCCGCTCAAAACGTTCCATGGCCTTCTGGTCGCCAGTCAGATTGTCGGGAAGAAACTTCATGGCGACCCGGCGGCCCAGGCGTATGTCCTCAGCCTCGTAAACGATACCCATGCCACCGCCGCCGAGCTTACTGAGGATGCGATAGTGGGAAACAGTTTGGCCGATCATGCCTTGGCCGCTGGCGCTCTGGCCGTTCGTCGTCGTCTGGCCGGTCATGGAGAGGCTACTTCACTTCAGGCGGCTATGTTAGGCCGAGGCCGGACTCTGGTCAACTTAAGGGGTGGGGTATTACGCATCGAGGCGATTTTGCTGCACCCTCTGGGTCGGAGCCCTCCGTCGCGGCACAAGCGCAGGACGCTTAGGGTTCCCGTCGGCACTCTCCGACTCCCCCTTGCAAGAAATGTAAAGGTGGGCCGACCCCGGGGGAATGAGGTGATTTTGGCCCAAAAATGCGTATCGTATCGAACAACCGTTCGGCGATGGCGGAATCTAAGAACAGTCCGGCTCACCGTGCTCCATGCACCGCAGATTGGAAGACCGCATCCGCGAACTCTGCGCCAAAGCTCTGACGGCGCAGGAATCCGAATTGCATGCGATCCTTCACGCCCTACGATCCGCCCTCCGTGAACATAACGGGCGCCTTAGGAGACTTGCCGCCGCGAAGCTGGTCAGCATTGAGGGGAATGGGAAACTGGAGGACAGGCGCTCAGCCTAACGCCGCCTACCGGGTCGGGGATGTCCCGCGGAACTCAGTTCTGCTGATGCAGCGGAGCCTGTTCGGGGATAGTGGTTCTTCCACGCTTGATTCCCAGAAATAGCAGTGAAAGCACGATAACTGCGAATGCGCTGAATTAAGATAGCCGCGTTAGAATGCTTCCCGACGATCAATCTCGCACTCTCCGATCGGGTTTAGTAGAGCGAGCTGGCTATCGAGGAGAAGGCATTATTCGCGTTCGAACTGACCAGCCGAACAGTGCCTACCACCAGGACCAGGATCGCAGCCAACATCACGGCGTACTCAGCAATATCCTGGCCGTCGTCCTCGAAGCATAATCGAGAGATCAATTCGAACATTCGTACCCCCTGGTGGACACGACGTAGGTTGCCATCGGTCGTCCGGCTGCACCATCGGGTGCGGACTGTATTCCTCCCACGGGGAAAGGGGAGAGGCTATCTGGTGGGCTACTACATTTTATCTAGCAGAATCGGTAAACCATCTGCGTTATAATGATCGGCATTTGTGGGAGGTTTTCGCGATGTCAGCGTCAGACCCCCTCTTGCTCCACAGTTCAACCGCTCTGCATTATCCCTAATGGCAGCGTCCATATCAAGCTGCGGTGCTCGAAGTTGATCCCAAAAGACTGGCCGACCGTGTGGCGGAGGCAGAGGCCGCGATCTTCGGACGGCTCCAGCAATTGAGCGAAATAAGTGAGAGTCAAGACGGACAACCTGAGCGTCACGCCATCCATGGTGCGATCTACGCACTGAAGACTCTCAAACGGGAGAGCCTGAATTTGCCGATTGATCGTGAAGAAACAGGGTGCGGCTGCTAAACAGAAACCGGAAGTCCTGAGGTGAGGGAAACAAAGCAAAAGCCCGATTGGATGTGGATCGGATCACTTGTCTTAGTGGTGATCTCCGCGCTGGGGCTGGGCTACATATACTGGAGTACTGAGTGAAAATGCGGTCATAAAAGCAGGCCGGTGGCCCCTTTGCAGTCTTTGAAAAGGGGGCTAGGCGGGACTCAGGCTGCGCGCCCCCTAATCTTCATTCCTGATTGATTCGGACAGCCCGTCTCTTGGTAAAGCGTTTGCAAAGCGCGCAAAGACGGGCCTCCGCCAGTCACGACGCCCCGTTGGGGTGCCCATTTCCTGCCGCGTGTTACTTCTGGCAGCTATCGCTGACCATCGACACCGCCGTTGCTGTCAGATGACCGTGCTCGGTGGCGTTTTTGTCCATGCCGTGCTCTTTCATCTCCTCCTTCGTGTCTTCCTTCATCCCGTGAGCTGTCGCGTTTGACACTACGCCCGTGATCGTAACCGTGTGTCCGACGTGCTCACCAAGTTTGACGCTATCGCTCTTGACCTCCCAGGTGCCGCCCTTCATAGTAGTCAGATTGTATTCACCGGCACTGTCGCCTTTCTGAAGACAACCCGTGAGCGTCCGCGTCTTCTTGTGCGTGGTTTTTGTTGTGTCCTGCGCCGTGACGAGTCCGATACTTGCCAACATGAACATCGCAATGATCCATGCCAACATCTTGAAAGTCATGAAATTAACCTCCGAAAACTGTGTGAAGGACGAGCCCGAGTGCTAGTCCGCTAGCGCGCTTAAAGCGTAATACTTGTTAGGCGCACTTGCATCGGGTGAACACTGTAGCGACGGACAATGATTTAGGTAGCTGGCTTTGACTCCGTCCCCTCTTCCGTAGCTATCCCGGTCAACCGAACTGTTTTGCGGCGAGGTTAATTTTGGGGGTACAAACCAGACGACGCGCCGACCCACTCCAGATTGCGATTGTGATCCACTCCCATCATCAGGCCGCGTCCCATACGGATGATGGTCATTACCGGGAGCAGTTCGTCGAGCCAGATGTACATGATGCGCACCTCCGCCTTGGTGGGCCCGTGCGGGGTTTCAATCACTGGTTCGAACTGGAGACGCTCCTGCAGGATGTAGTCAGAACGCTTCTGTTGCGGGATTTCGGCCAGATCCTCCTTCCTGGGATTGATCATTACCCCCAGGCCAGCGAAGGAAAAAAGAGGTTTCAGGATGTAATGGTCAAGATCATCCGGCACCTGCTTTACCCGATCCAGAAACCGGCTCTGAGGTACACATTCGTGCTTCAGATAGGGCAGCGAGAACTTGCTCATGCGGAAATACCAGTTGGGATGTCCAGCCCATTCGACTTGCAGATTGTCGGTGAAGTTGAAAGCAAGTTTCAGGTTCTTGCGCACCAGTTCGTCTACTATGGTGCGATTGTAAATTCTGCGAATCGGAATCTGCTGGCCGCTGGATTCATAGAACAAGAATTCGCCGACCTTCTTGATGTCCGTGATCGCAACCGTCTTGACTCCCAGCAATTTCTCAGTTAGCACGAAGTCGGGCAACGTCTTTTGGTGAAGCGGGTCGATTTCCATCAGGATTACATTCTGCGGGTCGTGATCGGCCACGATAGCGCGCCGCAGCAGGTTTTTGTATTCCTCCCAGTCCAGCCCCCCAAGCAGATATTGCAGATTCGCATCGAGTCCGTAGACTTCCATGTACACCTGCGAGAGCATCGCCTGGTAAGCGTAGAGAGAAGGGAAGCCCTGCAACTCCACAAGCTTAGGTTGCAGTTTGCCCGCGGCATCGCGCACTAGCCCAAAGTCCACCTGGATGAACATGGGATGAGGGCTTTCGTTGGGCACATTGAAATCGGGCGGGATCGCGTCGAATGAGGCCTTGCGGTACTCGAGCCCGTTCAATTGCTGCACCAGTTCCTTGCCGTACTGCGTCATCTGATCCAGCAGCGGCTTGGGGAAAAAACACGGAGTCTCGCAAAGCCGGAACTTGATAGGGGTACCGCAGCGCTCCTCCATGAGCTTGAGGAGCCGCTGGTACTTTTCCTCTGTGAAATTCGCATTGAATTGTTGTCGCAGAGCGGGAATCATGAATAGCGTCGGCGTTCCGCCGGCTGTCCCTTCGATCGGGTCAAGGCAGACTGCGAAGGCGTTTTACCGTCATCACGCTTCCAGCAAAAATCTCCCGTGCCGCATGATCTGTTCGTTGTCCGCCCAGATGTCGAAATTGCGGCCCACGACATCGATGTGGGTGGCAGAGTACCACTTTGCTCCCGTGT
>JABCYV010000309.1 GCA_013290025.1 Acidobacteriota bacterium
GTTGGCGATCTTCTGCTCAACATACAGGTTAGCGCCCTGCACGATGGTCATGACCGTGATGAGCGTGGCCACACCCATCGTCAGTCCCAACATGGTGAGCGAAGCGCGCAGCTTGTGACCGCGCAGCGCACTGAAGCACTGGGCAAGATTGTCGCTGACAGCGAGCATGGCGGTAGAGAAGATCTCTCCAGTTACCTTATCAAATCCTGAGGAAAGGAATCGTCAACTTGCCGAAGATGTTGAAACCATTCTAAGAAAATACGAAGGAAGGGGGCGGGAAGTTACATTGTCCGATGAGCAGCGCTCACTTGCCCCTAGAACGGGCTGTCCGTGGAAGTGCCCTCGCCCTGACCGAGATTGCACTGAAAGTTCGTGTCCGTTATGAATTGGCCGCGATGAGCGCGGAACCGTTGACCGAACCGATCAACTTCCCGATGGCCGGCAATGGGGAAGTTACGATCTCCCCGAACGTAACTTCCGTGTAGCCCGTAATCCGCCCGGAATCGACAATCCCCATGCGGTCGGCGTTCTCACCGCATGGCTCATTCAGATGGCTTGCGCCGCTAGAAGCCGGGAGCAATCATGGCAATGATCCTATCGGGTCGCTTTATTCCTTGCCATGCCATTGCAGAGTCGGCCGACGAAATAAGAGCGCAGGGAACTCCACGCCGGGGAGAGGACGGTAAGGCCCGGTTTCACGTTTCATCCGAATGGCCGTGGTGCTTGGGTGTTTATAAACGTCAACCCGGAATGAACGGATGCGACAGGAGACCGACACGGCTAGATTCAATGAGAAGCACTATAGTGTCTTCGAGATAGCTGAAAAATGGGGTTTTCCGTAGACGTGATCCCCGCCGCCCCTGTTAGGGTGTTGTGGGCAGGCTCACACCTGGGCGTGTAGCTCAGCTGGGAGAGCACCTGCTTTGCAAGCGCGTTCGCACCTTCCAAACACTCCACCCTTTGCTCTGCGTTTTTAATGTTTCCAACAATTTCGGGGAATCTGCTTCTCGCTCGAAGTAACCCCCGAAACTGCAATTACATAGGGTTATGGAACGGTAATGGAACGTTCGCTTTCACTGATTTTCACCTTTTCAGCGCACCTGCTTTCGCAGCATGTGTCCGTCGTTGAGTCTCCCCGTCCGCACTCCTTTTCAATCCTCAACATTTCGTGCTCACTCTGCGTAACTTCGACCCGGATTTCCACGACTCATCACATCATCCTTGCAGCCCCCGATGGAAGCGAGCATTCTGAAACTGAGATAAGGTTAGTCTCTCTCGACAAAGACGTACTAACGTATCTCGCAACCCTGGCGCATCTCGGCGCCTGATTTTTGAGGTCCAGGGTATTCCGGGAGGAACTGATGGACCGAAATACGCTTTCCGCCGGTGCTTCTCTAGTGATTGCCGTGATTTGTGCTTTTGCGGCGCCACTTCAGATGCGGGCGCAAGATCCCAAGACACCGTATCCCAGCATGGCACCAGTGGATCAGTACCTGATGCCAGACCGCGATGCTGAAATTGCCTTGGCGCGCAGCGCGGCTCCCGATGCGATCTCTCGCGACGCTACGATCCTTGTTCTCGGAAGGCATGGCTACGAAGCCGCGGTCGAAGGAAAGAATGGCTTCGTGTGCGCAGTAGAGCGGGGATGGACGGCACCGCCTGATAATCTGGAATTTTGGAATCCAAAGAATCGGAGTCCGATCTGCTACAACCCGCCCGCGGTACGCTCAGTTCTGCCTCTCATCATCAAGAGGGCGGAACTTGTATTGGCTGGGAAAACCATAGCGCAGATCCAAGAATGGGAGAAAGCCGCCTTTGCCAGGAAGGACCTGCCGACGATCCTAGAGCCCGGCGCGATGTCCTACATGATGTCAAAAGAAGGGTACCTTACTGACGACGGTGGTCACAACCTGGCCCATTTGATGTTTTACACGCCAGTAATGGAAAAAACGAAATGGGGTGCAGATGTGCCCAACTCGCCGGTTATTCTCTTGCAGACTGGGCCTCCGGAGCCATTCACCGTTTTCCTCGTCCCTACGGGAAAGTGGTCGGACGGAACACAGGCGCCAATGCCGAAATGATCAGGCCGCGCCGAGCGCGTTCGGCGCTGTTGTTGTCGGTCTCCAGCCGGCCATTGTCACTGTAACGCGGGCGCGTGGCTAGCCCGTGACGAAATTGTCGGCGCCAATCCAGAATTTTGCCAGGGACTTCAAATTGCCCTTGTAAGTGCGTGAGACTGTGTATTCCTTGCCCCCCTTGACGCGAAGCACGTACTCTCCCGTGGGCCAAGGCTGAATCTCTTCAACGAAGGAACCGTTCACCAGCACGGAGCGGTGTATTCTTATAAATCCATAGGCTTTTAGCTTTTCCGCCAACGCAGAAATCGATTCCCGGAGCAGGTACGATCCTGAAGGGCGCCGTAACAATACGTAATTGCCTTGAGCTTCGATAATCACCACGTCAGCCGGATCGACAAAAAGGATACTTCGTTTCGTCTTGATGGCGATTTTCGCTGACTTCGACAACACTTCCTCGAGCTGAGGCAGTATTTTCACCAATTGTGCCGCCCGCTCGTTTTCCGTTCTGCGGATGGCCATATCCAGTGCTTCATGAACACGACTGTCTGAAAAAGGCTTCAGGACATAATCAACGGCATGCTTCTCAAATGCCGCAACGGCGTATTGATGGTGCGCGGTGACAAACACAATTGATGGTATCGGCCGCCTCCACTTATTTAGCCGGTCGGCCAGCTCGATTCCCGATAATTCCGGCATGTGAATGTCGAGTAAAAGGACATCATAGGACCTGTTTTGTAGCAATTCCAGGGCTTCAACGGCGTCGCTCGCGCAATCGAGGGCCTGAACGTCGTTTCTCGCCCTCAAGGCATTCTCGAGGGAGCTTCTGGAAAGTGGTTCGTCGTCGACAATCAATACCCGCACAATTTTTCCCTCCACTAAGCGTGTAAATTCGAGGCCAACATTTCTTTCATCGCCTCCTTCTGTTGACCGATCGCCGGCAACACAAGAGTCGCGATCGCAACGCCATCGCTGCCTTGGTCGAAGCAGAGAGTCGCCTCGTCCTCGTAAAGATGCTTCAATCGTGCTCTCACATTCTGGAGACCTAGCCCCATCCCCGCTTGCCGCTTTCCTCCAACGCTATTGCGAATTGCTATCTCCAGCATGGCTCCCGCCCGCCGAGACGAAATTTCGATCCATCCTCCTCCGCGGCAGCAAGCCACGCCGTGGAAAATCGCATTTTCCACGAGAGGTTGCATGATCAGTTGTGGAACGAGCAATTGCCGCGCGGCGGAGTCAATTTGCCAACGCACTTCCAGTCGGTCTCCCAAACGCATTTTCTCCACGCCGAGGTAATCGTCGACAAACTTCAATTCTTCATCGAGGCTAATGACATCGGAGCTCGCGCACTGCAAAGCAGTCCGAAGCAAGTTAGAAACCTTGAGAACCATCGTTTTGGCGCGGTCTTTCTCTGTGTCAATCAGCGCTGAGATTCCCTGGAGCGTATTGAATAAGAAATGCGGATGAAGCTGACTCTTCAGGGCTTGTAGCTCGCTGGTGGCCAGCGCCTGCTGCAACTCAAGTTCCTGGTCCCTCGCCCGCTTAAAGTACTCGTATGCGTGCGCGGCTGCCAGAACAATCATGAAGTTCCAGATTATCTCGGCAAAAACGTCAAAACCTGTAACCAATGCGTGCAACGAGCGTTGTTCGAACTTCTGAGCAGGAACATTCCAAGGCGGCACTAAAACCCAACGGATGCTCACGCAGGCGATGATGTAAAGGGCGATGACAAGAACATACCCAGCTACGCGACCAAACCGAATCGGTTTGGTGATCGGATAGCGGTGAACTATCGCGAAAATGGGAGGCGTCAACAGCGCCGCGGACATTAGAAGTCCGCCTTCGACAAGGAGTGCGGTCCAGTACGATGTGCGGAGCCCTCTCTCCAAGAAGCGGACCTTATCCTCCCCTGCTGCTAGAGAGGAAAGACCCATCCAAAACAAGATGGACCACAGGTAGGCCCATGCAATCGTCGAGAGTTTTCGCCAAGCAACTTCCACACACCAGATTGTATCTGGATTTGGTGTCCTTGGGCACCTGAAGGGACCAACACACGAAAAGTAGATTCAGTCAAACAAAGACAGGATGTGACTCACGCGCCTTTGATTCATGGCACTGATGATGCGGCGTTCATTTACCCCCTGGCGCAGGATGCTAACGCACAAATTCCCTTGGCTGTCGGTCTCTCTGTTCGCCATTATTCGGAGTTAAGCGATGCCGAGAACGTATTCCTATACCGGGGACTCATGCCCCAAGGTATCGCTGCGCGCGCCGTTGCCGCACGTGG
>JABCYV010000310.1 GCA_013290025.1 Acidobacteriota bacterium
CCTGCGTGCGCGGCATGGTCTTCTGCATCACGCACGACATCCCGCCCTTTCATTTCATTTTGATTAAAGGCCGCCACATCCATCACCTTGTGTTCGGCATTCTTATTCTGCTCGCCGTGGGATACGGTTGGCTGTGCGACCTCGGAACCGGCATGGGCGAGACGTCGATTCTTGCGAGCCGGCTGATGTCGATTCTGTACGGAGTGGGAGCGGCTCTTACGCTCGATGAATTCGCGCTCTGGCTGAATCTGAAGGATGTCTACTGGGCGCAAGAGGGCCGCTCCAGCATTGATGCCATCCTCTTGTTCGGAGCGCTGCTCGCCATCGGAACCTGGGGAGCGCCGCTGTTCACCGGCGGCAAGTCCAACAAAATCTAATCGGCCCTCCAGTAGCGCCGCCGTCCCGGCGGCTGTCCGGCGGGCGTCTCGCCCGCCTTGCCGGCAAGATGCCGGCGCTACTGGAGTCAGGGGCGCCACCCGAAACCTGCAGCGGCTCGGTTTTTACTTATCCACACTCGGGTACAATCAAGCGAACATCAATCCAAAACCTTTCTCTGCAATTGCGAGCCAACCTTCGACAGATCGCGCTGCTGCTGCTTCTCACTGCCGCCGCGATCTTCGTTCATGGCTATCATCCGTTTGTCGAAGACGCCGAGATCTATCTGCCCGGCGTAAAGAAGGCGCTCAACCCGGCCCTGTATTCCGCGAACACGGATTTCTTCCTTTCCCACGCGAGGATGACAATTTTTCCCCACCTGATTGCAGGATCTGTGCGCGTCACGCACATCCGCTTGAGTGTTGCGCTCTTGCTCTGGCAGTTTGCCGCGATCTTTTTTCTTCTCTGGGCCTGCTGGCGGATTGGACAACTGGCGTTCCGCGATTCGCTGGCCGCATGGGGAGGCGCTGCCCTGGTCGCATCGCTACTTACCATTCCGGTGGCGGGCACGGCGCTCTACATCATGGACCAGTACCTGACCACGCGAGCACTCTCCACCCCGGCCACGCTCTGGGTCATCGTCAGTGCGATCGAACGCAAATGGGTTCGCGCCGGACTTTGGCTGGTGTTTACCGGCCTCATCCATCCGCTAATGGTGGTGTTTTGCCTTGCATACGTCGTGCTGCTGCTTTGGCTTGATCGAACTCCTGCACCCAGCAACCGGCCCCAACTCGCTGCTGTGGCCGCGTTGCTCTTCCCGTTGGGAATGTTTCCTCCCGTAACTGAGGCCTACCGCGAAATCCTCGAAACGCGTTCTTATTTCTTCCTGCTGCGCTGGGAGTGGTATGAGTGGCTCGGGATCTTCGCGCCGCTGGCTCTGCTGGAGTGGTTTCGCCGGATCGCCCGCAAGCGCGAGCTTCCCGTGCTTGCCCGTCTTTGCGGCTCTACGATCATTTTCGGCGTGCTCTTCTTTGTGTCTGCCTTGATTGTCAGCGTTCCCGCGCAGCTCGCGAACCTGGCCGAACTGCAGCCCATGCGCTGCCTGCAATTGGTGTACGTACTTTTGTTCGTAGTGGCGGGAGGCCTCCTCGCCCAATTCGTGCTGCAGCGCTTCGTCTGGCGCTGGCTTTTGCTTTTCGCTCCCATTTGTGCCGGCATGTTCTACGCGCAACGCCAGCTCTTTCCTGCTACTGCGCATCTTGAGTTGCCCGGAATCCAATCCACGAATCCATGGGTACAGGCTTTCCTGTGGGTGCGTGATCATACGCCGACGGATGCTTATTTCGCGCTCGATCCCAACTACATGCGGGCTCCCGCCGAAGACGAACACGGGTTTCGCGCCCTCGCGGAACGGTCCCGAATGGCTGATCGCCTCAAAGACAGCGGCGTCGTCAGCATGTTTCCGAAATTAGCGGAGACCTGGCAGGATCAAGTCCGATCTCTCGATGGCTGGCAGAATTTCAAGGCCCCCGAGTTTGAACGGCTCCGGCGCGACTACGGCGTTACCTGGGTCATCCTCCAGAAGGGCGCATCCCGTATCAAAGATGGAGCGGCGGGCGTCCCGCCCGCCGGACGGGCGAGGACGCCCGTCTCTCCATTAACAACAACCGGACCACCCTGTCCCTTTGAGAATTCCAAGGTGCTGGTCTGCCGCCTTGATCAAGGAGTAGCATCTAAATAACACCGCATGGCAACCGCCCCCACAACCGAAACTCCCGTCCGTAAGGGACCACCGTCGCCATGTCCGCCGGCTCCGCCGCAACCTCCGAGACACCGCACCCAGATCGCGATCCGAGAAATCCTGAGCTTCGCCTACGACACCGTGTGCAGCAACAAGGTGCGGTTTGCCCTCACCGCGCTCGGCATGGTGATCGGTACCGCTTCCCTGATCCTCGTCGTCACCATCGGGATGACTGGCAAACAGTACGTCCAGCGCCTCATCCAGTCGATTGGCGCCAACATGATCTACGTGGAATATTCCGGCGGCGCCCAGCGCATTACTGCCAGCGCGCCCGATCCCTTGACCGTCGATGACATGCGCGCCGTGCAGGAGCAGGTTCCCAGCGTGACCTACGCCTCTCCACTTGTTATGTTGAGCGAGCGCATCTCGGCGGGCTCCGGCAAGGAAAAAGACATTTCCGTGATGGGCGCCGCGCCGGAGTACCAGCGCGTCCGCAATCTCATCGTTCTTTCGGGACGCTTCTTCGACGCAGGCGACGCCCAGTCGCGCAACAAGGTCGGCGTCCTCACCCAGAAGATGGCCGAAGAACTCTATGGCACCGTCGATGCAGCCGTCGGTCAGGTCATCAAGCTGAACGGACTTCCGTTCACCATCATCGGTACTTTCAAGGAAGGCGTGGACACCTTCGGCCAGTCCGAGGTCCAGGACTACTCGATGGTGATTCCCTCCTCGGTGAGCCGCTATTTCACTGAAACCGCGGCCGTGAAGCAGATCTTCTTCACCGTCGCGAGCCCCGATGACGTGATTCCCGCGACCGCCCAGATCCAGCACGTCATTCAGAGCCGCCATCGTCCCGAATCCGTGTACACCGTGAGCAATCTCACCCAATTGCTGACTGTTTGGGACAAGATTGCCAACGCGCTCACTCTCGGTTTGCTGCTGATTGCAGCCGTCACGCTGCTGGTGAGCGGCATCGGCATCATGAATATCATGCTGGCCACGGTGAGCTCGCGTATTCGCGAGATCGGCATCCGAAAGGCTGTCGGCGCAACCAATCGCGAGATCCGTTTTCAGTTCCTCGCCGAGGCCATGCTGATTTCCCTGGTGGGGGGCTTTATCGGAATCCTGATTGGACTTGCGATCCCGTTCTCCGTCCGCTTCTTCACCGCCTACCGCATTCCGATCTCGGGACTTTCCGCCATCATCGCGATCGGCGTCTCATCCCTGGTAGGAATTATCTTCGGAACTCTCCCAGCGACGAGAGCCGCACAGTTGGATCCGGTAGAGAGTCTGCGGTACGAGTGAACCGGCTGTTAGCTCTTAGCCTTTAGCTCTTAGCGGGTGCCCAGCTTCGTGTCCGTTCTTTGGACGGCACCTGTGTTCAGGCACATCTCGCGCATTCGCTGGCCCGTCAATCCAAGTAGGACCGAAAAGCGAAGAGGTAAGAGCTAAGAGGTAAGAGGTAAGAGCTAAAAGCCAAGAGCTAAGAGCCAAAAGCTGGTTCCAAAAACAACAGCCGGGCTGGTTGGCCCGGCTTTGAATTCTGATCGGAACGACTGGGTTCCGAGGTCCGGTCAGACTCTCAAAAACCCCAAGATCACCGCTTACTTTGGCCCGCTTGAAAAGTCACCGCTTCTCAAGGCAGAAATTACATTACCAGCGCCAGGTTCTCCAGCTCGAGCTGAAGGACTGGCAACGAGCAACCGGCCATCTCGACGCGACCAGCTGCATCCAGAGCCGCCTGCGGGGAGACCCCGTAGCCCCGGCCCATCAGGAACACCTGTAACAGTTCAGCAGCTTCCCTGGAATCGATCATCCCGCCTTGCAGGAGATCGCTTCGCAGCGATGCTAACTCCGTGTTTGTGAATCGTTCTTTCATGGCCGTCCTCACCTCCGACCTTCGTTCAACATCCTTGACCCATTAGACTCAGCGACTCTCACAAATGTTGCATGCAATTTCGGTGCCGCAAACAGCCTCTGTTTCCATATACGTGCAAGAACATCTGCTGGTTTCATTAACCCCTGTGGAAAGGAAGAGTTGCGGGCAACCCTTACGACGGTACTCGGCGGCGAGGTACTAGAAGGACTGTCAGGATAGTGACACAAGGTGTCGTTCTGGGACGAAAAGCGGCGATTTTCGTCCGAAAAGAGGCAAATAACCCACGATCACGATGGCTCGATGGTCGCTTCGTCCTCTAACAGCACCGGAATGTCATCCCG
>JABCYV010000311.1 GCA_013290025.1 Acidobacteriota bacterium
CGTGCGCCGCGAGGTAGGGAATCATCCCAACGTCCTTTATTACCTGGGAAGGCTGGATCTGGACGACCACAACTTTGAAGGCGCGATCCGAAATCTCGAACAGGCCGTCGTCAAGCCGCCTTTTCCCGACACCGCCTACTATCTCGGATATGCATACTTCAAGCAGGGTGATTTGACCGCGGCCGAAAAATGGTTAAAGGCAGCGTCCCAGACGAAA
Source organism: Acidobacteriota bacterium (assembly GCA_013290025.1). Lineage (GTDB taxonomy): Bacteria > Acidobacteriota > Terriglobia > Terriglobales > Acidobacteriaceae > JABCYV01. Next base: position 218 of record JABCYV010000311.1, read on the forward strand.
CCGCGGGATGCTCGTATCCCATACCAACTGGCGTCCGTGTATCGCAAGCAGGGGCGGGAGCAAGAAGCAACGCAGGCCTTGGCGCTGTCGGAGCAGTTGCGTCAGCGCGACAATAATGAGAGCAAGCTAAGGCTGGAATGCGGACAAAAGCTGGATCGGGGCCCTCGCGAGGAAGCGCGCGCTCTTTGCGAACAAATATACGATCCGGACAACGCCGAGAAGCTGACCGAACTGGGCACCATCTACGGCCAACATGGGGATTTGGAAGCAGCGCTGAAGCCTCTGCGCCGCGCTGCGGAACTGGCTCCACAATCGCCGCAGATGCAATACAATCTGGCGCTCGCCTACTATCAGCTCAATCAGTTTGAGCAAGCGCGCGCGCCGCTTGCAACTGCCCTACAACGCTGGCCAGATCTGTTTCAGCTGAACGCTCTCTATGGAGCCGTGCTGATGAAGCTGGGTGAAGATACTCCAGCCTATCAAGCGCTGCACCACGCACACCAACTCAATCCGCAGGATTCCTCAACGTCGGACCTGCTCTACATCTCGGCCTTCGGACTTGCGCAGAAAAGCCAGGCTGCCAAGCAGTATTCGGATTCGCTTCGTTATCTTGAAGAGGCAGCGAGGTTGCGGCCGCTCGAGGCTGAACCGCACCGGCGTATGGCCGAAATCTACACCTTGACTGGACGCCCAGCCGAGGCAACAGCTGAGCAGCGCGAAGCTGACCGATTGAACAAAAGCCAAGGCGGACTTCAGTAAATCTGTGATTTCGAGGCCGCATAAGATGCTCAGACGTCGGCGTCCGTGAGCCTCAAAAAATTCGCTAGCGGGTCTGCTACGAAAGCTCTCCGCGTAGCACCGAGCAGGCTAAATCGTTCGCCTCGGTGTTGTCCTCCCGCCGGACGTGGGAGATCGAGAAATTGAATGAGCGGGCCAGCTTACGACAGATCCAGTTCAGAGAATAGAGGCGCGGGCTGCGGCAGGTGTACTCGCCGATCATCTGCCTGACCACCACTTCCGAATCGGAATAAACATGCAGGGCCCCGGCCTTCAAGGCCAAAGCGTACTGAATAGCTTCCAGCAGCGCTACGTATTCGGCGACATTGTTGTCCTGGCGCCCAATCCACTTTGCGATTCTAATCTTTCCTGCCGCAGAGCCTTCGATCACCACGCCAATACCCGATGGCCCCGGATTTCCCAGAGAACCGCCGTCGATATAGGCTACGAGATCTAACATGGCGCCGTTCCTGTAAGAGAAACCATGCATTACCCAGCTCTCTGTCGTCAAGACATGATGATGGTTCATTTTTTGAACCTCGAACCATTTCCACGATTGTGGAAGTCTCTGTGGAAAACGAGGCGCAACGATTTTGCCTCCCGACAAATGCCGAGCGCTCAATGATTTGTAATTTTTGTTTTTTGTCTCGCAAATGTCGATGTTGCACCGAAAAGGGGCGTTGACAATTATTACAGGAATGTTTAAGGTTCGCGACGTCGACGGTCGAAAGGGTTGGCACAAATAAAATTTTGCCAGTCCGAAGTAGACTGAGTGATCGGTTTGCCGGGGCAACCCGGTAGGCCGCCAAACCCGAAAAAACCGACTAACTCTGCGAGGAGTGGTTGGGGTTTGGGACCGCGAAAGCGGCGATCGCATCAAGGGCCGTGATGGTGCATGCCTCCACGCCGATGACTCCCTCGCAGGAGTCGGCGGCTAGAGCATAACCAATGTCACGGCCTTTTCTTTTCTGTGCGTAACGCCCGCCCCTCAACCCACCTGAATAACCAGCCAGGACTGTTATCGACTATGTGAGCTTACAGCCGCTCTCGCCTTCGACAGAACGCTGGGCGGAAGTGTGGCATAGCCCATACCCTGCGCGATACTCTGGCCGTCCGCCAGTGCCCAAGCCAGGAATTGTCCCAGCGCCCGACTGCGTTCGGTAGCAGATGCGGTTGATGGCACATAGAGCCAGGTAAAACTGGAAATCGGATAGGACTCCTTGCCAGAAGCATTAGTGAGAGATATGCCAAAATCCTTGGGAATTGATTTTTGAAATGCGACGCAGGCGGCGGTTATGCTCGCGGGCGTGGCTCTAACAAATCGTCCTGCTGAGTTCCGTACGTTGCCATATCCAATATCGGGGCGCCGCGCGAAATTCAACTCTACGTAGCCGATCGCACCCGGTGTCGACCCTACCTGTTCGACCATGTCTTCGCCGCGATTAGCCTCGGTCCCCAGCGGCCACTTCGGAGAGGCGTTGACGCCCACCTGCGAGCGGAACTCAGCACTCGTCTTGGATAGAAAATCGGTGAAGATGTAGTTCGATCCCTTCCCCGAGGAACGGTGGACCACTGAGATGGGCAGATCCGGCAAAGCCGCGGCGGGATTCAATTTTGCGAGGTGCGGGTCTTTCCAATTCTTAATTGTTCCCAGGTAAATCTGTGCCAGGACTTCGCCTGAAAAGTTCAGCTCCGGGTTGCCTGAGAGTTTATAGATGGGAACAAGACCCACCAGCACACTTGGAATCTGTCCCAGCGAAACCTTGGGACCATGCATCTGTTCGGGACTCAGCGGTATTTCGCCCGCTGCAAAATCTCCCGAGCCCTCGCTGATCTGACGGATACCCTCCACCGTGCTCATCGAAAGGTAGCGTAACTGTATGTTGGCGTTCTTCTTGTTAAATTCATCCGTCCACGCCGCATAGAGGTGGCTCGGGACATTTGAGCCAGATCCTACAAGAGAAATCCTGCTTTGCGCCTGTACGGGAGCCACAAACAGAATCAGAAGGCTGGTCACAATCGCAATGGACCGCGAGGCAAACATCGTTTTCCTGGATTGCATTCAGTCTGCTCCTTTCCGGCCACTACGTCGTAGTCCACCCCTACTCTCTAAGACATGATGGACGCAATTCGGGGTCCAAGTGCAGTATCAACCGATGTACTCGGCGAGGCTGCCAGGTTCTAGAATCTTTCCCGGGAAGATCCACTTTTTGTCTGTTGAACACGTCGGAATGGAATCGCTGGAAAACTGGCTGACTCCTGGGTAAGTTATTCAAGATCAATGCGATCAAGCTCAGCACTCGCGCCCGATTCACTGGATATTTATCCAATATTCATCAGTTGTTAACACATGCCGCATAGCATCGACCGCTTGCACAACTTCTGACTTCTGACTAAAGTTGCGCACTGGTTCCTCGGAATCGGGCGTTGGTTTCTTATCTCTATTTGTCACGTGGGAGGACGAATGAAGCGCGTTCTAGCTTTCGGGTTGTCGGTCGTGATGACCGCCATTGCCTTCGCGGCGCCAGCTCCGCAATCCAGTAGCGGCAGCAGCCCCAAAAAACGCAAAGCAGCAACAACCGGATCCAGCGTGGCTGCACAGCTCGATCAGATGAAGCAGGCGATCGATGCTCAACAGCAGCAAATCCAGCAACTCAGGCAGGATCTAACTACTCGCGATCAGTCGATTCAGCAATTGCAGCAGCGGCTGGATCAAAATCAGACGGCTGCCACTCAGGCTCAGAGCCAGGCGGAGGCCGCTGCTTCAACGAGTGCTAAGCAGGAGCAAACGGTCACTGCCCTGTCCAGTGATGTCTCTGATCTTAAACAGAATTCAACCAATACCGCGCTCACCCTGCAGGAGACCCAGAAGACGATTTCTGGCTTGGAAAGCCCCCTCGCCATTCACGTGAAGGGCATTACCATCACCCCCGGTGGCTTCCTGGCGGCGGAAACGGTGTGGCGGCAAAGAGCGCTGGCTGCCGACATCAACACGCCTTTCAATTCAACCCCGTTCTCCGGAAGCTCGCAGAGCAAGCTGTCGGAATTCTTTGGGTCCGGCCGTCAGTCGCGCATTTCCATGTTAGCCGAAGGCAAACTGAAATCCGCGACCCTGCGCGGCTATGTGGAAGCCGACTTCCTCTCTGCGGGCGTCACCTCGAACAATAACGAGAGCAACAGTTACACCCTCCGTCAGCGGCAGGCCTGGGGTCAGGCCGCGCTCAGTGACGGGTGGACCTTCACCGGCGGACAAATGTGGAGCTTGGTCACCGAGACAAGGAAAGGACTGGATAACCGTTCC
>JABCYV010000312.1 GCA_013290025.1 Acidobacteriota bacterium
CCAGTGCAATATCTCGACAAGATCGGCGTCCTCGGCCCCGACGTCGTGTCAGCGCACTGCATATTTGTCGACGAAGCCGACCGGAAAACCCTGGCACAGCGCCAAGCCAGCTGCGTGCACAACCCATCGAGCAACATGATGCTGGCCAGCGGCGTTTCCCCCGTGGCGGAGCTGCGTTCTGCAGGAGTGGCAGTCGGCCTGGGAACCGATGGTCCCGCAGGTAGTAACAACGATCTGGATCTGATGGAAGAGATGGATCTGGCAGCGAAGCTAGCCAAGATTACTAAGATGGATCCGTTAGCGATGAATGCAAAGGCAGTCGTAGAAATGGCCACGATCGAGGGCGCGAAAGCGCTCCACATGGAAAAAGAAATCGGCTCACTAGAGCCTGGAAAGAAAGCCGACCTGATCCTGATTGGTCTCGACGAACCCAACGCTGTTCCCATGTATGACATCTATGCCCAGCTGGCCTACGCCCTGAAGGCCAGCGATGTGGAAACCGTAATCATCGGCGGCCGAGTGGTGATGCGCGATCGAAAATTACTCACCGTGAATGAAGGGGAGGCCATGGCGAAAGCGTGCGAGTACAGGAAAGCAATCGCGGCATCGTTGGGCCTGCCCTAACAGGAGATCAGCCAAGGCAGCTCAGTCTTTTACGACTTCCGGCACTCTAGTTGCTGGCGGCGTGTTGCGGCTGCGCTGGATGCTTACAACTCCGTCGATCGCCACCATTCCTATCCCCGGAAGATCGCCCTTTTGGATGCTATCGAGCAGATGCTTGCCCGCCGAGTGCTGCGCCTTGTCCATGAAGACGAAATTCGCGGCCCGTCCCACTTCAATCAACCCGCAGTCAAGCTTTCGCTGGCGCGCCGTATTGCCGGTGGCAAAGCACACAGCAACCTCTGCAGGAATTTCGCCGAGCGAAGAGAGCATGGAGATCATCCGTACAATGCCCAGCGGTTGTACACCAGAGCCGGCGGGACAATCCGTACCGAGGATCACGCTTCGCAAGCGATTAAGCTGGCTCGCGGTGCGCACCGTCAGCAGAGCAGCTCGTTCGTTGCCGTTGTGAACTATTTCGAGCGCGCGCGGGCTGCGCTCACATAAAGTAACGATCTGATCGTCGGGGAGCGCAGTGTGTCCTCCATTGATGTGACCAATCACATCGGGATCGGCGGCGAGGACAACATCTTTGTCGATCAAGCCGGATCCCGGAATCGAAGGCCCGCCGGTGTGAATCGTGCTCTGAATTCCGTACTTTCGCGCCCACGAAACCATCTGTTGCGCGGTCGCGCCATCTTTCACGCTGCCTAGGCCGATCTCGCCCAGAATGTTGACGCCGGCGGAAGCCAGCTCCTTGAAGTCTTCTTCGACCATGCCGTGCTCGATCACCGGAGCACCCGCCAGGACCCTCACTCCGCCGGGACGAAATGCGGTGAATGCCCGCTGCGCAAAGATTGCCATTGCCTTGAGACCGACAATGTCTTTCGGCCTACCGGGCGCATGAACCTCGCCAGCGGAGACCATCGTAGTCACTCCACCATGCAGGCAACTGTCGATCCAACCAAGCTGATTTTGCCGCGGCGTCCAGTCTCCAGCTACCGGATGCACGTGGCTGTCGATCAACCCTGGCGTTAAGGCGGTGCCGTTAGCATCGATCCTGAGAGTCGCGTTTTCCGTATCGACGTCTTTCGCCTTACCCACGGCGGCAATCTTGCCGTTGACGGCGACCAGAGTGTCCGCATCGAGAATGGGATTTCCGATATCGCCGCTCAACAGCAGCCCGATGTTATGAATCACCAGCCGGCTCGGAGCCGGAGCCTGGCCTGTCTGCTCATGCGCCATTTCGCCACCGTCCGAAGCAACTCGCTCGAATCAAAAGCCGCGCGCCAGTATACAGATCGTTGTGGGTGCGGCAAAAGCCACAAATGCCACCTCCCAACCGCTAATTGCATAGGACGAATCGAATTTTGGAATTAGAATCGCGATACTGATTGAGGCACACTTGGAGCGACTCATGCGATCCGCAAACACCATTCTGTGGTGTGTAGACGCGCAAAAAGACTTCATGCTGCCGGGCGGCAAGCTTTATGCACCGGGGGCGGAGAAGTTGCTCCCCAACATGCGTCGGCTTGTCGATGCGGCGCGCGAGGGCCGGGTCTTCCTCGTCTCGCACGGCTGCTTTCATGCTGTCGATGATCCCGAGTTCAAGACATTTCCGCCCCATTGCATAAAAGGAACTCCCGGCGCCGAGTTCGTTCCTGAAGTGCTCACCGGCAAGTATGTGCGCGTTCCCAACGATCCCAAATCATCCCTGCCTAAAGACTGGTTGCAAAGACAGCAGATCATACTCGAAAAGCAGACGCTCGATATCTTCGAAAGCCGGCATGCCAACGCCTTGCTCGAAGGTTTAAATCGAAATGCGGAATTCATTGTCTTCGGGGTGGTTACGGAATATTGCGTCGGGCTCGCCGCGCGGGGACTGCTGAAGCGGGGAAGAAGAGTCGCCGTGGTCCTTGACGCTATTGAAACTCTGGATCGCGAGGCCGGAAAACGGACCCTTTCGGAACTAAAGACGTCAAGTGCGAAACTTGTCGCCACCGACGAAGTGTTGGCTCGATTAGCCGCAGTGGTGGGTTAAGTGATCGCGTGTTTTGGTTGACACTTTACGGTGACTGGGAATATAGTTTCGCGCCAAGATCAACTTGAAATTGGAAATACCCAGTGGGGAACGAGCGACTCCCATCCGCCACTCGATGATGGGGCCGCCAAGGGGGTATTGAATGCTGACCAAACGGACGCTGTTCGTCGTTTTCTGTTCGCTTGTATTTCCCATCTGTCCACTCCTGTACGGCCAGGCGACTGCGAGTTTCAACGGCACCGTCACCGACAAGACGGGATCGGTGATTTCGGGGGCGCAGGTAACTGTTACTTCGCAAGGCACCGGTGTTTCTCGCGAGACGAAGACCGACGATTCGGGACACTATCTTGTTCCCTTGCTCCCGGTGGCGAATTATACGATTCGAGTGGAGGCGCAGGGTTTCCAGCCTGCCGAGCAGAAAGACCTTCGGCTGCAAGTGGATGAACGTCGTGAGGTGGATTTTACGGTTGCGCCCGGTACGGTTACGCAGGCAATTGAAGTAAGCGCGACCGAAGTGGCTGTGGAAACATCGACTCCAACTCTGGGACAGGTCATCACCTCTCAGCAGGTCGCCGATCTTCCCCTGAACGGCCGCGACTTTGTGCAACTGGCCACTCTGACGCCGGGAACAACGCAGGAAACCAACCCGAACAGCTTCTTCAACGGTGGCGCCACCAGCGAAGCATCGGCGCGTGGCTCGTTTTCTCTTTCCGTAGGTGGATCGCGCCCGCAAAGTACGGACTGGCTGCTCGATGGCAACGACAACAATGAACTGACGGCCGGAGCGATTGCGATTTTGCCTTCGATTGATGCCATCCAGGAATTCAAGGTTCTTTCCTACAATTACTCGGCAGAATATGGCACCCGCGCGGGTCCGACTGTGCTGGTAACCACGAAATCCGGCTCGAACGGCTTTCACGGGTCGCTGTTTGAATTCTTCCGCAACACCAAGCTGGATGCGCGCAGCTATTTCGCCGCGACCAGGGAGCAGTTCAATCTCAACCAGTTCGGAGGGGCCCTCGGCGGCCCGGTCCAGAAGAACAAAACGTACTTCTTTCTTGACTATCAGGGCAAAAGGCAGCGCCATGGAATCGAATCTACCGGTTTAGTTCCCACGAGTGCCATGATGGGCGGGGACTTTACTTTGGATCCTCTAGGTCTCGCGCGGGGGGTCCCTCATCCTGAGTACAATAATCAGATAAGGTTTGCCAATCTTGTCAATCCTTATTCAGGCGGACCGTTCGAGTGTGACGGCACTGGTACCCCCATCGTGCCTGCTAACGATGGGACGCAATCCGGCGGTGCCCCGTGCAACAAGGTTCCATCCGCTTTTTTCGACAATGCTGGCAAACAGCTAATTCGCCTTTATCCGGGCAACAATGTACCTAGCGCCTTTAATGCGGGCTTCAACTTCACCAACGCGCCGGTGAGGAGTCTCGACGAAGGCGAGTTCGACGTCCGCGTGGACCACAACTTCTCCAGCAAGGACACCATCTTTGCCCGCTTCAGTTACGATCAGGCGAACTCGCTGGTCCCGGGAGGCTCATCGCCAACCGGTCCAACGGGGTTTGCGGAAGCAACACCTTTTGGGAGCACGCAGAACATCTCCAACCACGGGC
>JABCYV010000313.1 GCA_013290025.1 Acidobacteriota bacterium
TTCTCAATCGCTCTAGTTGAGCTTCCATTATTTTTCGCACTTCAGTAATTGTTACTTGAACTGCCATTGGGTAGGTCCTCCGCGAAGGATTTTATTAGGGACCGACGAACACCAAGGGGAGGCGGAATTTTCTCACACGCGGCGTGCAATGGCAGGAAAATCACTCCTGGAATAAAACGCCCTGATAGGCCGTCAGGGTGCCTTAGAGGAGAAGGCCCCGTAGTGCTGGATCATCATTGCTGGATTTGATCGCCGAAATAAGCCGCTCATCTTTAAGCGCAAAACCCGGCGGTTTTCGACTGTTTGCACGACATGGGCGAACCCGTCGGCGCCGCGCGGCTCTGCTTCGAACCGTAACCTTCACTTTGGCACCCGGCTTCATGTGGACCTCTTCGCCGCTTTCGTCGGTGAGCGTGTTCTCGATACGGATCTGCATATACGGGTGATCGGCCCCTTCGACGGCGATCTGTGCTCTTTCATGTTCGCCGGGACGGGAGGATTTTGTGATCATTTCGACAGTTCCCGACAGGGTGGCAATCTGTTTCTGAGTCATGGCTTGTCCTTTTTAGTCCAGTCTGAAACCCTGCCGTTAATGCGGCGGCTTCTCGTCCCGCTTTGGCTGTTCGTCGTGACGTTTCTTTTCTTCCGGCTTCAGAGGTTCTGGCTGCGGACTCTGTTGTTGCTGTGCCGCACGAGGCGTTTCCGCAGGACTCTTGCCGATTATCCTTCGCCTGCCCGGTGTCGCTCGGCTGCTGCGGGTTGCGCGGATTGAAAGGCACGATTTCCAGCCGAAGCCTCAGGACTCCGTCTCGTTCGGAAATAGTTCTGACAGAAACTTTCTCATTCGGGAGATGTCGAAGTCTGTGCAAGAAAGAAGTCTGTGCAAGAAAGCTCACTTCTACCTGGGTGCCGGCAGTTCCGTGTGGTAGAAATAAGGATGAATCAGGAAGGAGAGAAGAAAGAGATAGACAGATTGCCGGCGGCAATGCTGGAGGCTCACTCGGCAAAAGATTCGATCCCACCCTGAAGAGCCATTCTCGCCCGTACTTGTGCCTTTGGACTACTCGTGCCTTCCCAAATTACCCAAAGCACCTGCAACGCTACCTAAGGGAAAGTAACCACTGTGGCTGGTCATGACACCCTCTGCGTTCTGAGCATACTCTCCTCGATCTGGAGTCGAGCGTTTGAGCTATAAGGCTCACATCGGTCGGCCACGCCCTCGCATTGGTACTGGTGCGGTAGGTGGAGGCGGCTCAGGTCACGGTCCGCACGGACCCCAACTGGCGCCGCCAGTTTCTCCGCCCTGGCCATGCGACGATAACGGCGTATTGCCAAGGTAACCATTGCCCGGAACCTCGCGGTTCGCCTGTACTAGATCTGGCGCCCCGCCGCACGTCAGGTCGCAAATTGATGGTGACTGCATTGAGGCTGCGGGCTCAGGCAATTCGCCGCGCACTTCTCTTAGGATGCTCACGCAGGATTCTTTCGATCTGCGCTTGTAATTCACTTGCCATGTTCTTTTTGGCATCTTCGAAACTGCTGCCACCGACCGCGACCGACGGACTTTTACAGCGGCCCTTCCAGCCGTCATCTTCCGACCAGAAATCGCAGTCAATCGGTATGCTAGCGGTCACGTGTAGGCGCACTACTTGAGAAGTCATAATTACTCCACTCGAATCTTGGCTGCAAGTCGATCATCGTGAGAACGCACAGTGGCCAAGCTTGGCATGCACACCAAGCGCGGGCCATCCTCTGGGGACTCGACCGCTCAACCGGGCCTTTGCTGGCGCTATGCGTTGCGGCTCCGACATTCGTAGCTTATCCGACCGCCTCGGCGGCCCACATAGACAACTCGTCGGCTACCTCAAGCTAAACGCAAACTTTCCAGCGACGCGCGAGCCTCACCGCCACTCTTGTCAGGCACAATCTTCAATTCAAGGACGATGACATCGAGGAGTTCAACCGAGTAATCCTCGGTCTCGCGTACTGTCTCGGGCGGGCTGAAATTCCACTGCTGACGCACGATTTCTCGGAAAGAATGGCCGGCGTCGGACCACCGCAGGACGAACTCTTGCGTGCGTTGGGTTTCGGTTTCCTCGAAAACTAGCCAGATACGTCTCAGCCTCTGCGGCTTATCGAACAATAATCGGACGGTCTGGGGCCCGGGCTCAGCAGCACGCCAGCCTCGTTTCTCCCCCGCTAGTAGCGCAGATTCGATTGGATGGGCCCTGTCTTCTGATGTGATCTCGACCGAGGCTACACTCCCGACATCAAGCCAGTCTCGCTCAATAGGTGGAGCACCGGGAATCGGAGTAATTAGGCGCTTACGCATGCTAATGCTAGCTTAACCTTAACGCTCTTCCTTTCGAAGAGGGAATGACAGTCACAGCCGTGGACCGAGCGACCGGGCATCATCTTGCCGGCCTGGAGACGACCTCCCTCGGGGTCTGGTCGTGGGTGATGCGGTCTTCGATCCTAGACACGAAATTCGGCGTGTGGCCCTTCACCATTTGCCGGATGCCAGGCGCAAACTCGTGGAAGAGGTTGATCCCTGCGTCATTGCCAATTGTCGAACCAAAATCGTTGAACGGCGCTGCAGTGGATCGCGCCCAATATGGACGGTAGGCAGTGTGCATAGCGACCGAACTCAGTACCCCGAGGAAATACGAGGTGTTCAGCCTCCTCTTTCCGGAGTCGTCACGCGTGATAAAAATGCGCGAAGCGGCGTAGGTGGCCCGTCCCATAAAGCTGCGGCTGGTCGAAGGGTGATAACGCAGGTTCTGCTTGAGCAACGACAAATACAGGAACTTATCAAAAACTGTGCTGGACTCTTTTTGAATAAACACCGCTTTGTAGAGAGCGGTTAAGTTGGGCTGTTGTCCGGGAGTGACGAGTCTTCGTTCTGTTTCGCGCATTACGCCCGCGTTGATGCCAACCACGCCAAGCCTCAATGGCGAGCCCGACTCATTGACGAACGTGTGAAATGTCTGTGCCTGTGTTGCAGGCTGTACCGACGGAGCATCAGGAAGTGATCTCCACGTAAGCATCTCCTGACGCTGCACTTCGGGTGAGTTTGAGCCGTCAAGCTGTAACCCCTGAAGCAAGTCAGCGTAAGGACGTTCGCTCTGGCACAATGCTGCGTAAGCAGCCAACAGAAAAAAAGAAATGACCCGGATTGGTGCAATTCGCTTCACCATAGCTCGGTCCTGCAAAGCGGCGAGCGACTCTGCGGCTCCTCGGCGATTCGGCTGGAAGCACACCTCACGTTAGCACTCCACACCGCGTTCGTCTGAGCAAGAGTGCTCATTTCGGGAGGGAAAGACTTCGTTGATAGCTATTTGCTTCCAGCCTTCCTTTCACGATCCACGCAGCGGCTTGGTCACCAACTGATGAGTTACTTTCGCCATAGTCTGGAATTCAGCCAATCCGGGGCTTACATGCAACTCACTCTCTGAGCACGTCTGCTCGTAAAATGAGCCGTTCTGAACAGTATTGGGCTCGTAAATGAGCGAACCTATTGATGCTTCAAGAGAGCAGTTTTGCCCGTCAAACCAGGCGGCGCGATCTTCTCTCTTGAGGCAGGCCCTTCCCGAGACACAGGGTGTAGTCGCGTTGCCGGTCATGTTCATCAGCCAGCATCCGCAACCCGTGCCGCCCGGATGGATGGCAGTTCGCCAGGGCCGAGGCGGCGCCGAGGTAAAAGAAGTGAGGTTCCACCCATGAAGAAACTGATGTGCTTATTTGCGATGCTGAGTCTCGGAACGCTGTGCTGGGCAGGGTCAGAACGCCAAGATGCCGCCGACCGGCTAAATAATGCCGCCACTGTGCTGCACGAGATCATGGACGCGCCGGACCAGCGCATTTCCGAGCAGATTATGAAGCGGGCAAAGTGCGTAGCGGTTATACCCCACTTGATAAAAGGCGGATTCGTCTTCGGAGCGGAACATGGCAAGGGTGTAGCCACATGCCGGACAGCGAAGGGCTGGAGTGCACCGGCATTCATCAGAATTGCGGGCGGAAGCTGGGGAACGCAGATCGGTTTAGAAGCTGTAGACCT
>JABCYV010000314.1 GCA_013290025.1 Acidobacteriota bacterium
GTCCCCCGCTGGCCGAATCTCGAAAATGTTGCCATACGTCAGCGCCGGATGCTGCGTCATGATCTGTACAGCATGATTCATGTCCCGCGCCTCAAGGACGAGAATGCCGCCGAGTTGTTCCTTGGTTTCCGCATAGGGACCGTCAGTAGTTGCCACTTTGCCGTTCTTCCAATACAGGGTCAAGGCGGTTTGCGGGGGCTGAAGCGCTTCTCCACCAGCCCAGTGCCCGTTTGCGCGAAGATGGTCGTCGTATTCAAAGCATATGTCGAACATGGCGTTTCGCTCGCCCTCAGTCATGCCATCAAATTTGCCTTTATCGTAGTATCCCAAACAAACATATTTCATTATTCTTCTCCTGGTGGAAACCAGCAGCGCAACTTTGCGCGCTGGCTTGTTCACTTATAGTCGTCGGGCGTGGGGAAAATCGACAGCAGAGCCAAATTTTATTTCAATTCCTGCAGCCGCGCCGCCAGGAACCGGCGGTCGGACTCGTGCCAAACCTGGGCCAGCGCTTTCTCATAAGAAGCAGAGGCCTCCGCAAGCCGACCCAGCCGGCGACACAATTCCGCCCGGGCGGAGTGCGCTAGATGATAGTTGGCGAGTTCTCCGCGCGCCAGCAAGGCATCGATGAGAGCAAGACCCTTCTCTGGATGCCCGCACATGGCGACGGCAACGGCGCGATTGAGTTCCACGACCGGAGATGGCTGGATACGAATCAGCCGGTCGTAGAGTGCCGCGATCTGCTGCCAGTCTGTAGATGCTGCGGATGAAGCTTCGGCGTGAACCGCAGCAATGGCGGCCTGCAGCGTATAGGCGCCGAAACGGTGCGATGCAAGAGCGCTCTCGGTTAGCGCAATGCCTTCGGCGATCTGGTCTTGGTTCCACAAAGAGCGATCCTGCTGGTCCAGAAGGATGAGATCTCCCTCCGGAGAGCTTCGGGCGGCACGGCGCGACTCCTGCAGCAACATGAGCCCTAGCAGGCCCGTTACTTCGGGTTCCGGAAGAAGCTCGCGGAGCAGTCTGCCCAGACGAATCGCCTCGCGGCTCAGTTCGGATCCTGTTGCTTCCGCCGAGTAACCCTCGTTGAAGACCAGATACACGACTTGAAGTACGGCTCCCAATCTTTCCGGTAATTCCTGTGGTGAGGGCACCTGGTAAGGAATAGTCTTATCGCGGATGATGGCCTTTGCGCGCACGATGCGCTGCGCGAGTGTCGCTGGCGTAACGAGAAACGCGCGAGCAATGTCTTCTGTTGTCAGGCCGCACACTTCACGCAGCGTAAGAGCAACCTGTCCTTCCGGCGCAAGAACAGGATGGCAGCACGTGAAGATGAGACGGAGGCGGTCGTCCTCGATCTCCTCTTCCTCTGGTTCCTCGTTAATGCGCGTCTCAAGGTAGAGCGCGAGGTCCGTTTGTGCGGCGTCGAAGCGCGCCCGACGGCGTATCCCGTCTATGGCCTTGAAGCGTGCGGTTGAAATGAGCCAAGGGCGTGGGCTATCTGGTATGCCCGCCTGATGCCACGTGTCCCAAGCAGCTGCAAAGGCCTCGTGCATGGCCTCCTCAGCGAGATCGAGATCGCCGAGCAGCCGCACCAGCGTAGCCAGAATCCCGCCCGATTCAGACCGGTAAAGCGTCTCTATGGTTTTGCTCAGCTGTTCGGGTACATTTGGCGGCATGCTCGCCACACTAGCAAACGGACTGACTCTGCACAACTGCGCCTGACGTCACAGTTGTGATCACGACTTGAGAGATTAGTGGTGCTAACAGTTCAAAGGGCTCATCGAGGCGGATTGCGCTAGAACAATCAGGATAGATCGTCGTAAACGCCCTTGGAGTCGGCCAAGCCGATTTATCAGTACTGATTTCGCAAGCACCCATTTTCGGCGCCTTTCGCTGACAGGGCACAAACATGCGCGCTAACGCTACCGCGTTACACGCGAGCGATTCTGACTGGGGTTGGACAATAGCGGAAGGACTAGCCTTATAGTCGGCTCACAATTCGTCCTTGCTCGGGGCCTGGATTTTTCATGTGCCGCCTCGCTAACTTTCGTCAGGGGGATTAGCGTCGGCGAGGAAGTCCCTTTGCCGAGGCCTCGGATCCAGCTGGCTCACGGAACGGTTCCACAGAAATGCGCTCGTAACACACTTCCAGCACGGTCAGGTATTCTGTACCGCCCGGCAATTGAAGGACTACGCTGTCGCCGACTGCCGACTTCATCAACGCGCGCCCCAGAGGTGACACCCAACTGATGTGGTTGCGGTCGAGATCGACCTCGTCGGTGCCCACGATGCTCACCACTCGCTCCGCTCCCGCGGCATTGGCATAGCGCACGGTCGCTCCGAAGAATGTCCTCGTCGCCGCCTGCCCCGCTCTCGGAGCTTCCGGGTCCACCACTTCCGCGGCTTCGATTCGCTTCGTGAGAAAGCGAATCCGCCCATCGATCTGCCGCAGCCGCCGCTTGCCGTACTGATAGTCGGCGTTTTCACTGCGATCGCCGTTGCTGGCAGCCCACGCCACCACCTCCGTCACGGCCGGGCGTTCCCTGGTGAGCAGAAACCGGTGCTCATCCTTGAGGCGCTCCAGCCCGCTCGGCGTGATGTAGTTCTTGACTCGCGTCGCGGGGGCGTCCGGTTGTGGTTTTCTCGTAAACCCTTTTCGCATTTCGTAGTCTGTCCAGCGCGAATCCAGTGGGTGCCCCTAATGAAAGCAGACGAACGCCGATAAAAAACACCGTCGGTCATCCGCGTTCATGGGAGTTCATCTGCGGCCCTAGCTGATTTTTTCACATCTAGCCGCCCCTTAGCGATCCTATCCATCATCTCGGACAAGTGCCCGCGAAGGCATGCTAGGGAGAATCAGTAACTGAAGCCGGCTTCTGTGAATCGATTCCAGAAACTCCTGGATCACGGGCAAGCGGGAAGTCCCCCTCCACTGGAAAGTTGCCGACTAATCGAGAGTAGGCCCGTCAATCACCACGAGCGCGTTTCTCATTACCTATCCTGCGAACTTCCCCCAAGCTGATTTATCGTTACTAACCCAGATGAGATTTGCTTCTGAGCTGCCGACCTGCTCGATGTCGTCCGACTTTTCACAAGGGCATTTCTGGATAAGTTCCTGTTTGCCGACAATCCGCGAACTAGCTTGTTTTGCAGAGATCGCGGAGTTGCTCGGTACTGATTCGGGTCCGAATGTGTCGGAGCTTAATCAGTGTGGCCGAAAGGCGGGAATCACGCTGTCAAGGATGCTTTTAGCAAAGCCTTTATCAAGCGGAGCGTGTCCCTGCAGCCATCGGAAGAACAGTGGTCCAGTAAGCACATCGATCAGCAGCTCTGGATCCGTCGTCGACTTCAGTTCGCAGGACGCAATAGCGTCTTCGATGATTCTGCGTTGGATCTGACGTCTGTGCTCGACGTATCTCTCCAAGAACGCCTGCCGGAGTCGCTTATCCTCATGAATGCCGGTGAAGACGCGAGCCATGACCGCACCCTCTTCTGATACCAGGAACTCAGCCGCACGCAGGACGTAGCGGCGAAGCGGCGTCAAGCCGGAACCAGTCTCAGGAATCGCAAGAATGGGTTTCATGCGTTCAAAGCAGGCGTCAAACAGGATTTCTTCCTTCGACTTCCACCAGCGGTATAGCGTGGCACTGCTCACGCCGGCTGTCTGTGCTATCTCGTGTGAGCCGACAGCGTTGAAACCTTTGTCTCTCAGCAGCTTGTAAGCGGCTTCCAGGATTTCCTGCCGGGCGCGCTCACTCCTTGGCCGACCGCGGGGTCTTGGTGCGATCTTGGTTTTAAGTTCTTTCATGACCACGGTTCCACTTACGAAAATAATTGTTTCGTTTTATTTTGACAAGCATCTATTGCAAATGTAGAAACGAAACTTTAGGTTTCGTATGTCGTGGTCCATTTACGGGCGGGTGAAACGGTCAGCGTGGCAAATCGCATGGAAGAAAGGAACCCATCATGAAACGGCTCGACAATAAGGTTGCGATAGTGACA
>JABCYV010000315.1 GCA_013290025.1 Acidobacteriota bacterium
AGGACTCGCGTGACCATGGTTTACAGCCTGCGAATCTCGATCGGATCGCACACGAGTGGGGGCCGCGTCTGAGCTTGAGCCACGCTGCTGTGAACTCCTATCTGACAAACAACATCCACTATTTTCTAGACGACGCCTGCCTGGATGGTATGCGTCTTTTCTATTCCTATGCCGCGGAGTGCGGTGCTCTCCCGGTCGCCCCGCCCCTGCGCTTCCTCGAGGTGGCAAAGCCAGCAGCAATGTAGGCGTATTTTCAACCTCAGGCGAAAAGGCGGTCGAATGGTGCCGCATCCTCAACTCCTGTTTGCCGCTGTTTCCATCTGGCGCCGATTGCACCGCATGGGCGGCCCGGGCCTGATCTTGTTGGGAATCGCAGACAACTCGGTGGTCCCGCTGACCGGCAGCATGGATGTTCTGACCATCTGGCTGGCCGCTCATCATCGCGAGCCCTGGCTTTATTATGCATTTATGGCAACGGCAGGTGCCGTGCTCGGCGGCTACATTACTTATAGTTTGGCCCGCAAGGGTGGCAAACAAGCGATGGAGCGCAGGCTCTCGAAAAAAAGTGCGGCGAAGGCCTACCAGAAATTCGAAGAATGGGGCTTCGCCGCCATCGCTGTTCCAGCTCTCCTTCCTCCGCCATTCCCCTTTGTCCCTTTTCTGCTGGCGGCAGGTGCAATGCAATATTCGCGAAAAAAGTTTCTGGCGGCACTCGCGCTTGGCCGCGGAATCCGGTACACGATAGTTGCCGGCTTTGGGTCGCTCTATGGAAATCACATCGTGCGTTTCTTTGCGCGATACGATAAACCGGCTCTGGCTGTACTCATCGGGTTAGCGGTTGTGGGCGGAGTTCTCAGTTTGATCCAATACCTTCGTTACAGGGAAGGTGCATCTGCTGCTGTAGCGCGTCACAGCGCTGCCTGAGCCGGGCACTATTTGGAGCACACCCAACGCCTCCGTTAGAATCATGATGGGTTCTTGATCAGTTATGTCTCTGACTAAACAGCAAGCGCTCGACCTGTTTCGTTCTGATGACCTGATTGGCGTTGGGATGGAGGCCGACGCTGTGCGCCGGAAACTGCACCCGGAAGGCGTAGTCAGCTACATTATTGACCGCAACATCAATTACACGAACTACTGCACTGAGTACTGCACGTTCTGTGCTTTTTACCGCCCGCTGAAAGGCCCCAGAGCCAAAGAAGGCTATATCCTCGAATTCGAAACCATCTACGACAAGATCCGCGAGACGGTAGAGCTTGGCGGCACCGGCGTGCTGATGCAGGGTGGCCTGCATCCCGACCTGAAGATTGATTGGCACGAAAAGATGCTGCGAGGGATCAAGCAGCGTTTCCCAAGAGTTCATCTGCACTGCTATTCGGCTTCAGAAATTATCGCTATCGCCGAATATGGTGGACTGAGCATTCGCGACACCATCGCCCGGCTGCGGGACTCTGGCTTGGATTCGATCCCGGGTGGCGGCGCGGAAATTCTGGACGACGAAGTCCGCTACAAGATTGCCCGCCTCAAATGCTTGACCGATGACTGGCTGAACGTGCACCGAACCGCGCACCAGCTGGGGATGCGCACGACCGCAACCATGATGTTCGGTGTCGGAGAGACCAACGAAAACCGCGTGAATCATTTCCAGCGGCT
Source organism: Acidobacteriota bacterium (assembly GCA_013290025.1). Taxonomy (GTDB): domain Bacteria; phylum Acidobacteriota; class Terriglobia; order Terriglobales; family Acidobacteriaceae; genus JABCYV01. Next base: position 1,654 of record JABCYV010000315.1, read on the forward strand.
CTATGAGTTGCAGGAAGAAACCGGTGGCTTTACCGCGTTCATACCTTGGAGCTTCCAGCCGCAAAACACCGCGCTTGGAGGCCGTCACTGGGACGAGGCTACGGCTGTCGAGTATTTGAAAGTGCTGGCCATTTCCCGGCTCTATCTCTCGAACTTCAAGAATGTTCAATCGAGCTGGGTGACACAGGGATTGAAAGTCTGCCAGATGGGCCTGCGCTTTGGCGGCAACGACGTGGGCTCGGTGATGCTGGAAGAAAACGTGGTCCGCGCTGCGGGGGTAACCAACTGCACCACTGAGGAAGAATTGCGGCGGATCATCCGCGATGCGGGGTTCAAGCCAGTGCAAAGAGACACGCTGTACCGGACGTATTTCCTCAACTAAGCTCACTCCTCTCATTCTGTTGCGTTCATTCTGTTGCGTTCATTCCATTCTCCTTGGTGCGTCTTCCGAAGGAGGAACGATGGCGAGCATTCATATCGAGGCCCTCAACCCTGACGCGACCCCACAAGCCTGCCGCATTCTTGCCCAAGCTTTTGTCGCGAATCCGCTGAACATTGCTGCCTTCGGTCCAGCTCAGCTGGCCAGGAATGAGGCGTTCTTTCGGGTTGGGCTGGCAGCGATGAAAGGCGTCAAACTAGTCGCGATCGAGAGCTCTCGTATCCTCGGCCTGATTCACTGGGTGCGTTCTCCGCAATGTCAGATCTCAGGATTTGAGAAACTGCGATTAGCCCCGCGATGGTGAGGGGTTTTGGCCTCGGTTCTGCACTGAGAGTTGGCTCCTGGTTGTCTGTCTGGTCCAAGAGCGACCCAAAGACTGCACACTCACATCTGGGCCCGATTGGGGTGTCACCGGAGGCGCAGGGTCAGTGGATCGGTCGTCGACTGATGGACGCATACTGCAACGAACTCGATCGAACGGGCGAAGCGGGCTACCTCGAGACTGATCGACCCGAGAACGTGACCTTTTATCGTCAATTTGGTTTTGAGGTCACCGATGAGATCTTGGTCCTCGGTGTTCCGAACCATCTCATGTGGCGCAACGCGCGAAGATAATCGTTAGCTTGACACTGCCGAAGAACCGGCAGCTCAACTCAGGTACAATAGAGGCCTTTGGGCTGGTTCGTCATTGCCGGCTCGAGGGACTCATCCTGACCATTGCCTCGATTTCGTTCCAGACTGTCGCCGCCTTTATCGTCTCACGAGGTTTTGGGCAGTACATTCGGCAGCATTTTCTCGACACGACCTTCCGGGGTCTCTATCGCGCCAACGCCTTTGACATGGCGTTGTTGATTCCTTATTTCGTCGTTCTCATCTGGTTGGCATCTTACGGGATGCACCGCTACGTGCTGGTCTACCTTTATTACAAGAACCAGAAAAGCCGTACTACTGATCCACCTGAACGATTTTCGCACTTGCCGCGGGTGACGGTTCAGCTGCCCATCTTCAATGAACAGTTTGTAATTGAGCGGCTGCTCGAAGCCGTTTGTCGTCTGAATTATCCGACGGAGAAGCTTGACATTCAGGTACTCGATGACTCGACTGATGAAACCGAGGACGTTGCTCGTAGCCTGGTTGAGCAATACGCTGAGCACGGATGTCCAATTACGTATCACCATCGCAGTAATCGTGAAGGCTTCAAGGCGGGCGCTTTAGCAGAGGGTATGAAGACTGCCAAAGGCGAATTCATCACGATCTTTGACGCTGACTTTGTTCCTCCAGAAGATTTTCTGCTGCGTACGATCCATCACTTCACCGATCCAAAGATCGGTATGGTGCAAACCCGCTGGAGCCACATCAATCGCCACTATTCGTTTCTTACGGAAGTCGAAGCCATTCTGTTGGACGGACATTTTGTGCTGGAACATTCCGGCCGGGCTCGCAGCGGCGTGTTTTTCAATTTCAACGGGACCGCGGGCGTGTGGCGTCGCGCGGCGATCGAGCAAGCCGGCGGATGGCAGCACGATACACTTACCGAAGACACCGATCTGTCTTACCGGGCGCAACTGAAGGGCTGGAAGTTCATTTATCTGCAGGACGTGGAATGTCCAGCGGAACTGCCGGTGGAGATGACAGCGTTCAAAACGCAGCAGGCGCGCTGGGCCAAAGGCCTGATCCAGACCAGTAAGAAGATTTTGCCGCGTGTGCTTAGAAGCGACCAGCCGCTCCGCGTGAAGCTGGAGGCTTGGTATCATCTGACGGCAAATCTCAGCTACCCCTTGATGGTCGTGCTTTCGGTACTCCTGTTACCCGCCATGATCATTCGCTTCTACCAGGGATGGTTTCAGATGCTTT
>JABCYV010000316.1 GCA_013290025.1 Acidobacteriota bacterium
GGACAAGGTCGGCCTTCCAGATGGTCTTCAAACTCTTTGCGAAATTTCTTGACAATCGAAATCGTCGGCATGGCGGCGGCATCGCCCAGCGGACAGAACGTGCGTCCCAGCATGTTTTCGGAAAGGTACTGGATGTTGTCGATGTCCTTCTTGAGGCCCCCGCCTGCGTGGAAACGAGAGAGAGTCTTCTCCAGCCAGTCGGTTCCTTCGCGGCATGGAATGCACCAACCACAGCTCTCGTGCCGATAGAACTTCATGATGCGGAGAGCAAATTTCACCATGCAGGTTGTCTCATCGAGGACCACAACGCCACCGGACCCGAGCATGGAGCCTACCTTGGTCAAGGAATCGAAATCCATCGCTACGTCGATTTCCTCGGGAGTCAGCAGCGGAGTGCTGGAACCACCGGGGACAACAGCTTTCAGTTTGCGCCCATTGGGAATGCCGCCGCCCACTTCGTAAATCATCTGCTTGAGGTTGTAGCCCATGGGTAGTTCGTACACGCCGGGCCGCTCGACGTGCCCGCTGAGACAGAAGAGTCGCGTGCCACCATTTTTAGGAGGACCGAGGCTTGCGTACCAGTCCGCACCACCCAAAATAATGTGAGGCACGCTGGCCAGGGTCTCAGCGTTGTTGATAACCGTGGGCCCGCCCCATAGTCCGACAACGGCAGGGAAGGGCGGGCGAATGCGGGGGATGCCGCGCTTGCCCTCGAGCGATTCCATCAGGGCCGATTCCTCGCCCACCTCGTATGCCCCGGCGCCGCCATGCCAGTAGATATTGAAGTCGCGACCGCTGCCAAAAATGTTCTTGCCGAGAAAGCCGCGGGAGTAGGCATCGGCAATCGCCTTCTGCATGATCTCCAACAGATATCGATACTCGCCCCGAATGTAGATGTAACCGGTGGTCGACCCCACTGCAAACCCAGCGATCATCACACCTTCGATCACAGCGTGTGGATCGTGCTCGAAAATGAGCCGATCTTTGCAGGTGCCCGGCTCACTCTCATCGCCATTGCACAGAACGTACTTCGGCTTGGCTGATTGTTTGGGGACGAACGACCACTTCATTCCGGTATTGAATCCGGCGCCCCCGCGACCCCGCAGACCTGAGTTCTTTACTTCATTCACAATTACGTCCGGCTGCATGCCCAGAGCCTTCTGCACGGCCTTGTAGCCGTCAAGCTCCAGGTACCGATCGATGTTGGTCGCGCCTTTGCCGAAGCGCTTGGACACAACTCTAACTTCATCGGGATGGGAGACCAAATCAGCCATGATTAGATCAATTTACGAATTGCCGGATTTACGATTATCGGAACTTAGAATCGCTCACTTTCCAATTCGACAATTCGGAAAATTTTGCAATTCAAAAATCTCTACTGTGTTGCCCGCTTTTTATATTCATCCAGAACTCTATCCAGCTTGTCCACTGTCAAGTTCTCGTGAAAGTCGTAATTGACCTGTGCGGCTGGCGCCCAACTGCAGGCGCCGATGCATTCGACTTCTTCCAGCGAAAATAAACCGTCCGCTGTCGTTCCCTTGTGTCCAATGCCTAATTTTGTTTCGCAATGTTCCAGAAGTTCCTCTCCCCCGCGCAGCAGGCAAGCAATGTTGGTGCACACCTGCACGTTGTATTTGCCGCGCGGCTTGGTGGTCAGCATGGAGTAGTAGCTGATTACGTTGCGCACTTCTAGCTCGGTGAGATCGAGGCGTTGCGCGATCTCCTCTATAACTTCTTCTGATAGGTATCCAACCTCATCCTGGGCGTAGAGCAGGGTTGGAACCAACACCGAGCGCTTGGTGGGATAGTGCGTCAGCATCTCCGCAAAGCGCTGTTCGAATTGGTCAGAAAATGTCATACAAATCTTCAACCACCAAGGACACGAAGTATCACGAAGGGAGCCACACGTAACGAATCCCCTTCGTGCACCTATCGGTCGATCTCTCCCAGCACGATATCGATGCTCCCGATAGCTGCGATCACATCGGCCAGCAGCCTGCCTTCGCACATCTTTGGCAGGGTTTGCATATTCGCCAGACATGCTGCTCGCATGTGCACGCGATACGGTTTGGGTGTGCCATCGCTTACGACGTAATAGCCCATTTCACCGCGCGGGGATTCGACAGCCTGGTAGACTTCACCTTCCGGCACAGCAAAGCCTTCGGTAATAATCTTGAAGTGATAGATGAGGGCTTCCATCTGCGTCTTCATTTTCTCCCGATCCGGCAGCACAATCTTGGGAGCGTCCGCCTTGATGGGGCCTTCGGGCATTCCGTCTAATGCTTGTTGGACGATCGCGATGGATTCGCGGAGTTCCTGCACCCGGCACATGTAGCGGGCGAACACGTCGCCCTCCCGGGAAACAGGTACCTTGAACTTAAAGTTTTCGTAGCCGGAGTAGGGTATGTCGCGGCGTAGATCGAAGTCGACACCACTCCCACGCAAGGTCGGCCCGCTTGCGCCCAAGGCGATGGCGTCTTCCGCTGTAATCTTTGCGACTCCCTTGGTACGCATCATCCAGATCGGATTCCCGGTTAGCAGATTTTCGTACTCATCAACTTTCCCCGGAAAGCGATCAGCAAACTTCCGTGTCTGCTCGAAGAAGCCCAGCGGAGGCTCCAGCGCCAGGCCGCCGATGCGGAAATACGACGTCATCATGCGCTGGCCGCTGACCGCCTCGAACAGGCGCAGGATATCCTCTCGCTCCCGGAAGCAGTAGAGGAACACGGTGAGCGCGCCAATATCCATGGCGTGAGTTCCCAACCACACGAGATGCGAATTGATTCGGGTCAGTTCATTCAGCAGTACGCGCATCCACTGCGCCTTGGGAGGAATCTCGAGCCCCAGCAATTTCTCGACCGCCAGGACATAACAGAGGTTATTGGTCAAGGGGCACAAATAGTCGATCCGGTCGGTGAGCGGCACTACTTGCTGGTAAAACTTGGCCTCGCAGGTCTTCTCGATCCCAGTGTGCAGATACCCAATATCGGGCATGATGCGCACCACATTTTCGCCGTCGATCTCAAGAATCACGCGCAACACACCATGGGTCGACGGGTGCTGCGGCCCCATATTCAGGATCATCGTACGATCCTGACCGGGTTCGAGCTCCGGCATGGTGGTGAGATGGCTCATGGTGTCATCTAGCGGTAGCCCTCCACAGGATAGTCCTTGCGCAGGGGATAGCCTTCCCAGTCTTCGGGCATCAGAAGCCGTCGCAGATAAGGATGCCCGGTAAAACGAATCCCGAACAGGTCAAACACCTCGCGTTCAAAGTAGTTAGCGGCAGGCCAAACCGAGGTGACCGTATCGATCGCTGGCGCAGTGCCTTCCAGCCGAACTTTCAGACGCACCCTTTCCTTCTTCGGAATGGAGAGAAGCTGATAGACGACTTCGAAGCGCGGCTCCGAAGGAAACCAGTCCACGCAAGTTACGTCGGAGAGAAAGTTGAATGGGCAACCTGGATCGTCACGAAGGAGAACACAGGCCTCGCGCAGCCAGGACCGCTCGATGTAAATGGTCGTCTCATCGCGGTCAAACTTCGCTCCCTCCACCGCCGCCGAATTCCAGGCCAGCAGCTTAGCGATGGCAGGGTGGGTTTTCAGCTGCTGGAGATCGGTAACCGCAGGAGTCAACGGCATCAGATCTCTCCTCGCCGTGCCGATGGTTTGCCCCAGTCCAGCGCACCCTTTTTCCAGATATAGAACAGACCTACCAGGACAATGCCAACGTAGACCATCATCTCCAGGAAACCGAACATCTTAAGATCGCGCAAGATCACCGCCCAGGGATAAAGAAAGATGGCCTCAACGTCGAAGAGAATAAAGAGCATGGCCACGAGATAGAATTTGACCGAGAAGCGTTCCCGGGCGTTGCCAACCGGGGTCATGCCGCATTCGTACGGCGACAGCTTGGCCCTGGTGGGACGACGGTATC
>JABCYV010000317.1 GCA_013290025.1 Acidobacteriota bacterium
GCGAGCCATCGGGGAATTCTCCGGCCCGCATGCGTTCGAAGAGGTCTAAGTTTTCCTCCACCGATCGCTTTCGATAGGGGCTATCTTTGCCCGGTTCAGTCAACGTGCCGCGGTGCATGCGAATCTCCTCCGCCGTCAGATCATCGACATAGGCTTTGCCGGCTTTGATGAGTTTGACCGCCCACTCATACAGTTGGTCGAAGTAGTCGGATGCATAAAAGAGGCGATCCTCCCAATCGAATCCGAGCCACCTTACGTTCTCTTTAATAGACTCGACGTACTCAGTTTCTTCCTTCGAAGGGTTGGTATCGTCGAAGCGCAAATTGGTCTTACCACCAAACTCGGCCGCCAGACCGAAGTTCAGGCAAATCGACTTGGCATGGCCGATGTGCAGATAGCCGTTCGGTTCCGGCGGGAAACGCGTTTGCACGCGTCCTCCGTACTTGCTGCTCTTCAAATCTTCGAGGATGATGTCACGTATAAAATTCGACGGGCTGGTCGGGGCCGCCGGCGGCATTTTGACAGCGGCGTCAGTTGATGGATTAGGGGGATTCATGTTCTCACTATTTTATACGGGCTGAGATTCATTCGAGCGCGCCAATCCCAGTAAGTGTATCCACAAGCAGTCGGGAACGGGGGCGTCCCGGCAATGCGTGGCGCGACGGCATAGTAGAGTTGCATCAGAACAATAAATGCCGATGCTCCAATAGTTACTGAAGATGCAGAGCAACGCGCAGCGAAACGTTTGTCGCCAGGAATCCGATAGCGAAGCGGCTAGAGAAAGCTTGTAACAACATTCCCGTGGTTCTGTCGGGATGATTTCCGAAAACAGTCATCAGGACGTCGATCAACCCGAACGCAATACCGCACAGAACTCCGAGCACAATACGATTCATGCCGTATCTTGTACACCCATTCCTTGTGCAGCTCAACGTCCAGCGAATCGGGAGCAGGCATACTGGGGAACGACGCCGGAGGTAATCACGTGGCAGGTTACGATTGGAACAAAAAAAGGCGTGCAGCAACAGGCCCTGCGGCCTCCGCCGGCATCAAACCCTCGTTTCCCCGGACCGGGGATCGCCCGATTCCGTTAGTGTCTTTAGTGTATTTAAATCAGTTGTTTTACAGGGCACGATATGAAAGCATTGACAGACAAATCCCCTTTTGCGCGGTTCCTTAAGGGCTGTGGAGAGCTGTTTCCAGCGCCATGAACAGCGTCGCGATGACTATGGTGGTGGTGCCGGGCGTAGTCGCCCTGCTGCTATTCCTTGTCTTTACCTACCTTTACGAGCAAAGTCGGCAAGATTATTTTCGTGCCTGGCAATTGGGCTGGGCGGCCTACGCGCTGCATTACGCGCTGGGGGCGTGGAGCACCTTCCGCCAGCCCTCAGCCCTGATCTCCCTCTGCAGCTCCCTCCTGTTGGTGGCGATGGCGCTGTGCATCTTTGTCTCGACTCGCCTGATGCGCGAGAGATTCCGGCTACGCTGGTATGACGTCGGAGTCGGCTTCGCGGGTGCGGCACTCAGCTACTGGAATCTGCATGCTCATGTGGTGGGCGGAGTTTTCCACCCCGAAGTACTCCCCAACCCTCGTTTCAGCCTGGAAGTGGGTTTGGCGATCGTGCTCCTGTACTGCTCGGCCTATTTCTATCGCTACGCCCAGCGTAGGAATTCGCTCGCGTTCAGCCTGCTGGCAATGGCGCTGGCGTTGTGGGCGGTCTTGATGGCATTTGGCCAGTTCCGTAATTCCTATGTGGAGCTGTTCGATTTGCTGGGTCCGATCCCACAGATGCTTCTGGGAATCGCGATGGTGATGGTGCTGTTTGAGAATGAGCGTAACGCGGTGCAGGAAAACGCGCTGGCCTTCTCCACCCTGGGCGTAGATCCGATGCGGCTGCTCTCAGCCGAGGACCTGGTGCCCAGCATGCAAAGCATTCTGGATCGGCTGGTGGCGCCGCTGCCCGCTAGTCGCGCCGTTATCTGTATCTCCGAGCGCTGGCGCGCCATTCTGCCTTCGGCGCAGCGCGGCTTTTCCCCTGAATTTGTGGGCAAGCTGGAGAAGAGTGGGGCGGGGGAATATCTCTGCGAACTCGCCTACCGGCGAGGAGGATTCGTCACCTTCCACGGCGTGCCCGAGATGCAGGAGCCGTTGCCCGCGTTTCCCGGAGGTCGCTTTGAGCAGTTTCGCAAGGTCTTGACCGAAGAAAATATTCGCAACCTCACCGCGGTCAGCCTGCAGACTCGGGAACACAATTTCGGCGTGATCTTCTTTCCGCACGCCCAGCGCCGGATGTTTGGATCGTCGAACCTGCGTCTGCTGATTGGACTGGCCCTGCAGATCGGGCTGACCCTCGAAAATTACGTCATAATGCACGACGCGCAACGCCGCACCAAGGAATTTGAGTTGCTTACACAGATCGGACAAGCGATCAGTTCCCGTCTCGATCAGGATGAGATCCTGCGCGCCATCCAGAAGGAGCTGGGACAAATCTTCGATACCAGCGACTTCTATATCGCGTTCCAGGAAGGCGATGAAATCCGCTTCGAACTGGAAGTGGTAGACAGCGAAGTTCGCTGCAAGCGCTCCCGCAAAGTTGGCAACGGTTTGACCGACTACGTGATACGCACCGGCCAGCCGCTCCTGATCCACTCCGATCTCGAGAAGGCACGCGAGCGTTTGGGTGTCACCTATGTGCCCGGGAAACCAGCCAGGTGCTTTTGCGGCGCCCCTATCCTGCTCGGAGGTAAGCCTGCGGGGATGATGGCGGCCATGAGTACGGTGCGTGAATTCGCCTTTGAGCAGCGCGACCTGGAAGTCATGCAGATTGCGGCCGGCCAGGTGTCGGTGGCAGTGGAGAATGCTCGCTTATTCGCCGAGGAACAGCGTCGGGCCCGCCAATTCGCATTCCTCAACAATATTTCCAAGACCGCAATATCCAGCGAGGATTCGGAGCAGATGCTGGCCGAAATCGTGGGCCACATTCAGAAGGATTTCCACTTCGACCACATCGGTATCGGCATTCTGGACTACGCCACCAAGGACATCGAGATCAAAGCAGAAGCGGGGACTACTTCCCAGGCGCTGGGCAAACGCATTCCATTGGGAACGGGTATTTTAGGTCGTGTCGCCCGCACCGGTGAGAGTGCATTGGTGCAGACAACAGGGGAGGCCCAATTACAGGGCGTGCTGCCTGATGCGCGGGCCGTACTGTGCATCCCGATCTCTTATGGCGAAACGCTGCTGGGAGCGCTCAACGTAGAAAGCCGGAATGAGAATGCTTTCACCCCGCAAGACGTCTTGGTCATGAACACCCTGGCCGATCTGCTGGCTACGGCCCTGCACAATGCTTTTGTGTTTCAGAAATTGCAGCAGCAATCAATCACCGATGGCCTCACTGGAATCAAGACCCGTCGCTTCTTCTGGGAGGCCCTGAGCTCCGAGTGGAAGCGGGCCTCGCGCTCCGGTCGTCCCTTCTCTGTGGTACTGATGGATCTGGATAAATTCAAGGGAGTCAACGACAGCCTGGGTCACCTGGAGGGCGACCTGGTGCTAGCTCACGTAGGCCGCCTTCTGGAGCAGAGATGCCGTCAATCCAACGTGGTAGCCCGATATGGCGGCGACGAATTTATTATCCTGATGCCGGAGACTGGGGTAGATCAAGCTCAAGTACTAGCCGAACGACTCCGCCACTGGGTGGCAACGGATACCATGTTAAACGAGCATCACATCACTGGCAGCTTCGGCGTGGCTAGTTTTCC
>JABCYV010000318.1 GCA_013290025.1 Acidobacteriota bacterium
CTACGATGCTGGGACAAGCTATCCGTTACAAGCGCGGTCTTTGGTCTTGCTGCAAGAGCGCATGGGAAATCAGGTGCGTAGCCAGGACCGGCGGCGTGAAGCGTAGCCACGCCATGCCATTCGGAGCGGAGCGCCGTGACGATGGCAGCGTTCGGTTCCGGCTGTGGGCGCCGAAAGCGAGAAGCGTCGAGATACTGCTCTGTAATCCGGAATCGCCTCAACTGTCCTTGTCAAGACAAAGTGAAGGCTGGTTTGAACTGGTCACCGATCAGGCTAAGGCCGGTTCGCTTTACCAGTACCAGATTGGCGGCCAGTCGAAAGTGCCGGATCCGGCATCTCGTTTTCAGCCTTCAGACGTGCATGGACCAAGCGAGGTCGTCGACCCCGCGGCCTTCGAATGGGAAGATCAAGCCTGGCTCGGAAGACCTTGGCAAGAAACAGTTATCTATGAGCTTCATGTAGGTACCTTCACGCCAGAAGGTACCTTTGCGGGAGCCCAACAGCGACTCGATTACCTGGCTGACCTGGGAATCACGGCGGTCGAACTCATGCCAGTCTCGGATTTCCCCGGAACTCGAAACTGGGGCTACGACGGCGTGCTACCTTATGCCCCCGATAGTTCATACGAACGGCCGGAAGACCTGAAACGGTTGGTGCAGGCAGCCCACGCAAAAGGGTTGATGGTATTTCTTGATGTTGTCTACAACCACTTCGGCCCCGAGGGGAACTATCTGAGTGCGTATTCTCCACAGTTTTTCACCGATCGGCATAGCACGCCTTGGGGCGACGCGATTAATTTTGATGGCGAGGGGTCGCGTGTGGTTCGAGACTTCTTTATCCACAATGCTCTGTACTGGCTCGAGGAATACCACTTCGACGGACTACGTCTGGACGCGGTGCATGCGATTTTCGATGATTCCACTCCCGACATTCTTACTGAATTGGCGGAAACAGTTAGAAACGCTTTTGGACCCAACCGCTTCGTCCACCTAGTGCTTGAAAACGATGACAACGATGCGCACTACCTGGAGCGCGATGAGAAAACTCGCCCGCGTTGGTATAACGCCCAGTGGAATGATGACATCCATCACGCGCTGCATGTTGTACTCACTGGAGAGACCGACGGATATTACTCTGACTATGCGCAACAGCCGATTCGACAACTGGGCCGTTGTCTCGCCGAGGGTTTCGCTTATCAGGGTGAGGTTTCCGTTTACCGCGGCGCGGTCCGCGGGCAGCTCAGTTATACTTTGCCGCCGACTGCTTTCGTCTCATTTCTGCAAAATCACGATCAAATAGGAAACCGGGCCTTCGGCGAGCGAATCCTAGAACTTGCGGATGAAGACGCTGTGAGGGCAGCGATGACTATTTTGCTCCTCGCGCCATCTCCGCCTCTGCTTTTTATGGGAGAAGAATTTGGTGCAAGAACGCCGTTTTTGTTTTTCTGTGACTTCGGCGGAGAATTGAGATCTGCGGTAACTGAAGGCAGGCGGGCTGAGTTCGCTCGGTTTGCCCGATTCAGCTCAGTTGAGGAACAGGAGCATATTCCCGACCCCAACTCACCAGAGAGCTTCGCCCGTTCCAAGCTGGATTGGAGTAGCTTGCAAGGGTCGTTGTGGCAGAACTGGCTGGAGTTCTATCGTCATCTGCTTGCGATCCGGCAGAGCGCGATCGTTCCGTTTCTGGGCGGGACGAAATCCAGCGCCAGCTATACGGTTCAAGAAGATGGAGGCCTCAGGGTTGAGTGGCGATTCGGGCCCGCGATAACTCTGACCCTGGTCGCGAATCTGAGTGCAACCCTGACGACTCTGACCACCCGTCCCGTTGGCCGCCTCATTTACGCCAATCGCGCAAGCCTGGCGGAAGATTTGGAGCAGCGTCAAGCGCAAACAGAAGTGCAAGTGCTACCATGGTCGGCCGCGTGGTTTCTCCATCCATGAGATCGCCTCGCATTCCGCTTGCCACCTATCGGTTGCAGTTCAATCGTGATTTTACTTTTGCGCAAGCGACGGAATTAGTGCCTTATCTGGCTGCGCTAGGTATTTCCCATTGCTACGCTTCCCCATTTCTGAGAGCGCGCCCAAACAGCACACACGGTTACGACATCATCGATCATAACGCGCTCAATCCTGAGATTGGGACCCAGGAAGACTTCGATCGCTTTGTTGAAGTGTTACGCGAACATGGCATGGGCCAAATCCTGGATATCGTGCCCAACCATATGGGGGTCATGGGTAGCGACAACGTGTGGTGGATGGACGTTCTGGAAAACGGCGAAGCCTCCAACTACGCGGAATTTCTCGATATCGACTGGCAGCCGCTCAAAGAGGAATTGCAGGGCAAGATTCTAATTCCGGTACTGGGAGATCAATACGGGATCGTACTCGATCAAGGTGAATTGAAACTTGACTTCAGCAAGGAGAAAGGCGAATTCAGCATCCTCTATCATCAGCACAGGTTTCCGGTAGACCCGCGAGAGTACTCCCGTATTCTCGGATACGGTCTGCCGAGGATGGAACAAAGCCTGGGCGCCCAGCATGAGCAACTCCTCGAGCTTCAGAGCCTGATTGCAGCTTTCAGTCACCTGCCAGCGCGGAGCGAGACGATTGCAGAAAAGCGGGATGAACGGATACGAGACAAAGAAATTCACAAACGGCGCTTGGCGACGCTGTACAACAAATCCAAAGAAATAGCCGACTTCATCGACGAGAACCTTCGGCAAATAAACGGGGCACCCGGCGATACAAAGAGCTTCAATGACCTTCACGAACTCATTAAGGCGCAGGCTTACCGGCTGGCTTATTGGCGAGTGGCTGCGGACGAGGTCAACTATCGCCGGTTCTTCGACATCAACGATCTTGCCGGCCTACGCATGGAAAACGAGGCGGTCTTCGAGGCTACGCATCGCTTTGTGCTTAACCTCGTCCGGCAAGGGAAAGCAGATGGTCTCCGCATCGATCATCCCGATGGCCTTTACGATCCAGCGCAGTATTTCCGGCGATTGCAGTCCGGCCTGGACCCGGAGAGGCCTGTCCGACACGGGGAGTCAGGATCATCCGTCTACGTCGTAATCGAGAAAATCCTCACAGGGGATGAACAACTGCCGAAGGATTGGCTTGTCCAGGGGACTACCGGCTACGACTTCACGAACTTGGTCAACGGTTTGTTTGTCGATCCGGCCGCACTCAGCAAAATGAATCGCATCTATCGGACGTTCGTGGAGCATCCGGTAAGCTTTGAGAACCAGGTCTACCGCAGCAAGAAGATCGTGATCCACACGTCGCTTGCGAGCGAACTGAATGGACTCGCGAATGCGCTGAGCCGCATTGCGCTTTCCAACCGTCATACCTGTGACTTTACTTTGAACAGCTTGCGGGATGCCATTAGCAGAATCGTTGCTTGTTTCCCGGTCTATCGCACGTACATTTCAGAAAATCAGGTTTCCCAGGCTGACCAGGCATATATCGACGAGGCCGTTGACTGCGCCAAGCGGATGAGCGCAGGTTCTGACACCAGCGTGTTTGACTTTACTCGCAGCGTGTTGCTCGCGCGGGCCGTGAACGGACAAGGAACAACTTTCAAAAAAGCGGCAATCCGTTTTGCTATGAAATTCCAGCAGTTTACCAGTGCGGTAATGGCAAAAGGACTTGAGGACACCTGCTTTTACCGCTACCACCGGCTGGTCTCACTCAACGAAGTCGGGGGAGACCCGCAGAAGTTCGGGGTGGCTCTGGAGGTTTTCCA
>JABCYV010000319.1 GCA_013290025.1 Acidobacteriota bacterium
CACCGGGAAGAGCCCATCCTGAGGCTTCTGCTTCCGCACACCCGATACCTCCGCAGGTACAGGGGCGGCCATTGAACAGAACCGGTATATGCCCGCCCAAACAGCCAGCTTGGGCATGCTTACCTCTCAGCAGTTTGCCCTCGATCATGGCAACTCCTCCGATGCCTGTGCCCAATGTCATCATGACGACATCGCCGAAACCACGGGCGGCTCCTGCATACGATTCTCCGAGAAGAGCCAAACGTGCGTCGTTCTCAATACGTAAGGGGAGTCCAAACGCATCGCGCGCCCAAGCACAAAAATCTACTTCAGGAGCATCATCATATTTCTTGTTGGTGGAGACGACCCTTCCGATCCGAGAATCGACCAGACCCGCGAACCCCACGGCGATGCCCTGAAAGTCTGTGAGAGATTGTGAATGCTGATGGACCAAATGTCGAAGGACATCGCCAACACGAGATAGCACCGCGCGAATATTCATGGTGCCCGTCAGATCAACGCTCTCATGTGTCAAAATGCGATCGTTTTCCACCAAGCCACAGTTGGCATGCGTACCTCCGATATCGACAGCCAGTGCCTTCACTAGGAAACTCCAGAACGGCTGAGTCAAAAGTCAGCGTATGACAGCGGCTCCGTTACGGGAAATCATGTATTTCTTGCCTTGATGCCGCAGATTTACAAGCCGCGCATTTCGCGTCGAAGCCCTCCAACTTCGGCTCAGCGTTCAGGGCGCCGACTAGCCTCAGATCCGCACCGAAGATGGTATCAATGACCAAGTCTGTAAATCCGCCGCCGGCTACGGTGAGCGCAAGGTGCACGGGTGCAGTTCTGCGGGGCAAATCCGAGAATATGGGAAACCGCATGCAGCAAGGGCGTGAGCTCTGGATCCCAATATTCCTCCCGGTGAACCTTGCACTCCGCGTGAGTCAGGCCGCGGGCACTTACTTCGAGAATTGCTATCTGTTTTGCTCGCGTAACTGTAAACCCAGCGCACTCTTGAGTTTCTGATCGCTCAATTCGCTAACTGCGTCGGCGCCTGGGGCGGCCAACTGCTTCGACAGAGAACTAGCCTCTTCTGTCTTTCCCAAGGCGAAGTACGCCCGTGCCAGATTGTACGTTGCACTTGGGGAGGCCGGATCGATCTTGTGAGCCAATTCGAGGTCGCTCACCGCGTCCTTAACATCGTTCTGTTGCAGTCGGAGTTTGCCCCGAAGAGAAAGGGCTTGAACTTGCCTGGGGTTCATTGCAACAGCACGGTTCAGTTCAATCATCACCTTTTGAGAATTACTTGGATCAAGTCGCAATATGGCTTCTGCCAGAAGGTAGTACAAATCGGAGTCCTTCACGCCCACCTTCAAGGCCTGTGAGATCTCGTCGCAAGCGACACCGTAGTTGCCGTCTCTATATTCCGATACGGCAAGAAAGAAGCGTGGCGGGCCGTAAAGAGGAGATGCTTTGATTGCGGCTTTGAAATCCGTGCGCGCCTTGGCTGCTTCCCCGACTAAGGTATATGCGGCTCCACGCACGACCAAGATCTCTGCATCCCGCGGAAAGATTGATACCGCTCTATCTGCTACATCGACCGCCTTGGTGACCTCCCCCTCATCGCAGAGAAGCGTGACGAGATTGAGATAGGTCATCCGATCATCGGGGTGTCGATGAAGCTCATCCGTTAGTACCGTATAAGATTCACGATAAAGCCCAATCTTCGAATAACTCACCGCCAACAAATTAACCGATTCCTGGCTCAGATGCTGACTCCCGGAATTGTTTGTGAGCGTTTCGATCGCGGCCCTGTAATCCTCGAGTTCGAATTGGGCTAAAGCAGTTGCATATTGGTGAGTTTTCTGGTCGGGCACGTTTTGACTCACGCTATTGAATTCGGTTAACGCTTTTTTGAAATTATGAGCTCGTCCATACAGCCAGCCTAGGTTAAACGTGTCGATTGAAGACAAGCTGCCGCAACTGCGAAGACGGTCGAGTTCTTGCTCGGCTTGGTCGTACCGCTTCTGTTTCAATTCTGCGTCGGCCATTTTAAACACACCTTGCGCCCCGCATGTGGGTCCGTGGTCTTGTGCCGAACACGATGGTTGTGTAGGCGGAAAGACGATCCCTAAACACACAAGCGCCGCCCAAGAGCAGGGAAAGAACAGGACTTGTCTCCTTGCCTTGCGGGCTGAACCCAGCTGTAGCGAACAGCAATTTGCTTGGCGAATTCCTTTCGTGCGCATCTATTCCCCCGAGGAGGTGCGAGCGAAAACCGAGCATGATTCCTAGTGAGCCGTTATCTTGTCACCCATTCATACCGGCGGCGTTCTTTGGGTGAACTCCTCTCTCGACACCACTCCCTTTCCCTCGATGACCGTGATCAGACGATTCACCGGCTCGTTCTTTAGAGATTGAACATTCCCACTGGGCCAGAAGATGTCGATGTCGGCAGCGATTGCACTGCCCAGCCCAAAGTGAAGGCGTTTATCATTCGAGGAATAGAAGCTCGACTGGCTGGTTACAGCCTGGGCTTGCACTTTTCCACCGTAACGCACCAGTACGCGCGCCCCAATTGCGCTTCTATTTGACTGCGTCCCAACGAGCTTTACCTTCATCCAATGATTGGTTCCGCGGATATCGTTCCTGAGCAAAGAAGGCGGTTCGTTCATGTTCACAATCAGGATGTCGATATCACCGTCATTATCAAAGTCTCCGAAAGCGCATCCTCTGCTTGAGTGCCGCTCCATGATGGCTGGACCGGCTTCTCCTCTTAACTCCTCGAATGTACCGTTCCCCAGGTTCCGAAAGAGCACCCGTGGACATTTGTCGGGATAACGCGGGAATCGCCGCTCCACCTCCGGATAGACGCCACCCGTAACAATGAAGATGTCGGGATACCCATCGTTGTCAAGATCAACGATCCCCGCGCCCCAACATGTATAGCTAGTCTCAATTCCTATGCGACTTGAGAGCGTTGCATCGCTAAAGTTCGCTTTCCCATCATTTTGAAAAAGTTCGCAGGTGTCTTCGACGAAATGGGTCTTCAACAGGTCTAAGTGGCCGCTCAGTCTGAAGTCGCCGATTCCCACTCCCATTCCTGATTGTTCTTCGCCATTGTCGTTCAGTCCAACGCCTCGGACGATCCCTTCCTCGCGGAAGGTCCCATCACGGTTATTCATGTAGAGACGGCTGGGGGTCGAGTCGCACGCAACGTAGATATCCTGCCATCCGTCCTCATCGAAATCTGCCGCAACCACCGTCATCCCATAGCATTGGGCTGGTCCCGATAGCAAGGCTTTGTCGGTCACGTCTGAAAAGGTTCCGTCGCCGTTGTTGCGGAATAGCACATGTTTGCTGGGAAAACCGGGAGGAAGCCCGCGAGGACCGCAGTTCACAGGGACTCCCTTCCAGTTGCAGTGTGGGTCGTCGCCTGCCTTTGGGACAGCATTTAGGTCGAAGCGAATGTAATTCGAAATAAACAGATCGAGCTTTCCATCCCGATCATAGTCAACAAATGAACAACCCGATCCCCATGAAGACTTTTCCGACGCGACCGACAACCGTGCCTGGTCGGTGACATCGGTAAACGTTCCATCGCCGTTGTTTCTGTACAGCTTGTTCTCGCCGTAATAGGTGCAGAAAATATCTTCGTTACCATCATTATTGTAGTCGCCAACGCACACCGAACTTGCCCATCCCACGTGATGGAGGCCAGCTTTCTCCGTTACATCACTGA
>JABCYV010000320.1 GCA_013290025.1 Acidobacteriota bacterium
CCGCTTCCGGCGTGATCCGGGGCATGGCTGGCGGTTCGTCGAGCGCCATGTCGAGGAGACGGTGCGCAGTCCGACCTACCGATAGGGTCGGCCAGCCGCTCCGAGGCGCCGCATCAGAACGAACCGGATTGTTGTAATAGGAGGAGGAAATGCAAAACAAACTCACTTACAGACACGCATTCAAAATGACGGGTGTGTTCCTTCTCGCAATCATTCTTTTTCCCGCACTTGCATGCGCGCAGCGGCTCCGTCGAGAAGGCGACGATATGCAAGCAGCCACAAACAGCTCCCCCTGGGGACAAGATCACAACACGACCGCTGCCGAAGCGGACGCATGGTTTGAAAATTACCGGTTTCGCGATGGTGAGACCTTACCGCGTCTGCGCATTCATTACGCCACGCTTGGCATTCCGCGTCGCAACCCCCAGGGGCAAATCGATAATGCCGTACTCGTGATCCACTGGACGGGCGCCGACGGAAGCACGCTTCTAAGCAAAAACTATATGGAAGCTCTTTTCGCTCCTGGCCGGCCACTGGATGCGACTCGCTACTTTTTGATCTTCCCCGACAACGTCGGGCATGGAAAATCAAGTAAGCCGAGCGATGGCTTAAAAGGTGCATTCCCAAAGTATGGCTACGCCGACATGGTGGACCTGCAACATCGTCTAGTCACAGAAACGCTCGGTATAGAACATCTTCGCGCCATTCTCGGCATGTCGATGGGCGGAATGAACGCATGGCAGTGGGCCGAAGCGTATCCGGACGCCATGGACGGTGTCATGCCTGTCGTGTCCATGCCCATTCCGATTTCCGGCAGAAACATGCTCTGGCGCCGCATGGTAATTGATGCTATCCGCTCCGATCCTCAGTGGGATGGAGGCAACTACAATTCACCGCCGCAAGGCTGGCTGAACGCTTTCCCGTTGATGCGCATGATGCTCGATGGCGTACCGCGTCTTCAAGTCCAAGTGCCAGACGGGCCAGCAGCGGATCGGTTCATCGCAGAAGCACGGCGTCAGGCCGCTCCTGTAGACGCCAACGACATTCTCTACTCGCTCAGCTCTTCAGCGGACTACGATCCACGGCCGGGACTCGCGGCAATAAAGACCAAGGTGTACGCGCTCAACTTTGCTGATGACGAGTTCAATCCAGTGGAACTGCACGTCCTCGAAGAAGTCATGCCAAAGGTTCCTCAGGGCCGATTTGTCGTCCAGCCGGGCTCGGCGGAGTCGTTTGGGCACTTGACGATGGCACATCCCGAGCTCTGGTCAGAACATGTTGCCGAATTTATGCGGTCGCTCGGTGATGAGGTTTTACAGAGTTCAAACGCAAACTAGAAAGCATTCGGAGGAGTTTCTTATGTTGAACATAAAAGGAAGTTCTGGTGTCCTGGCAGCAACTTTTGCCGCCCTAGTGATTGCCGGAGTCGGCTCGGGAGCACCACCGCGGATGCGCACGCTCCAATCGTCAGGCTCCAATTCCGACGAGTCTACGCAGACCAAAATAGCGCGCGCGCTTTCGGCGGGGCCACCCGATGTCGCCAAGGCTGCGACAGTAGCGGAAATGGATAGCCAAGGTAAGATGACGATCCTGCGCGCCGGAACCAACGGATTCACCTGCATGCCGGGCAATCTGAAAGTTATTGGACAACCGCCGATGTGCGTCGATGCGGCATCGATGCAGTGGTACGCGGACGCCAAGGCTCACAAACCGAGGCCGACCAATACCGTCCCTGGCATCACCTACATGCTGGCCGGTGCCACTCAGCGCAGCGATTCGGATCCCAATGACATGACCAGCATGCCCATTGAGATCGGACCACACTGGATGATCATGTGGCCGTTCGATCCGAAAACTACCGGACTGCCAACCACGCACAAGGCGACTGGAGCCTACATCATGTTCGCGGGGTCGCCTTACGCCCATCTCCATATCATGGGGCGTCCCTAAATACCACATGGGTCCCATTTCGCCGAGCCCATGTATTCACTCCGGAAGCAGCTCGACACGCAATGTGCCACAAATCCTGAGTGGGGGTTGCCCAAGCCAAGCGCGACACAAAGAGGAGAATAGCCATGAAGGCCGTGCAGTTCGCTCACTTCGGTGAACGGGACGTACTGGAGTACATAGATGTAGCGACACCCAAGCCTAAGAACGACGACCTTTTGATCGAGGTCACCGCGGCTGGAGTAAACTTCGTGGACATACGCGAACGAATGGGGGTATATGGCCGCCCCGAGACCCACGTCGGCCACATCGATCTACCCCACATATCGGGACTTCAGGCCGTCGGAACCGTCATGGAGGTTGGTCCATCCGGTGACCGCAGTCGCATCGGCGCGAAGGTCATGTCTTACCTTCCTGCTGGTGGTGGCTACGCGCAATTCGCCGTGGCACCTGCCAAGCTTTCGGTCCAGCTCCCTACTTCAATCGATGAAACAGCAATGGCCGCGCTCCCGACGCAGGGGCTTACGGCCTACCTGATGTTGACGGCATGCACGCAACTACGACCAGGAGAGAGCGTTCTCGTGCAGGGCGCGTCCGGCGGCGTCGGCAGCATAGCCGTCCAGATCGCGAGGATTCTTGGCGCGGGACTTGTTCTGGGCACGGCGGGTTCGGAAAAGAAGCGGCAATTTGTTCGCAGCATCGGCGCGGACTTTGCGGTGGACTACAATAGGCCAGATTGGCCCAAGGACGTGCTCGGAAAAACCGGCGGACGCGGAGTAGACATACTTCTCGAATCTATTGGCCGAGAAATTTTCGAACAGAACTTCGAATGCCTCGCCACCTTTGGTCGCTACATTATCTTTGGCTCGACACGCGGTCCCGGTAAGCCGTTTGAACCGCGCCGGCTGATGAAGAAATCTCAATCCATTAGCGGCATTTACCTGCCTGTCTATCTGGCAAAAGCAGATCTCCTACAGGAAGCTCTGCAGTTTTTCGTAGAGCAAGTCGCCAACGGCAAGTTGCGCCCACAGGTCTCCCAAACGCTGCCGCTCAGCCAAGCGGCCGAGGCGCACCGGCTCCTCGAAGAACAGAAGACTGTCGGCGTCATCGTGCTGAATCCGAAAAGATAACCCCGGCGGCGCACGCGACGGTCCGGCTACGGCCACAGCTAATCGTGAGTCCGCCGCGACAGGATAGCATCAAAGAACAAGAGGAGGCCCTCAACAATGAAAATTCTCGTCGTCGGTGCCGGGGCTGTCGGTGGTTACTTTGGTGGGCGTCTCGCCTAGGCGAATCGAGACGTCACGTTTCTGGTTCGCGCCAAGCGAGCCGAAGAGATGAAGGAAAAGGGACTTCAGATCGTCAGCTCGCGCGAAAATCTAACGCTACACCCGAAGACGATTACCACCTTCCAGATCACTGGAGCTTATGAGGTAATCTTGCTCGCCGTTAAGGGCTACATGCTTGCCGGCGCAATGAATGACTTCGCCGCTGCTGTGGGACCCGAGACGATGATCCTTCCGGTGCTGAACGGCATGCGTCACATCGACCTTCTAGTCGCGCGCTTCGGAGCGCACGCCGTTCTGGGAGGCGTCTGCTTGGTCGCGACAGAGATTGACCAAGACGGTCGAATTCGGCAGCTTGCAGATTTCCAGAGCCTCACCTACGGTGAGCTCGACGGTCAGAGCACGTCACGGCTTCAAGAACTCGACGAGACGCTCCGGGGCGCGGGATTCGGTGCCGCAATCTCCAGCCACATCTTGCACGACATG
>JABCYV010000321.1 GCA_013290025.1 Acidobacteriota bacterium
GTCCCTGACTCGCATAGAAAGGACGATTCTGGTGCGCAACGGAAAGGGTGTGGTGACCCCCAGATAACAACCTCCCAAACTGAGATCGGTGAGCTTGCAAACCAGCGGCGGGTCATCCAGCTCGGCGTCAGGAGAATGACCGCTGATCCACGCCTTGAGCTGGTCGCGAGCCTCCGGCGCCAGATCCACAAAGCGAATACCCGTTTGCCGCCCGGCGTTCTCCCAAGCCACCTCGCCTCCGCAATGGATGGTGTCCTCAGTCCCAGGTAGAGCGAATTGGATCTGGAGAGCGCCGTGTGTTTTAGGACGCTGGGAGGATTGGACGGCCATGCCTCCTTCGCCCAAGTCCGATGTGAGCGTCCGCTGTTGCCCGGCACCGTCATTCAGTACCAAAATCACCGGCATTTCGATTTGGACGCGAATGTTGCGACGGCGCTCCCGCTTCATCAAGGCGCGAGCCGCCCGGAAACTGGCCTTGGCGCGTTCCGCCGAAAGCGGCTTGTAGAGAACGAAATGGGCGCCCAGATCGAAAGCGCTGCGTAGAGCCTTCTTTCCATCAATAACAGCCACGGCGACGGCGCGCTTGTTACAAGGGGCGGTACGAGCACTTTTGAGTACCTGGGATGCGGCTTGCTCGTCGGTGCAGTCCACAATGACTGCTTCATATCTCTGACGTGTCAGCTTGCGGATCGCGGAATCGGCATCCGGAGACTGGTCGATCCCGATGTCAAGGTCACTGAGCACGCGCCGCAATACGCGTGCGATCTTTTCATCGGAACAGAGAACTAAGGATTGCAAACTCATATTCCGTCTTCGCAGCCCATAACGTAAGGTGGGAGGGCTCTCAGCCGCGGTTTATCGCTTCCTCGCTGTGTGCCTCATCCAGCAAATGGGCCACGCTGCGCAACTGTTCCGCGGCGCTCTGTAGAGCTTCGATCTGTTTGCCAAGTTGCGCTTGTTCGGCCTGTTTCTTCCGTAGCACTTCGTGGATATCCCTCACAGTAATGGCCTCCTACAACGCACTCTAGGTAGGCAGGCCTCGCCCGTCAATGCATCGCTAACATATTGAGATTACGGCGGTAACTTAACCGCGCGCTCTTGACCGCGAATGCCGGAACCGGCGCCATTGGGGAAAGCCTAAATCAGGGCGCGCAAGCGCAACTAAGGCTTTATTTTCTTCGACATGTATCGGCGAAGACGCTAACCGGCCGGAAATGATCATTGACAAGAGGGAGGAACACCATTAGAATCATTAGCTTCCAGCTATCGGGAAAGCAGGCACTCGCAGCAGGGTGTATGCGCTGTATGCGCAGGAACCGACCAAGGGGGTGAATCCTTGGCGAACACAAAGGAATCTAAGTTGGCGGGAGACCTCTAAAGGGTATTTCTATTACGAGCACGAGGCGCAATCTTCATGGCTAAGCGACGCGGAAATCCGAACTGGGGCAAGCCTGAACCGATCGGGCCAATTACCCCCACCATCACCGAGTTTGAGCAGGTTGTGCGCGAATATAAGCTCTCGCCTGATCAGTACTTACGTTCCACGAGATTACGGGAGTGGGCGCGACGCAACAAGAATTCGAAATACATTCCCGAGCCTCTGCTCGAGGCCTGGGGATTCGAGATCGAATCGACTCTGTAAGGAAAAGAAAACGTTGAGAGTGGGCTAAGGCCGCCGACAGGGCGGCCTTTCTTGTTTTTGTTCAGGAACCCCGTCAACGGTGGGCTGCACTTGCGAAGAATCTTTTGACCGCGAGTTATCCTAAAGTTTTGAACCGCCATGAGAATTCCAGCCAGTGAACTGGTTGCAGTACTGGTAGCCACCAGCTTTGCAGCGGGACTGAATGTGTACGCCACGGTTGCTACTCTGGGTTTAATAGCTCGCGCTGGAGTGTTGCCGTTGCCGCCATCTTTGGCGGTGCTTGCTAGCTGGTATGTGATCGGCGTCTGCGCGGTATTGTTCGCGATTGAGTTCTTTGCCGACAAAATCCCTGCTTTCGACCTGATCTGGAATGCGCTGCACACCTTCATTCGTGTGCCAGTCGCTGCCTTGCTTGCCTATCACGCCACTGCGACACTCTCTCCGTGGGAGCAGCTCACGGCCACGCTGGCGGGAGGCTTGATTGCGCTGGCGGCGCATGGCGGAAAAACGGCGGTGCGGGCTGCTGTGACTCCGTCGCCTGAGCCCATTTCCAATATGGCGTTGAGCTTCGGAGAAGACGTGCTGGCCATCTTTCTGACGTGGCTTGCCGCTCAACATCCCTTCGCAGCGGCGGCCATCGTCACCATTTTTCTAGTCGTCATTGGGGTTTTGCTACGCTGGGTTGTGCGGTCGCTGCGAGCTCTTTTCCGGGGCGCGGAGCGAGAACTGGTCGGCTAAGACCGTCGCAGGCTGAATCACCAAGCGCTTCGGATCGATCAGGTGCTGCACCGCTTTTGCTACAATCTGCACATCAGCATGACGCTCCATTCGCACTTCGCGGACGTTCCTACTGCCATTGAAGAAATTCGCGCCGGTCGCATGGTGGTCGTTGTCGACGACGAAGACCGCGAGAACGAAGGTGACCTCACGTTGGCTGCCGAGAAGGTCACTCCCGAAGCCATCAACTTCATGGCCAAATACGGCCGCGGTTTGGTATGTCTGGCCATGACCGAAGAACGCCTGGACCATCTTCGGATCGGTCCGATGACAGCAGAGAACACCTCGAACTATGGCACCGCGTTCTGTGAGGCAATCGACGCTCGCGTCGGCGTGACCACTGGGATCTCGGCTTACGATCGCGCCCACACTATCAAAGTCGCAATTGATCCTGTCACACGTCCTGTCGACCTGGCACGTCCGGGGCATGTTTTTCCGCTGCGGGCACGCAAAGGCGGCGTGTTGGTCCGCGCGGGCCAGACCGAAGCTTCCGTGGACCTGGCACGGTTGGCAGGCCTGGTGCCAGCCGGCATCATCTGCGAAATAATGCGCGACGACGGGACCATGGCACGCGTTCCCGATCTCGTGCAGTTCTGTGAAACCCGTCGCTTGAAGATGCTGACCGTCGCCGAGCTCATCCGCTACCGTATGCAGCACGAACGTTATGTACACCGTGTTGGGGAAGCGATGATTGGAACCCGGCACGGAGAGTTTCGCCTGATCGCTTACGAGAGCGAAGTAGACGGTGGCGAATCTCACATCGCCCTGGTGCGCGGTGATATCGAGAACGGCAGCGAGCCAGTGTTGGTGCGCATGCACGCCCACTGCTTAATGGGCGATGTTTTTGGATCCACGGGCTGCGATTGCCATGCCACAATCGAAGGCTCGATGCAGATGATTGCCCGTGAAGGCCGCGGAGCGCTGATCTATCTGCATCAGACGTCCAAGGGATTTTCTGTCGAACGAGTGGCGGACCGGACGGCGCTTACCTTCCATCGTGATCAGCGTTTGCCGGCGCTGCCGGAAGCCGAGCGCAAGACGCAGCGAGAAATCGGCATTGGCGCTCAGATTCTCTCCGACTTGAATCTGCGACATATTCGGCTGCTCACCAACCATCCCCGCAAAGTGGTCGCGCTGGAGGGATTCGGGATCGAAATTGTCGAACAGGTACCCGTGGCGCTCGAGACCGTCAGGTCAGGAAAGAGCTAACTGAACGAGGACTTTGATTCAGCCGAGATTCGTGCCGCACATC
>JABCYV010000322.1 GCA_013290025.1 Acidobacteriota bacterium
TTGTGTTTTCGTTCGAGCCGCGTTGCCAGGGACTCTGCGGATCACAGAAGTAGACTTTCACATCCGTGGCCACCGTAAAGTCCTTGTGTTTGGCCATCTCCAGTCCCCGGTCCCACGTCAGCGAGCGCCGCAGGGTGGCGGGAAGTTTACGAACGTGTTTACTCAATGCCCCCACAACCTCCGCCGTATCTCTGCTGGGTACCTTGATCAGCATGACAAAGCGCGAATGGCGTTCCACCAAGGTCGCGATGTGACTGTTCCCTGAGCCGCGCAGGAGATCGCCCTCCCAGTGACCCGGAATGGCGCGGTCCTCCACTTCAGCGGGCCTTTCGCGGATCGAGATGGCCTCCGGGATTTGACCGCGCCCGTCTTTAAAGATACGAGAGTGCTGCGACCGGCGTATGCGGCGCTTGGATCGCAGGTGCTCCAGCAGCTCCTTTTTCAGCGCTCCACGGGCTTGAATGAACAGGCTTCGGTAAATGGTTTCGTGGGACACACGCATGCTCTCATCATCGGGATACTGGGTTTTCAGCCAGCCGGAAATCTGCTTCGGCGACCAGTCCAGAATCAGTTTACTCGCAACGATGTTCCGCAACTTCAGGTTGATGGAAAGCAGGCAGCGCTTGGGCCGCAAGGCCGACTGCCAGGCTTCGCCGTCCGCTTGACTGGCTCGATACGCAGGGCGGCCACCATGACGTGCGACCTCCCGGCTCACGGTCGATACCGCTCGCTCTAAACATTTGGCAATCTCACGGATCGACGAACCGGAAGCCAGCCCGCGTGAGATTTCCTCGCGCTCACGCAGCGTGAGCGCGAGGAGCGCACGCCGCCGAACGGCCGGAGCAATCCCACCGTGACGCGACACCAGACAACGAATGGAGGAGTGTTTTTTGCCAAAAGCGCGCCCGATCTCATGCAGCGTCTGCCCTGCCTTCCAACGGGACCACACCTCAAGCTTCTGCGCCGCCGAAAGCCCAAACCGTTTCCCTGGCTTCATAAACACCACCTTTGAAAACAGCGTTATACCAGATGGTGTTGCATCGACCGTCTGAACCCGCACGACAAATCAGGAGTTGAACCGAATTGACTGCCAGATTCGTCGGGCACCAGTGGAGTGAAAGTGCTTCGAGCCAATCAAAAGCTGAGACTCTATCTTCTGCGTTTCCCCTTTGTTTTCAGGTGCAACCCATTCAAGCTGGCCTTGCTGAGTTGGCAAGAAGGTTGCTGGAATTCACAGCGGGTTATGAAAAACCAAAAGAGTCTCCTTGCACTTTTCGTCTTGTTGAGCACCGGTCTATCGGCGCAGCAAGCGCCTGCTCCCTCAAAGGAAGTCCCGGGCGGGCCATTGCTGGGAGAACGCGACAGAGTGACGGAAGATCAAGTTGCAAAATTATTTGAGACTATCCGTGTGGGCGCGAAACTTCCGCGACTGTGGAGAATTAAGCATCACGAAAGGCTGGAGCAGGAAGTCTGCACGATGGCTCAGACGGGCACATTCCCAATACCCCTGGCTGGAGTTTACAAGACGCTTCAGCCAGATTTGATTTCGCCTGAATTGAGGAAAACTGCATTATTCACGGGTCTAGGCGCAAAGACCAACCCCAACTATGAGAGATACTCCGTTGCCATCTGGCGGACAACGGACGCGCAGTCAGGGAAACCCACTTATTGGGTGGCAATTGCACTATTTCCGAGCGCGGTGTCGGAGTTCTTTTGGACCTACTTTACGGACGACGTTTTTTTTCGCAATGATTGGAAAGGACATATCACGCCACAGTGTCGTGGCAAGTGATGAGGGCCTCAGGCTAACTGAAACCTGAAGTCCTGATTAACGCGGTAACCGGTAAAGTGGGTACTGGATCGAACATATCCGGTTATACGGGTACTCGGAAACTGACCGCCTACAATTGACTGCGCACCAAGGCGAGCGACTCTTGCTGGATTGCTGGGTCTTGGCCGAAACCGGAGAGCCAGTGGACTTGGGCGTCGCGGCGGAACCATGTGAGTTGTCGCTTTGCGTAGCGGCGCGTCGCTTGTTGGATCGCGGTTTGCGCTTCTTCGAGTTTCATCTCGCCGTTGAGCACCGCGCGCAATTCGCGATAGCCGATGAAATCGAAGGGCTTCGCGTCCACAGGGAGGCCACTGGCGACTAGCCCGCGCACCTCTTCCATCCATCCCGCGGCGAGCATCGCGTCCGTTCTGGCGTGAATGCGTTGATAGAGAGCTTCGCGCGCCGGCGATAGACCAATCTTTATGGCGCGCCAGCCGCGCAACGGATTTCTTCCGGCACGATGGACTTCGGAAAGCGGCTTCTTTGCCAGCAGGCAGACTTCGACGGCGCGGATGAGCTTCTGCTCGTCCCCCTGCGCAATCTTTTCCGCGGAAGCCGGATCCATCCGCTTCAGGACGCGGTGCAGATGCCCCGGCGGATGCGCGGCGACGCTGGCCCACAACCGCTCGCGCAGCTCTTCCGAGCGCAACGGCACGTCGGCAAGACCTTCTAGCAACGCCCGCAGGTAAAGCCCCGTGCCCACGGTAAAAATCGCCAACCGCTTTCGCGCGCGAAGATCTTCCAGCACCGCAATGGCCCGCTCGCGATAACCTCCCGCGGTGGACTCTTCCTGCGGGTCCAGCACATCAATCAAATGATGCGCCACACCCTGCCGCTCTTCGGCCGTGGGCTTCGCCGTGCCGACATCAAACCCGCGATAGAGCTGCGTCGAATCGCAAGCGACCACTTCGCCGCCAAGCTGCCGCGCGAGCCAAACCCCCAGCGCCGATTTTCCCGAAGCGGTTGGCCCAACGATGGCAATCAGCGGAGACTCAGCGTGTACGTTCATTTGGGGAACAGCAGCGGCCACGCGCGGCTGATCAGCACCGCCAGCACAATCAGCGCCAGCAGCACACTGCCGATCACCTGATGCCGCGAAAGCTTCATGCTAACTCGCATTCCCACCACATAAGAATGACCCGAGGCTGAGCACAAGGTAGAAAGTGTCATCCTGAGGCTATCCGACGAGGATAGCCGAAGGACCTCAACCTGAGAACTTGCGCAGAATGTAAGTTGATATCTGCGCAACCAATCAATTGCTCGTCGTGAGCAATGCATCCCTGGCCTTAGTGGGTCGGCGGCTGAATGTTGTAATAATACGTGAATCGCAATTCGATGTAAGGTCCCTTGAATTGCGGCGGCAACTGCGGAAACGGATTCGAAGCGCGGATCGAAGAAAATGCCGCGCGGTCCAGCGGCTCCTTGCCCGAACCAAAAATCTGGAAAGGCTGTCCGTCCGGAACAGAGCCGTCGCGCATAATCTTGAACTGCAGCGAGACCACGCCCTGATCGCCAAGGCTCACCGAGGGCGGCATCACCGCGTACCAGTTATTGCGCACCGCGATGTAGACGCGGCGCAGGTAATCGTTGAAGTCCACGCCCTCGGTGTCCGTGAGCATTTCGATCCCTGCGTTTGCCGAGCCCCTCCCGGAATGGCCCCCGCCTCCCGAAGGCAATTGCCCGCCGCCACTGATGGCGATCGGCGCATTCGGCTTCGTCCCCCGCGCGGCATCGCGAATCAAATCACCCGGCGAACTGGACTTAGGCAGGATCAATCCTTTTTCCG
>JABCYV010000323.1 GCA_013290025.1 Acidobacteriota bacterium
GATCGTGATAGCCAGGTGGCAGCCAAACCCGCAACATTCGCACGTTGCGAAAGATACGGCTGTGAAACTCGTGCAGAATGAGATCGCCAACGACGGAGGAGTTCGGCGAAGCTCTGCTTGTCTCCGCGCCGGCTACGATCTCGGATTGCGTAATCTCTTGCATAGGCATTAAGAGGCGATAGGCAGCCTATTTGACCCCTGCCGTAAGGTGTACCTAACGAGTACCGCGGACAGAACGGTGATCGTAAAAATCAGGCTCAGCGATGACAGGCATAAGATGCACCACACTGCCAGCACGAAGGCTTCGACGTAAGTGACGAGCAAAGGCATTGAGACGACTCGCGCGTTTCCTCAAGCCAAGGTAATACGCCCCCGCAAATCCGGCGACGATGACCAATGCAATGACGATGCTCCGCATGGAAATGTTTCTTATACCACGACCTTCAAAGCAGATGGCAGAACGTCCAGCGTCTCACAGTGCAGAGTAAGCACCTCGCCATCCACCATGACATCGACCGGTGCGTCGAGGTAAAAATCGATTTGCTTCGCAGCCCGCCGTTCCGCCAGCGGATGGTTGATGTGAGTGCCGTCATATAGCGTCGGCAAATTACGGATCAGTCCCACACGTCCAATCGGGCCCCAGCGTACATATTCGATCAGGCCATCGCTAACTTCGGCTTTGGGCGCAATCATCATCGTCCCGCCAGTATATTTACTATTGTTGAAAGTGAGGAACAGACAAGGACGTCGGTCGATTTCCGATTCTCCGTGCACGCGAAGAGGAAACGGACGCCGTCGAAAACGGACAAGCTGACTGAAAATGGACAGCTGATATCCGGGCTCTCCCCAACTGCTAAAGCGCCGCGCCCGCATGGTAGCGACATCAGCGGCAAAGCCCATGCTCAAGAGATTGATGTAATGGATTACGCCGGCTTGGTGCGTTAGTCGCAACACGTCGCAGGGTTTTGAACGGCCCGCGAGTATTGCGTCGATCGCGAGCTGCACCCCGCCATCGCCAAAGTCCCGCAGAAACGAGTTACCCGTGCCCAGAGGAAGAAACGCTAGCGTAGGACTTTCATGATTTGCGGCTCTAGGAAACAGTCCGTTTACGATCTCGTAGGACGTCCCGTCGCCTCCCACCGCAAGAAAGCGGCGAAAGCCTCGCGTATAGGCATCTCGGACAATTTGCGTAGATTGCCCGGGCGCAGTGGTTTCGATCACCTCCAGCTTAATTCCGCCGGCACGCAGACGATCCAGCGTGGGACCGACCAATTTGCGGCAGCGACCACCTCCCGCAGCCGGATTGACCACGGCAAGAAACGTCTCGGTCACAGCGTAACCACGGCGCCACGGCCCAGGATTTTCCGAATCTCTTCAGCGAGTTCCGTGCGCTTGATTTTCATCGATGCGGTGCGAGGAAAATCCCTCTCCCAAACTAGAAATCCGCCCGCGCGTTTGAAATCGGGCACGCGACGGTTGCACGAGGCCATTTCCTCTTTGAGCGTATCCGTGAGTTCCTGTCCCTGCTCGAGATGTGTGACCAGCACCAGCATCTCCTGGCCGAGATTCTTCGCTGGCCATACGTAATTCGCGGCGAAGATGCAGTATTCCTTAACCGGAAGACTGTCGAAGTAAGTCTCGACATCTTCCGGGTAAATGTTCTTTCCGCCTTCGGTGACAATCATGTTTTTTTTGCGGCCGAAAAGTTGCAGATGACCGTTGCCGTCAAAGCGGCCCAGGTCGCCAGTGAGCAGCCAGCCATCCACTATGGTTTGGGCGGTCAGCTCAGGATCGTCCAGATAGTGCGCCATCACAGTCTTACTGCGGACGGCCACCTCACCGATGCCATCCGGGTCCGGATTCAACAGCCGCAACTCGACCCCCGGGAGTGGCTTGCCCACAGTATCAGCACGGAAAGGTTTAAGGTCATTGAGGGTGATCGAAGTACCTGCTTCGGTGAGACCGTATCCGTTGGCCACGGGAATGCCAAGATCGTAAAAGAATTGCAATGTCGAAGGCTCCATGAAAGCGCCGCCTGTGAACATCGCCAGCAGGCCTCCACCGAATGCCTTATGCACTTGCGGAAGCAATAGGCGACTCAAATGGATATCGGGCCGCCACCCGGTCAGGAATTTGTTTACCGCGATCAATTGATTCAAGAGAAACCGTCGTCCCGGAGAAAGCGCGTCGAACTTGGCTTTCAGTCCCCGCTCCAGATTCTTCAGCACCAACGGAACCAGGCTGACGTAGGTGATCTTGTAGCGCACAAACGCATCACGTACAAATTCCGGCCGCAGGGTGCGCAAATGCACCACGCAGGCGCCGCAAACAAAGGGCCCGATGAATCCCACCATGAAATCAATCGCATGGTTGGTTGGCAGAATGCTCAGGTAGCGGACCCCCGGCCAGAAGCGATACAAGGTCGTCAGAGACTTGCATTGCTCCAGATAATTCTCGTGAGTAAGAACGCATCCCTTGGGCCGGCCGCCGGTGCCTGAGGAATAAACAATGCAGGCAACCTCTTCGCGGCGGCGCGGCACAAATTCAGGCTCACCCTTGCGGCGAAATTCCTCCCAGCGATATGCGCCAGCCAACTCGGCCGACGGCGGCGCCTCGGTTACCAGAACGAGCGCGTTGAGATTCTTGAGGTCTGGCGACTGGGTGATCGCGCGCCACAGGTAATACTCGACCACCAAGACTTGCGACTTGCAATGCGCCAACAATTGCAGGTGCTCAGCCGCGGTCAGCTTGTAGTCCAGCGGCACCAGCACTCCTCCGCAGAAAAACACCGCATAGGCCGTGACCAGCCACTTCGACTGATTGGTCATAATGATGGCGACGCGGTTCCCGGACAGAAACTCGGCATCCTCCAGAGCGCGCGCCAGCGGCAGCGCCATATCCTTGAAATCGGAGTAGGTGAGGCGGGTCTTTTCCTTATCCCGGTCCGACTCGATCAGGCAAATCTCGTTGGGCCAGCGGTCTAGCGCGTCCCGAAGCGCTGCGCCCAGGCAGGTGTATTGATCGAGATTCAGCATTAAAGCTTCATTTCACCACAGAGAGACGGAACCACAGAGGAAAGCATGTTAATCAGTTCATTATCCTTCAAGGCTGGCTCAAGATTAGAAGCGAGAACTGGCAACCGAAAACTGAATTCATAACTCGTCCACCCGATAGTTGAATTTCAACGCAGAGCTCGGGAAGCGGATTTCGCCCTATCACAACCTCGCCTGGATTCGGCCCGCCAAGGTGCGAAAGTCCGATACGCCCTGCAACTCGTAATCCGGCAACTCGACATTGAAATGGTGTTCGAGCCTAGTCAGCAGATCGAGAGCCTGCAGACTGTCAATTCCCAGCGTCTTGAAGAAGTCGTCATTGCCCGTGAGCTTCTCCCGCGGAACCTTGAAGTGAGTCGCAGCGAGGTCAAGAACTTCATCAAGGGTTTGATCAGCGGTTCGCATAAGAACATTCTACGAGTTCATTTTTGTGTCGTGTGTCTCCACGAATCTAGGGCAAATACGATAGCGCCTCGGTGCTCTCCACA
>JABCYV010000324.1 GCA_013290025.1 Acidobacteriota bacterium
CACGACATCAGCCGAACTTCATTCGCGATCTTGTAAAGAGAAACCGCGAGGGTTCGCAGTGTGCCGGAGAGCTGAACCTGGGCATCATGAGCCCCCTGCACCGTGTACTTATTTGAGGCGCTGACGAACGGAAGATTCGTTAGCTTCGCGATTTCAGCCGCGGCAGCTTCGCCGAACCCAGGGGCTGCGTTGATCCCAGTCCCCACGGCAGTACCCCCGAGAGCGAGTTGGTAGACACCCTTCAGCGCATCCTCGATGCGGTCGAGATTGTCGCTGAGCATTCCGACGTAACCTGACCATTCTTCACCAAGAGTGATGGGAGTCGCATCCTGCATGTGCGTGCGGCCTATCTTGACGACGTCCTGCCACTCTCTTGACTTTGCTGCAACGGCATCCCGAAGCGCTTTTACAGCAGGCAAAAGTCTTTCCTTGACGCTTACTGCCGCCGCAATGTTCATGGCAGTAGGAAACGAATCGTTGGACGACTGCGACATGTTGACGTGATCGTTAGGATGAACAGGCGTCTTGCTGCCCAGCGGCGTGCCCGCGAGCTGACAGCAGCGGTTGGAAATCACTTCATTTACGTTCATATTGAATTGCGTACCGCTGCCGGTCATCCACACGTGCAAGGGGAACATGTCTTGATGTTGGCCGGAGAGGATTTCGTCGCAGACCTGAACAATGAGGCCGTATCGTTTGTCTTCCAGTCTTCCACCTGCATGGTTCGCACGGGCGGCGGCTTTCTTTAAAGTGGCATATGCGGTGATCATCTCGCGCGGGATCAGATCTTGACCGATGCTGAAGTGTTCGAGCGAGCGCTGGGTTTGCGCTCCCCACAGCTTGTCGCTAGGTACGCCGACTTCACCCAGGCTATCTGTCTCTTTGCGAATGCCCATAACCGACACATTGCTAACGACTTCAACAAGTCATCGGGTTTGGCCCAGTGCATTGTGCTGAAAGTCAACGCGAGCGTACGCAAACTGCTTTCCACAATCGAGGCACACTTCGTAAGTCCGGCCCGAGATCGTGAATGGACGGCTTACGTTGCGGTGCCAGCACCCAAAGAGCCGCTCGAGGATGGTTTGTCCGCGAAGTTTCACAGCTTGTTGCCGTGGCAATTTGTTCTCCATTTTCGGGCCCCCTCTTGCATGCGCACGTTGGCCTTCTGGGTTAAGGAAAATTCCTCTGCGGTCGGAAAGGTTCTGAGGAATTACCGGTTTACTGATTGCTGGGCGCAATCAACCCTGGCAATCTTGTTTCGACCACGCGGCGCCGAGCGAGTGCAGTATGAGGGCATCGCCTACAGTCAACCCGGTGGGATCCATCACAATCTTGTAGGCATAAAAAGTCTCTGTGTTGAGTGTCATGCACCAGGGCTCGTGGTGAACGGCACTGCCGCAGTGCTCACAGCGGTTTGAGCACTGTAACGCTTGCTGTGAAACCACGTGGTTGGAGTTCGGTCCGACATAAATGCTACCTAACACTCATCCATCTATCTCAACGACGAGTTGCTTAAAATCTTTCATCGATGTGTTACGACTTAATGCGCCAGCAATTCGCTTTCCATCTGCAGGCTCCTGTGCTGGCCTGTGGCAATTCAAGTGCTCCACACCCCCTTGGAGAATCGTCAATTGGGGAATGACATCTGGATAAGGCAGAAGCCACTTATGGAAAGACTCGGTCGGATGATTCTGTTCGTTGTTGGTGGCTGGCTTCTCCGCTCCAAACCAATGTGCGATTGGAGAGCCAAAAGACAAAGGATTTCAAGAAGGAAGGAGTGCAAATGGCCCGTATAATTGAGTTCTACGTACCTGCAAAATTCCAAAGAAGAAAGCCGCTCATTGCGCAGTCGCAGAAGGGAAAGGTCGTGGTGTTCTGCGCCGAGACTAAGAAGCCTGCATAGTCCTCAAGGTCCCAGTTTTATGCGACGCAGAGCTGCGCGTTGAGCGCCACATTGACGGCGGAAGACTCATAGCGATTGCGCCCACGCTCATGGGCAGATTAACTCGCCATCGGATAAACATTCCATCGCCCGAATGGCAATCACGTCATAGACCCTTGTCGAGTACTCGCCGTGTTTCCCGTGCATCCAATTACACCCGTAGCGGAGTGGAACCGGTCGAGAGCCTGATATCCTCCCCAAGCTCTGAACTGTTGCTGTGGGCTGGTCACAGGCTGATGAAATACGTAATCGGCTCCGAGAAAGCCTGCGCTTCACGGTTTCTGCGGCTGCGGCTTGAGGTTCAGAAGTGACGTACCATACCTAACAGGAATGGCGAAATTCGAGCCGCCGAATTCCCGCACCATTGCAAAGTTAATTCCGATAACTTTGCCCTGATCATTGAAAAGAGGACCGCCAGAGCCGCCCGAAGTGGTTTGAGCGTCATAGACAATCTTGTCCGGCAGTACGTCGCCGATGTGCCCCTGAGTAGTGACTGGCCTGATCAGGTGACGGCGGGCGAGTTCTTCCATTACCTGCTTTGGGTCACCTTTGGTTGCCGTGGCGATAGACTGAAGAGTGTCAGTGCCCGCCCGAGCCAGAATTGCATCCAGGGCCGTAGGATATCCGAGCAGCACCACAGGGACGCCGCTAACTGCCGAACCGCGGCCCTCGGCAAGAGCTATCGGTCTGATTCCGAGTTGTGAAATATTCGCTCGTACGACCGCAACGTCCGCAGCAGAGGAAATCTTTTCGGTGTTGATGGCAATGCCATGAGGAACACCGGGGAAATACGCAGTCATCTCCACGATGACCGGCTCAAGGCCTTCATCGAGCATTTCCTTCAAGTCATCGTTCTGCCACCAGGGTTCCGCCACGTGATGATTGGTGAGGATTTGTCCAGCAGAGGACACGAGAAATCCGGTACCAAAAACGTCCAGGTGCACTTCCGGGCCACTCCCGGTCAGGCTCAAGAGCGGGTTGTCATGTTCGTCAGTCTTTGGGGCGCCACTGCTGGTCATCTCAGCGTAGTGCAACCTTAGTCCGGTGGCGTGTTCCCGGAAGCCAAGCACGACATGGATGAGACAGACGCTTGGCTCATACGATCCGATAATCGTCTGTGCGACCTTGCCCTCAGTCTCGAGCTTCTGAAGACGGGTCTCAACAGCCGCTAACTGGTTCTGCAAAACAGAAGTGTTTTCCGCCTTGCTGGCTGCAATCTGCGACCGCAGGTCCTCGCTCTTCTTCTGAAGCTGCACGTTTTGTGGATCGCTCGCCAGGGAGAGAGCGTGTTCGCTCGCCTCAAGACCGCGGCGCGAGCTCTCCATCAGTTTTTGTTCGGTCAGCATGCCGGTTTGCAACCGAGTGATCGCAGTCGCAACGGATCTATCTCGCAGCTGGGAACGCACCCGCGATAGCAATTCGTGTGGGTCGAAGGGCAGTGACAACACATCATCGGCGCCGAGATCAAGGCC
>JABCYV010000325.1 GCA_013290025.1 Acidobacteriota bacterium
CACCGGTAGAAGCGAAGTAGACCACACCTGGGTACGAGAAGAAAGAATCGTACGCGGTTTCGGCAGCAAACTCGCTGCCGCCCCAGCTATTGGAGACCACTCCGCCGCCGTCGCTGGCTACGATGGACGCGGCGACCGTCTCTGCCGTGAACAAATCATCGAAACTGTTGGAAGCCGCTTCCACGAGGTAGAGCTTGGCGTTAGGAGCCATCGCGTGCGCCCACTGAAGATCGAGCGACTCCTCGATCTCCCATCCAGGGTCCCGCAGCGGTCGCGAACCGATGGCGAATACCACCCGGAAATTCGCGGGCGGCAGACTGAACTGCTTGGAGAACTTTGCCAGGTCTTTCGCGGCACCGGGGTCATCGTAGGCGTCGACAATGGCGATGGAAGTCGAACCGCCGGTGGGAACCGCAGTGACGGCATTGGGATTGCAGCCAGCCGACTGGGGGACGAGATTGTAAATACAGGCGAGTGAGGCCGGCGTTTCGAACAGATAGCCAGGGAAAGGAGGCCCAGATGGGAGGGCCGCAGCCGATTCGGGAAGGCCTCCCGTCGGGGTGAAGACCTTGATGTTGGTGTGAGCACGAAGTCCGATGTCACCTTTGTGCTCAGTACTGGATGCGGGGATGGTAACTTGGCCGCCGCGGGGTTGCGTTTGAGCCGACACAAGCGTTGCCACTCCGAACGAAAATGCAGCCGTCATGGCTAGAACTCCGAACTTATATGGTGCGATATTCACTGTTCACTTCTCCTTAGTTGTGTCGTTTTGACTTTGTGCGAGAGGGTAAGCCTCTGAAGCAAAGTTGGTGCGCTGCTTACGTCTATTTCTTAAGCCGAACCATCCAGCCACCCTGGTTGTAGTTCGCGTCCTGCCACACACCGACAATCGTCGAGCCGTCGGCCGAGATGTCGATTGCGCTGGTGAGAGTAATGCCAAAGGGGATTAGCACGCCTCGTTGATGCAAGTACTTTGCTAGGGATTGCATACCTAGTTTGGGGCTCCAAATGAACGCCTCGATACCTAGTCCGAATGGATCGCCACTCCACCCCACCGTGGTCCCGTTGTCAGCAATTGCATTTGCGAAGCTTTGATCGGACGAGATCCCGGAGACTGTCCCCAGAAGGAGGAGGTTGCCCGCGATATAGTGGAACGCGTATGAGCTTGCTGCGGACGCATCCCACGCCTGTCCCACAATCTGTGAGCCATCTGAGCTAACTCCAGTCGCTTCGCCTGGAGTGTGAGCCCCTGCGAACAGATAAGTTTTCCCACCAAACCAGCGAACCGGGCGCCGAACACCCGTTGGGGGATCCTCGGAGAAGCCTACGATCGTCCGGCCATCGGCGGAAATCGCCGAGGCCCGGCTGCTCTTCCCGCCGGAACCAGAAGGATGTGAGAGGCCTTTCATTCCGTTCGCGCGGTTCCAGACGAAGCCCTCGGCTCCCGGACAGTACCAAGCCAATCCCACAGCCACCGTGCCGTCGTCGTTCACGCCGTACCCGCCGCCCCACTGGCCGTCCAAAATGCATCCGTTGGCTGGATGACCAAGATCGGTCCAGCCAGTTTCTTGATTCCACAGTGCCGGGTTCACGTTGCCGTCAGGACCTATGCGGCCAGTAATGATGGTCGTTCCGTCGTTCGAAATTCCGATTTGCGAGTTCAGAAAATGACCCGGCCCCAGGAAGGTGAATCCGCCGAAGGGAAAGCTCGGAGTGTCCGAGGTCCAACGGTAGATCAAACCACCATAGTTCGCAGCCATTACCTTGCCATCATGGGAGAGCGCATAGTTCACCCAGGTGGCGGAGCCGGTGGGGTTGATTAGCATCTGGAAGGTCGGGGTCTGACCCCAGGTCGCAGGAACACTCAGCAACAAAATGCAGAACAACTGCAGTCTGCGAGTCCATCGATCGGTCATCGGCAAGTATGTCTCCTGATTTTGAATGCAGCGTAAATAGGTCGAGCGTTTCTATGGCGTCATGGTCGGACTAAATGGCAACTGGAGGCTACCTCACCCGACTAAGGGTGAGTGCGATTCTTGTCGAATCTTCGGTCCGGGTGTCTGGATGGACTGCGAGGATCTGTGCGCGATCGGCTGCCGCGCGTGGGACCCGGCAATCTATGCTGAGCGTGCCTTTTCAAGTCGTACGTACGGGGGAGGGCTGAAAAGCCGCTAGTGCCGAGTCCCGATATCTCAATCCTGACTGACGAGTAGAGTCCGCCGTGGGGCCGAGTTCGCCGATATAGACCGCTATCGATCCGATACCAGTTGTGAAGTCTGCCTACCGTTGAAGACCGACGTCACAGAAAGGTGATGCGAAACCAAAGCAACCAAGACGATGCTACAGCCGTTCGAACCTGTCGTTGCGGCAGAGCAATGAGTGAAAAAGAAATTCCGATAACAAGGATGCGGAGATTTCGTTCTCCACGTGTGCCTCGGGGAAACCAACGTGCAGAGTTTGGTCGGTCTTAAGTGACCATGAGCGACTCGGGAGATCGCAGCGTCACTCGCCCACGCCGCTTGTAAACCTTCCCGTCGCGCTCCCACTTGGAGAGCAGACGGCTGGCCGTGAAGGGGCTGATGTCGGAAAGGGAACTGAGCTGTTCGTTCGTGATATCTATTTCCACTCCCGATGCGCGCACCTCCCCCGCTTCAGTGGCGAGGTGGAGCAGTGCTTCAGCGAGCCTCAATTCCGCAGTCTTGGTGACGATGCTGACGTGACGGTTCATGTACACGTTGAGGTAATGCAGCGCCAGCCGCAAACCGTTTTCGCTAAGCTGCGGGTAGGCCTTTGCCAGCCGGCGTATGGTGCCGTGATCCCAGACCAGGAATTCGCATTCGGAAACAGTTTTCGAGCTTGCCATATAGGGTGGAGGGTTTGTCAGCAACGATACCAGCCCAATGACGTCCCCTGGGACCTTCCAGAGCAGGAGGACTTCGGAACCAGACTCCGTCAGATTGTAAAACTTGGCCTGTCCTGCTCGCAGAAGGAATAGATGGTGTGGTCCTTCGCCTCCGACGGTGACGTTTTTCTTAGGCGCGATGCGGCGGATTTGCGCTGCTTCCAGGATGTGCTGGCGGGCAGTATCGCCCAGACCGGCGAGGAATTTCGATTTCAGCACGGCCGAACTGGGCGCGGAGATGTTCATCTCGAATCCGAAGGGCGGCGCAGAAGCTGATTCCGCTACACAGTAACGAAGTTGAGCGTAAACCTAGTTCCACGCGATCAGGGGTGCCAAATCCTACGGCTACCAGGCTAGCAAGTCAATGATAGCCGTGAAGTTGGCCTTGTCTAAAATAGCGTGTTGCTAAGACACTACCGCTCCTTGCGGCATGAAGAAGGTCAGATCATCGGTCGTGAAATCACAGACAGGCGTACGGTATACGAC
>JABCYV010000326.1 GCA_013290025.1 Acidobacteriota bacterium
GCCTATATCGCAAGACCGAAGGCGTTGCCGGCTCCGGCTGTTATCGTTTTGCAGGAAGTGTTCGGGGTGAACGCCGACATCCGCAAGCACTGCGACGAACTGGCGGAACAAGGCTTCCTTGCCGTCGCGCCAGACCTTTTCTGGCGGCAGGAGCTGGGCGTCGATCTTAGTGTTACCTCCGACGCCGACTGGCAACACGGCCTTCGTCTGTACGGAGCTTATGACCGGGACGCGGGCGCCAAGGACGTCAAGGACACCGTCAATGCCGTACGCAAGCTGCCGGAGTCCAACGGCAAGGTCGCCCTCCTCGGCTATTGCCTTGGTGGGCTAATGGTTTTCCTGACAGCCGTGCGCTGCCACGGCGTCGACGCCGCAGTCGCTTATCACGGCGGCGATACTGAAAAATATCTGGGAGAGGTCGATGGGTTGAATGCGCCCGTTCTAATGCATCTCGCCGAGGAGGATGAGTTCATTTCCAAGGCCGCGCAAGCTGAGATTAAAGCGGCACTTGCCAAGAAACCGAACACGACCGTCTACAGCTATCCAGGTCAGAATCATGCCTTCTCTCGGCATAATGGCGCACACTATAACGCCGCCGCGGCAGCACTCGCCAACGGGCGGACAAGCGAATTTCTACGTCAACAACTGCGGTGAGGAGATTCGAGATGATAAGAAAAATCGAGATCGAGCGATTCAGCCTTACCTCCTCTAAACCGTTCGACCAGGT
The DNA here is from genome assembly GCA_013290025.1 of Acidobacteriota bacterium. Classification (GTDB taxonomy): domain Bacteria; phylum Acidobacteriota; class Terriglobia; order Terriglobales; family Acidobacteriaceae; genus JABCYV01. Next base: position 728 of record JABCYV010000326.1, read on the forward strand.
TGTGGCGGCTGTTAATGCGGGTGTCGGCCATCCGGATATGGCCGAATTCTTTAGATCAACCCGCGAAGCCCGCTCTTTTGCCGAGCTGAAAAGTGCAGTCGAGAAAGGCTTAAGCAAAACAGGGCTGATGCTGTTCATGCAGCTTGATCAAGGCGCAGTTCTGCAGAAGGAAGCGGGCCAGGAGACACCTCGAATCATCCGCTTGCTTATCGGCAACCCTCTCATCATGAAGGAAATGGCGAAGCATGTTCCGGATGCTGGCTCATACGCGCCCGTTACAGTTCTAGTAGACGAGCGGCTGGATGGGGTGCACCTGTCATACGATCGCATGTCGAGTTTTCTGAAGCCGTATGGCGATACCGAAGCGCTGAAAGTCGCTAAAGATCTGGACGCAAAAGTTGAGGCGCTGCTCGCCTCCGCTGCCGCGTAAATCTAGAAGGAAACATCGACATGGCAGAGAGGACGATTGGAGCGCGAATCATGGCTGAATCAGCAGCGCCTGTGCGCGTCATCGAGGAAACGCCTGCGTACTGGAGGGTTGTGTTCGATTACCCGCCTTTCAACATCGTAGACGCCAGCATATTCGAAGCCCTACAGGATCTGCTCGCGCGAATGAACGCCAGCCCGAGCCTGCGGGTCGTAGTATTCGAGAGCGCGAATCCCGAGTTTTACCTTGCCCACTTTGATTTGACCGGCAAGCTAGGGAACATCATGACTGCTGTCGGGGCTTCGGGCCTTCCGATCCTGATGGATACGTTCGTGCGTCTCACCAAGTCCTCGGTGGTCAGCATCGCGAAGATCCGAGGCTGCGTCCGGGGAGTGAGCAGCGAGTTCGTCCTCGCCTGCGATATGCGTTTCGCATCGCGCGAGAACACAAGACTGGGCCAACCCGAAGTCGGAGTGGGACTGCATCCCGGTGGCGGTGGTGCGGAACGTCTTCCACATCTGGTCGGGCGCGGTCGCGCGCTCGAAATCATTCTCGGCGCGAACGATTTCGATGGCGACACCGCGGAACGATACGGATACGTCAACCGGGCACTTCCAGACGCCGAGCTGGACGGCTTCGTCGACGCGCTCGCGCGCCGGATCGCCTCCTTCGACCGACGTGCCATTGCTGCCGCGAAGAATCTCGTCAACCAGGTCTCGTTGCCGTCCGCCGATCGGCTCCTCGACGCCATCACCTCGTTTGAGACCGCACTGACTTGGCCTGAAGCGCAGCAGCGAATCCAGAATGTGTTGCAACGCGGACTCCAACGAGACGGCGACTTCGAAACTCACTGGCCAGAGGTGCTCGGCACGCTCCTCAACACGTAGTCGTGTGGCGACCATGGGGACGTGTAGGTAGCTTGCCCGAAGATCGGTCCTGGCGGTTCAACTTCCGAATAGCCCGTCGTCCACTCACTGACTTGAGGTGGTTCTTGGGAACTAGTCTCTGTTGGAGAGCCGAGACAATATGGCGGATTCACTTTACGAACGAATTTTATCGACACGCAGGGTCCAGCGACTGGCTGCGATTCTCCTTCGTCGGTGGCAAGCGGAAGAAATCGCGAAAACTCCGCTCCCCTGCGCGTCCTGCATTTGGACTAAACCTTGGTGTCCAAATGAATTTCGGGTTAAGGCAAGCTGATGATTGGTCCGGCGCAGAATATGTATCTGCGCGAGGCGACAATTCAGGCCGCCTTCCGAACCTGCTGGACCGATTTCAGAAACTTCAAGAGGTCGGCGTTGATTTGATCCGGATGCGTGGCGGTGAGGCCGTGCGGCAAGCCTGGATAAAACATTTTCTGGGCTCCCTTGATGAGTTTGGCCGATTTCATTCCTGAAATGTTGATCGGCACGATCTGGTCGTCCTCACCGTGCATGATCAGCGTGGGCACGTCGAACTTTTTCAGGTCCTCATGGAAGTCGGTCTCGGAAAATGCCTTGACGCTGTCGTAGACATTCTTGAGGCCGCCTTGCATGCTCCATAGCCAGAATTGGTCGAACATTCCTTGCGAAATATTCGCACCCGGCCGATTGGCGCCATAGAACATGATGGCGAAGTCCTTCCAAAATTGGGAACGGTCTTTGGCCACGCCGCTGCGCAATCCGTCGAATACTTCGATTGGGATTCCCTCGGGGTTGGCAGCGGACTTCACCATAATCGGCGGTACCGCACCGATCAGGACGGCCGCGGCAACTCGCTTTGTGCCATGGCGCCCGATGTAACGAGCCACTTCGCCTCCACCTGTGGAGTGACCGACCAGCGTGACATCGTTGAGATCCAGCTTCTCGATGAGAGCCGCCAGATCGTCGGCGTAGCCGTTCATGTCGTTCCCGGACCAGGCTTGGCTAGACCGGCCATGGCCACGCCGGTCGTGTGCAACCACGCGGAATCCGTTCTGGGCGAGGAACATCATTTGCCCGTCCCAGGCGTCAGAACACAGCGGCCATCCGTGTGAAAAAGTTACGACGGTA
>JABCYV010000327.1 GCA_013290025.1 Acidobacteriota bacterium
GCATTCAGGCGCGGAAAGGCCATGTCGCGAGCGCCAATCATCAGTGGAACCAGATAATTCCCGAAGCCGAACATGATCGGCATGGCCACGAAGAAAATCATGGTCGTGCCATGCATCGTGAACATCTGGTTAAAGACTTGCGGCGATACGAAATGGTTGTGCGGAACGATGAGCTGTATCCGCATGATCGACGCTTCGATTCCGCCGATCACAAGAAACACGAGCGCGTACAGGATATACATGATGCCAAGTTTTTTATGGTCGACCGTGGTTACCCAGTCGTGGAGCCGATCGCCGATCGGTCGTGTGGACTCGTCACCCGGGTTAAGTGCGATTGATTCCGACGACATGTGACAATACCCCGCTGTTATCGAAGCGTCTCGAGGTACGCTGTGAGCGCATCTAGATCCTGGTCCGTCAACTTCATTGCAGGCATCAGCGAGCCCGGTTTGATGGCGTCGGGATCGTGAATCCAAAGTCGTAAATTTTCAGGCGTATTTGAAGCCGCACCGGAGGCAATCGTTTCGCGGCTCATCAGATGAGTCAGATCGGGACCAAATCGTCCGTCCGCCACGGTTCCTGAGATGGCATGGCAGTTGATACAAGCCATCGATTCAAAAATTCGGCGGCCTTCACTGAATGCATCACTCACTTGCGCTGGCTTGCTTTCTTCCTGGACCCACCGCTTGAACTGATCCGGCGGTTCGACATACACGCGTAAGAGCATCTTGGCATGTTGGGTACCGCAATATTGGGCGCATTGACCAACGTAGATCCCAACTTCATGAGGATCGATCCACGTGTTGTTAGTGCGATTGGGAATCAAGTCGGTTTTTCCAGCCAAGCGTGGGACCCAGAAGCTGTGATCCGTATCTGCGGAAAGCAACCGTATAAAAGTGGGCGTGGGATGGGCTGGATCGCTGACCGGGACGTGCAACTCGTTTGCCGTGACGACTCCAAGCGAGGGGTACCGAAATTCCCACCAGAACTGATGGCCGATCGCGATGACTTCAACCGCTTCCGGAGGCTTTCGAGCGTCCTCGATCGAGTGGATTACGCGAGCGGTTGCAAGGAACAAGACGAAGACAACGAGTATCGGCAAGACCGTCCAGGCGAGCTCCACCTGATTGCTGCCGTAAACTTGTGGAGGCTCGCGGCCATCGTCGCCTGCACTCCGGCGGAACTTCACGAGAACGTAGACCAGCAGCCAGAAAACAACCGCGAAGATGACACCCGAAATGATAAGCACGAAGATTGATATATGAAAGATCGCATCGGCAGGCGTCGAGGCCGGCCGGAACATATTCGGGGGAGAAGGATTCGCGGGCCCTCCGAAGCACAGGCTCGCGGCAAGTAGAAAGCCCGCGATCAAACCACCGAGGCCAGAGACCTTGCTTCCGATCCCCTGGACCAAAGCCCGATTGTGCACTCGGCGCCTCACCATTCTTCCTTTCCAGTCAGGCCGTAGCCTGGGTGCGAGCGATTTTCGGGTTCACCTGATTTGCCGCTTGTTGCAGAAGCCAGTAGGTCATCTTGTCCATTCGGACGAAGCCTTTCAGATGGCGGTCGGTCTTGCTGGCGACAACAGGAATCCACTTCAGCCCATGTTCAAGCATGGTAGTCGCAGCAACCAAACTCGACTCCTCTGATAGGACAGTTGCAGGCTCAGCGGATACGAATTCCCGCAATTTCACATTCTTGACGTTATCGCGGGTTACTGCCTGTTTGTAGGCAATCATCTGGGCCGCGAGGGTAAGATCAGTCCCATTCGTCACGCTCCACAAGCACTGCTGATCATCTAGAATGAAAAGAAACTCATTGGTACTTCTGGTCAGCAGAGCGACAGCTTGCTCAAGAGTGCTGTCCGGTTTCAGCGTCTCGGCGGGAGCAGGCTCCAGGAACGTGGATAGCGGCTCCCTTGTCAAAGCGTCCTTTGCGTCAGGAAAGTGCAGCCACATATTTTCGGCTCTTCGCTTGACGGATTCCGCGACGATGTCACGCAACGGCGCCATTGTTCCGACGTGCTCTGAGAAAGAAGCCCGGCTCATCACAACGAGGCGCACGAAGGTACGCGCCCGAATACTCGAGAGATACGATTCATTTTGACGCAGGGCCGCTTCGCCAATGAAATCGCCCGGACCTAAAACGGCAAACGGAGTTTCTGTTTGCTCTGCATCTGCGCCCCGGAGGATCTCAACTTCACCTTGTTCAATCGCGTAGAAAAAATTTGCCGGGTCCCCGCGGTGATATATGAAATCCCCAGGGCGATAGTAGGCGCGGGAAACGTGCTGGCTCTGGCTCGCGGCAAAAGCCCCAAGATCACGCGGAAAAATGAGATCCCAGGCCCAGTCGGTGCCAACGCGAATGCGGCGTGACCAACTAGGCAACTTCAAAAGGTATACGCCGCGCCACATAAACCACGCGAGAATGCCAGATACCCGAAATCCAAACATTTCTGCAACCGCGCGGCGTCCACCGATGGAGCAGAGCTGACCGAGAGGCTTGAAATAGAAGGGGAGAGTGGGTTCACCTCGCAGCACTCGCACAATGTTGTCGGCTGCTTGGCGTCCTTCTCTTTCCGCGAATTGTCCCGTTGTCGGAGACGGTTTATTGTCGAACGCGTTCGTAATGTAAGCGCAGTCTCCAACTGCCCAAACGTTTGGGAGTCCAGCAACACGCATATCAGGGTCCGTCACCACCCGCCCTCGCTCTTTCTTCACATTCGTCAGGTGCTGGACGATCGGTGAAGATGTCGTGCCAATCGTGCAAACCAGGGTGGCAGCGGGGATCAG